>NZ_SOFR01000011.1:0-58179 GCF_004402735.1 Cryobacterium sp. MDB1-18-1 | reverse complement strand
CGGCGGGAGCGGCGGCGGGAGCGGCGGCGGGAGCGGCGGCGTCAGCGCCGGCGGTCGGGGTCGGCGTGGGGGTCGGGGCCGGCTGGCCACCGCCGGATCCCGGGCGCACCACGATCAGCACGATGATGACTATCACGAAGAGCAGGCCAAGACCCACGATGAGGCGGCGGCGCCAGTAGACCTTGCTTGACTGGGGGCCGACCGGATGTTTGATCGTCGACATGCCCCAAGGCTAACGAGCTTTGCGCCGCCGCCCCGGGAAGGCGCTGCGTGTCGGCGCGGATTCCCGGCCTCAGCCGAGCCGCTTCACCATTCTGGTGTTGCCGAGCGTGTTGGGCTTCACCCTGGCCAGGTCGAGGAATTCGGCGACGCCCTCATCGTGGGAGCGGACGAGTTCGGCGTAGACAAGCGGGTCGACGGTCTCCGAGCCCATGTCGGTGAATCCGTGCCGGGTGAAGAAGGGCACCTCGAACGTGAGGCAGAACAGTCGGGAGAGGCCGAGCTCGCGGGCATCCGCTTCGAGGCGGGCGAGCAGGGCGTGGCCGACACCGCGGCCGAGCCAGTCGGCAGTCACAGCGAGGGTGCGCACCTCGCCGAGGTCCTCCCACATCACATGCAGGGCACCGACGCCGATGAGTTCGCCTGCGGTGTCTTCGACGACGCGGAACTCCTGGACGGCCTCGTAGAAGACGACGCTTTCCTTGCCGAGCAGGATGCGCTCCTGGACGAGCGGCGCCACCAGGGTCTGGATGCGCGGGACGTCGCTCGTGCGCGCCCGGCGTACCGAATACTCCTGCTCCTGCATGCCAGCCCTCTCGCCCGTGCTCGTGTGCGTCACACCCAGTCTATTGAGCAAGGGCACGCAGGAGGGGCCAGGCGGATGTAGCCGCCTGGCCCCTCCAGGTTGTCGTGCGTCGGGTGCTTAGTCCGTTGCGACCGCGAGGTCGGGCGTGCCCGACCCGGTGCCGAGCGCGGCCGAGGCGTTCACGCCGATGGACACGGGCGTGGCACGCGCCGTCGTGGTGAACACGTACTCGCCGGCGAGGAAGTCGACGTGCACGTGGTCACCCGCGTTGAGCTCGCCCTGCAGGATCTTCTCGGAGAGACGGTCCTCCACCTCGCGCTGGATCGCACGGCGCAGCGGCCGGGCGCCGAGAGCGGGGTCGAAGCCGACCTCGATCAGGTGCTCCTTCGCGGGGATCGTCAGTTCGACGGTCATGTCGCGGTCGAGCAGGCGGTCGCTGAGGCGCTTGATGAACAGGTCCACGATCTGGAGCAGTTCCGGCTTGGTCAGCTGCGGGAAGACGATGACCTCGTCGACGCGGTTGAGGAACTCGGGCTTGAAGTGCTTCTTGAGCTCCTCCTTCACCTTGCCGCTCATCCGCTCGTAGCCGGTCGTCGTGTCGCCCGAGAGCTGGAAGCCGACGGGCGAGCTGCTGATGTCCTTGGTGCCGAGGTTCGTGGTCATGATGATCACGGTGTTCTTGAAGTCGATCACGCGACCCTGGCCATCCGTCAACCGGCCCTCTTCCAGGATCTGGAGGAGGGAGTTGAAGATGTCCGGGTGGGCCTTCTCGATCTCGTCGAACAGCACAACGGAGAACGGCTTGCGGCGCACCTTCTCGGTGAGCTGGCCGCCCTCTTCGAAGCCGACGAACCCGGGAGGCGCACCGAACAGGCGCGACACGGTGTGCTTCTCGCCGTACTCGCTCATGTCGAGCGAGATCATGGCGGCCTCGTCATCGAAGAGGAACTCGGCGAGCGCCTTGGCGAGCTCGGTCTTGCCGACGCCGGTGGGGCCGGCGAAGATGAACGAACCGCTCGGGCGCTTCGGGTCCTTGAGTCCGGCACGGGTGCGTCGAATGGTCTTGGCGAGCGCCGAGATGGCCTCTTCCTGGCCGATGACACGCTGGTGCAGGGCCTTCTCCATGAAGACGAGCCGTGACGACTCCTCCTCGGTGAGCTTGAACACCGGGATGCCGGTCGCCTGGGCGAGCACCTCGGCGATCAGGCCCTCGTCGACGACGGCGGTCGTCTTGACGTCGCCGGACTTCCACTTCTTCTCGAGGCGCAGTCGCTCGCCGAGGAGGTTCTTCTCCTCGTCGCGCAGGCCGGCGGCCTTCTCGAAGTCCTGGTCCTCGATCGCGGTCTCCTTCGCGGCGCGGACGACGGCGATCTTCTCGTCGAATTCGCGCAGCTCGGGCGGGCTCGACAGGATCGAGAGGCGGAGGCGCGCGCCGGCCTCGTCGATCAGGTCGATGGCCTTGTCCGGGAGGAACCGGTCGGACACGTAGCGGTCGGCGAGGTTCGCCGCGGCCACGAGGGCGCCGTCGGTGATGGACACCTTGTGGTGCGCCTCGTACCGGTCGCGCAGTCCCTTGAGGATGTTGATGGTGTGAGGAAGGGACGGCTCCGCGACCTGGATCGGCTGGAAGCGGCGCTCGAGCGCGGCATCCTTCTCGAAGTGCTTGCGGTACTCGTCGATCGTCGTCGCACCGATCGTCTGCAGCTCACCGCGGGCGAGAAGCGGCTTGAGGATCGACGCCGCGTCGATGGCGCCCTCAGCGGCACCGGCACCGACGAGGGTGTGGATCTCGTCGATGAAGATGATGATGTCGCCGCGGGTGCGGATCTCCTTGGTGACCTTCTTCAGGCGCTCCTCGAAGTCACCGCGGTAGCGGCTTCCGGCGATGAGCGAGCCGAGGTCGAGCGAGTAGAGCTGCTTGTCCTTGAGCGTCTCGGGCACATCACCCTTGACGATGGCCTGGGCGAGGCCCTCGACGACAGCGGTCTTGCCGACGCCGGGCTCCCCGATCAGGACCGGGTTGTTCTTCGATCGCCGGGACAGGATCTGCATGACCCGTTCGATCTCTTTCTCACGACCGATCACGGGGTCGAGCTTGTTCTCGCGCGCGGCCTGGGTGAGGTTACGGCCGAACTGGTCGAGAATCTGGCTGCCCGCCGGTCCGCTCGCCGTCTCGTTGGCACCGACCTGGACCTGCTCCTTGCCCTGGTAGCCGGACAGGAGCTGGATGACCTGCTGGCGCACCCGGTTGAGGTCAGCGCCGAGCTTGACGAGCACCTGGGCGGCGACGCCTTCACCCTCGCGGATGAGGCCGAGCAGGATGTGCTCGGTGCCGATGTAGTTGTGGCCGAGCTGCAGGGCCTCACGGAGGCTCAGCTCGAGCACCTTCTTGGCGCGCGGCGTGAACGGGATGTGCCCGGTCGGCTGCTGCTGGCCCTGGCCGATGATGTCCTGGACCTGCTCGCGCACGGCGTCGAGCGAAATGCCCAGGCTCTCGAGGGCCTTGGCGGCGACGCCTTCACCCTCGTGGATCAGCCCGAGCAGGATGTGCTCGGTGCCGATGTAGTTGTGGTTGAGCATCTTGGCCTCTTCCTGGGCCAAAACGACGACACGACGAGCTCGGTCGGTAAATCTCTCAAACATGTGATCACTCCCTTGGCACCAGGGGCAGGTGTGGCGCCGATACATCGAGAGTAACGAGGGAAGCAACCAAAGCGCGCCTCTGTTCGCCGCAGGCGTGACGGATGTCTGCGGCCGGCAATCCTTGCGGCGTCGCTTGAGTGGGTAATACCCTCATCATCGGGTCCGTGCGGCAGCCGCACCGGGTCGACGGCGGCGAGAGGCAGCAGCATGGACGGCGTGGACAATCCGCAGGTCACGGCCCGGGCGAAAAACGGTCTCACGAAGAACCGGCCGCATGAGGCGGATGCCCGGAGCCGGGCGTCCCGGCCGCGCGTGACGCCGGGGGTGCGCTGGGGCCGCGTGGCGGCATCCGCTCGGCAGGACGAGCCGCTCGCGGTCGCCACGACGCTGCGATCGCCCTTCATCGCCGGATTCGTCGGGGCGCTCGGGGTGCTCTCTGCCGTGGTGCTCGGGGTCGCGCTTGCGTCGCTCTCGACGATCCTGATCTCGATCGGCGCCGCCCTGTTCATCGCCCTCGGCCTCGATCCCGTGGTGCGGCTGCTCGTCGGCAGGGGCCTGCGCCGCCCGCTCGCCATCGGGCTCGTGTTCGTGACCCTCACCGTCATCGCCGTGCTGCTCGTACTGCTCGTCGTTCCCGTGGTCGTGCGGCAGGTCGTGACCTTCGCCCAACTGGCGCCCGGCTACCTGGTCGGCCTGGAGCACCAGGACTGGTTCATCCTGTTGTCGGACCAGCTCGGGATCATCGACCTGCCCGCTCTCTTCGAGGGACTCATCGCCCTCGCGACCGACCCGGCGAGCTGGTTGTTCGTGGGCTCCGGCCTGGTCAAGGTCGGCGTCGGCCTCATCAACGGGATCACCGGCGGGATGATCGTGCTCATCCTGAGCCTGTACTTCCTCGCGTCGCTCGACCCGATGAAGAAGGCGTTGTACGCGCTCGTGCCACGCCCGCGCCGGCCGGGCTTCATCGACATCTCCGAGCAGATCACCGGCTCGATCGGCGGCTATGTGAACGGGATGCTGCTGCTCTCGTGCCTGAACTCGGGCCTCGGCCTCGTGGCGATGCTGATCATCGGCGTGCCGTTCGCGGGGGTGCTCGCGGTCGTGGTCTTCGCGCTCGCGCTCGTGCCGCTGATCGGCTCGGTGTTCGCCGCGGCGATCGTGGTCGCGGTCGCCCTGCTCGCCTCCCCCGCGACGGCACTCTGGATCGGCCTCTACTACCTCGTGTACCTGCAGATCGAGGCCTACGTGCTCACCCCGCGGGTGATGAACAAGGCGATCGCCGTGCCCGGCTCACTCGTGGTGATCGGGGCGATCGCCGGCGGGGCACTGCTCGGGATGCTCGGGGCGCTCATCGCGATCCCGGTCACGGCCTCGATCCTGCTGATCATCAAGACCGTCGTCGTGCCCCGGCAGGACCGCGCCCGCTGACCCTCCCGACCGACCCTGACGGTCAGCGGGCGAGGGCATGGCGGGCCGCGGCCACCATGGCCTCGACGCCGGTCTGGATCGTGGGGTCCTGTACCGGAGCGTAGAACGGCGAGTGGTTGAAGTGCACGTCCTGCATGCGGCCGGCGGCGATCGCGGCACGGAACGCGGCGGGGTCGCCGCCACCGGTGAACCAGAAGAAGGACGGGCAGCCTGCGCGGGTGCCCCAGAGGCCGAAGTCCTCGCTCGGCGCCGCCTGCGGGCCGACGCCCACCCGGCCGGCGCCGAAGCGTTCGGTGAACAGTGCAGCGAACTCGGCCGTCACGGCCGGCTCGTTGACCAGGGCCGGCACCGAGAAGGTGACCTCGATCTCCGGCGGGCGCGGCGAACCGGCCGCCTCGCACTCGCCGGTGACGATCCGGGTGATGGCGGCGAGCATCCGCTCACGCACGAGCGGTTCGTAGGTGCGCATGCTGATGCCGAGCTCGGCAGAGTCGGGGATGATGTTCTGCTTGGTGCCGGCGTGCAGGGTGCCGATCGTGAGCACGCCGAAGTCGGCGGCGGCGATCTCGCGCGACACGATCGTCTGCAGGCGCAAGACGACGGATGCCGCGAGCACGACGGGATCGACGGACTGCTCGGGGGTGGATCCGTGTGACCCCGTGCCGTGCAGCACGATGCGGATCGAATCGGCCGCGGTCATGACGCTCCCGGCACGGTAGAGCAGCTCGCCGGCCGGCCACGGGGTGACGTGCTGGCCGAGGGTGATGTCGGGCGTTCCGAAGCGGTCGAAGAAGCCGTCGTCGATCATCGCGGCGGCGCCGGCGCCGAGCTCCTCGGCGGGCTGGAACACGAGCTGAAGGGTGCCGGACCAGTCGGCGCGCTGCCCGGCGAGGATGGCGGCGGCGCCGATCAGCCAGGTGGCGTGCATGTCGTGGCCGCAGGCGTGCATGACCGGCGACTCCACGCCGTCGACGCCGACCTGGGTGATCGTGCTCGCATAGCGCAGCCCGGTGGCCTCAGCGACGGGCAGGGCGTCGATGTCGGCGCGCAGCAGCACGGTCGGCCCGGCGCCGTTGCGCAGGATACCGACAACGCCGGTACGGCCGACGCCTTCGGTCACCGCGTAGCCGAGGGAGCGTAACCGCCCGGCGAGCAGGGCAGCGGTGCGGTGCTCGGCGAAGGAGAGCTCGGGGTTCCGGTGCAGGTCCTCGTAGAGCGCGCCGAGCCCGGGGAGCAGGTCCTCGACGGCGGCAGGCGTCTCCCCCGTGCCGGGCGCTGCCGGAGGGGCCGTCGCGGGAGCGGGGGCGGGCGAAGCGTGGGCGGGCGCGGCTGGGGTCTGATCAGACATTGCGGCTCCTGGAGAGAGGCGTTTACGGACGCGACGATGACTCGACAGGTCCATCGTGACCGTTCGGGGGGGTGTGGCGCCAGTGCTTCGTGCGCCGGCGCCGCAGTTGCGCCTAGGCTGCGAGCGTGAGCAACCTCGAACGTGACCCCTCCGAGCTCGTGATCGCCGGCGCCGAGGGACCCGTGGCGACCACGGCTCCCTCCGGTTCGGTGGATGCGAGCACTGGCCCCGCTGGTGCGCGAACCGCCCCCGGCCACACGGCGGATGCCGGCGGCCCGGTGCTCCTGCTGCTCCCGCGGGACGTGCCGCTCGGCGGCCCCCGCGCCATGAACGTGCGCCGCACCCTGCCCCAACGCGGTCGGTCCACGATCGGGGCCTGGTGTTTCATCGACCACTACGGGCCAGACGAGATCGCACCCCCGATCGCCCTCGAAACTGCACAGGCGACCACAACCGGCACCGGCGCTCGCGAGGAGGCATCGGGAGACGGCGCGGACGGCGCCCGTCGCGGCATGGTCGTGCCGCCGCATCCGCACACCGGTCTGCAGACCGTCAGCTGGCTCTTCGAAGGGGAGATCGAGCACCGCGACAGCGCCGGCAGCCACGCGCCGGTGCTCCCCGGCGAGCTCAACCTGATGACCGCAGGGCGCGGCATCAGCCACTCCGAGGTGTCGACGCCGGAGACCCGCGTACTGCACGGCGTTCAGCTCTGGCTCGCACTGCCCGAGGAGCACCGGCACCAGGCGCCGCACTTCGAACACCACGAGGTTCCGCAGACGCCCCTCGGCGGCGGGGCGACCGCGCGGGTGTTCATCGGCACGCTCGGCCCCGTCGTCTCGGCGGCCCGGGTCTACAGCCCGGTGCTCGGCGCCCAGGTCGACCTCCCCTCCGGCGCGACGCTCGACCTGAACCTCGACCCCGCGTTCGAACACGGGGTGCTCGTCGATCGCGGCCCGGTGCTCCTCGAGGGCGTCACGCTCGCGCGCAGCGAGCTGGGCCACCTCGGGGCAGGGCGCGGCGGCATCCGCCTGGAGAATCACGCCAGGCACCCGGCCAGGGTGCTGTTGCTCGGCGGCGAACCGTTCCAGGAGCAGCTCGTGATGTGGTGGAACTTCATCGGCCGCAGCCACGAGGAGATCGCCGGGTGGCGGGCCGAGTGGCAGTCCGAGGTCATCGAGGGGGCGGATGCCGTCGGTCGTTTCGGCACGGTCGCCGGCTACCCGGGGCCCGCACTCCCCGCCCCCGAGCTCCCGACGGTGCGCCTCAAGCCCCGCGCCTGAGCCGCGCCCAGCAACTCAGCTCGCGAAAGCGGGGGCGGGGGCTACTGGACGGCGGAGGTGAGGCGGGCGAGGTTGTCGAGGATGGTGGAGCGCAGCGGCTGCTTCATCCAGTCATCGAGGGTGAGCAACTTGCTGTCGGCCCGGTAGCCGTCCTCGACCGCGCGCAGGTCGCGCACGAAGCTGCGGCCGCGCACCATCAGGGACACCTCGAAGTTGAGGCTGAACGAGCGCATGTCCATATTGCTCGACCCGATCACCGCGACCTCGTCGTCGATCGTGAAGTGCTTGGCGTGCAGCACGTACGGGGCCTTATACATGTAGATGATCACACCGGCCCGGAGCAGTTCCTCGTAGTACGACCGCTGGGCGTGGTAGACGAGGGCCTGGTCGCCGATCTCGGAGACGAAGAGCTCGACGTGCAGCCCGCGCTGGGTCGCGGTCGTGATCGCGTACATGATCGACTCGTCGGGCACGAAGTACGGGCTCGTGATCACGATGCGTTCCTGCGCGTAGTAGAGCAGCGCGAGGAAGAGCCGCAGGTTGTTCTCGCCCTCGAACCCCGGCCCGCTCGGCACGACCTGGCAGTCCAGGGTGTGCGGCGCCGTCGTGGGCTGCACCGCCTGGATGTCGCGGGTGAGGAGCTCGTTCGTCTCGCCGTACCAGTCGGTGATGAAGATCGCGTTGAGCCCGGCGACGATCGGGCCCTCGAGCCGGGTCATCAGGTCTTTCCACTTGAGCCCGCGCCGGATGTTCGACTTCATGTTGTAGGTGCGGTCGATGATGTTCTGCGAGCCCATGTAGCCGACGACGCCGTCGACGGTCACGAGCTTGCGATGGTTGCGGAGGTCCGGCCGTTGCCACTTGCCCTTGAACGGCTGCAACGGGAGCATGAGCTCCCACTTGACCCCGGATTCGGTGAGCCGGCGGAGGGTCTTGCGGTAGCCGGGCTTACGCATCGACTGGATGTGGTCCATCAGCACCCGCACGGTCACGCCGCGCTGCACCGCGCGCTCCATCGCGTCGAAGAACGGTGCGGTGGTCTTGTCGAGGGAGAGGATGTAGAACTCGACGTGCACCCATCTCTCGGCCTTGTCGATGTCGACGATCATCTCGGCGAAGGTCGCCTCGTAGTCGCCGAGCAGGCGCGCGGTGTTGCCGCCGACGAGCGGCATCGCCCCGAGGTTGCGGTTGAGCTCGACCACGGATTCGAGCCAGCCGGGCCACGGGTGGTCGCGACGCACCTGCTCGATCCCGTCGGTGCTCTCGAGGATGAACTGGTTGATCTCCTCCTGCATCTCCAGCCGCTTCTTCGGCAGGGTGCGGTAGCCGATCATCAGGAAGAGGAGGGCACCGATGTAGGGAATGAAGAAGATCGCGAGCAACCAGGCCATACCCGACGTCGGGCGACGGTTGCGGGGTACGACGATGATGGCGACGACGCGGATGGTGAAATCGACGACCAAGGCCACAATGAGGATGAAGGTCGAGATGTCGATGCCGAACATGCGAGGTTAGGTGACGGGCTTTTCGAGCCCGAGCTTCGCGCGCTCTTCGGCCTCGATCTCCGAATACACCTTCCGCTCGGTGCGGTCGGCCCTGAGGATCGAGCGCATGATGACCCAGAAGATCAATCCGAGCGCGACCGTCGGCAGGATCGAGAAGAACGCACCCCAGAAAAAGTCCATAGTTCCCTCAGACTACTTGACGAGGATGCCGTAGAGGCCGGTGCCGACAAAGTAGATCCCGATCGCGGCGACGATCACCCACAGCACGATGCGGTTGGTCGTGATCGGCTGGCGCTCCTTGGGCGCTTTGGGCTCGGAGGCCGAGTCCGTCGGAGCCTTGTCGATGGCATCCGCTGCCTGGGAAGGCTCGTCCGGGGTGGTGTCGTCCTGCGGCTGGGTGTTCATGGCCTTCACTTTACCAACGGGAAGAGGATGGTCTCGCGGATGCCGAGGCCGGAGAGGGCCATCAGCAGCCGGTCGATGCCCATGCCCATGCCACCGGTCGGCGGCATGCCGTACTCGAGGGCGCGCAGGAACTCTTCGTCGAGGCGCATCGCCTCCGGGTCGCCGCCGGCCGCGAGGCGGGCCTGCTCGACGAAACGCTCCCGCTGGATGACCGGGTCGACGAGCTCGGAGTACCCGGTCGCGAGTTCGAAGCCGCGCACGTAGAGGTCCCACTTCTCGACGACGCCGGCCACCGAACGGTGCCCGCGCACGAGCGGGCTCGTGTCGACGGGGAAGTCCATCACGAAGGTGGGCCGGGTGAGGCCGCCCTTGACGAAGTGCTCCCAGAGTTCCTCGACGTACTTGCCGTGGATGGGGTGCTCGACCGCGACGTCCTCCCTGGCCGCGAGCTCCTGCAGCTCGGCGAGGGGGGTCTCCGGGGAGATCGTGCGGCCGACCGCGGCGGACAGGCTGTCGTACATGCCGATCCGGTCCCAGTCGCCGCCGAGGTCGAACTCGGTGCCGTCCGCCCAGGTCACGACGTGCGAGCCCGAGACCGCCGTCGCCGCGTTCTGGATCAGCGTCTGGGTGAGGTCGGCGATCGAGTTGTAGTCTCCGTATGCCTCGTAGGCCTCGAGCATCGCGAATTCGGGAGAGTGCGTCGAGTCTGCACCCTCGTTGCGGAAGTTGCGGTTGATCTCGTAGACCCGGTCGATGCCGCCGACGACCGCGCGCTTGAGGAACAGCTCCGGCGCGATGCGCAGGAAGAGTTCGGTGTCGAAGGCGTTGCTGTGGGTCGAGAACGGGCGAGCGGATGCTCCGCCGTGCATCACCTGGAGCATCGGCGTCTCGATCTCCAGGAAGTTCCGGTCCGTGAAGGTCTTCCGCAGGCTCGCGACGGTCTGCGAGCGCTGGATGACGCTGCGGCGGGCCTGCTCGCGACTGATCAGGTCGAGGTAGCGGCTCCGCACCCGGGTCTCCTCGCTCAGCTCGGAGTGCAGGTTCGGCAGCGGCAGCAAGGCCTTCGCGGCGACCTGCCATTCGGTGACCATGATGGAGAGCTCGCCACGGCGGGAGGAGATGACCTCTCCGGCGACGAAGAGGTGGTCGCCGAGGTCGACGAGGTCCTTCCAGGCGGCGAGGGAGTCGACGCCGACGGCGGCGAGGGAGACCATGGCCTGGATCCGGCTGCCGTCGCCGGCCTGGAGACTCGCGAAGCACAGCTTGCCGGTGTTGCGGAGGAACACCACGCGGCCGGCGACGCCGACGGTGACGCCCGTGACGGCATCCGCTTCGAGGTCGCCGAAGCGGGCACGAACGGCGGGGATCGTGTCGGTGACGGGAACGCCGACCGGGTATGCCCCACCGCCGGGCGTGGTTGCCGCCTGGATGAGGCGGTCGCGCTTGGCGAGGCGCACGAGCTTCTGCTCGCTGTTCTCCTGCTCGACCCTGACCTGCTCGGCCTGCTCGGCCTGCACCGCCTGCTCGGCGGTCGGCTCGGTCGGCTCGGTCGTTTCGGTGTGCTGGCTCATGCGGATCTCCGTTGGCGATTCAGGTTCGTGCAGGTGCGAGGTCGTGCTCGTGCGGTCGTGCGCGTCGTGCGGTCATGCGGGTCGTGCGGATGCTTCGGGCGAGCGCTTCAGGCGGGTGCGCTTCCGAGGTCGATGGCCTCGTTGTCGATCAGCCGGATGCTGCCGACATGCGCGGCGACGAGCATCCGTGCCGGGCCGGTGAAGCCCGCCGCGACCGGCTGGAAGTCCTGCGGGCTCACGACCACGAGATAGTCCAGCTTAACCAGTGGCTGGGCGGCGAGGATCGTGTGCGCGGCGACCTGGGCCGCCTGCAGCCCGTCGGGGGCGGCTGCGACCGCGGCCGTGAGCGCCGCGGAGAGGGCCAGGGCCGCCTCTTTGTCCGCGGGTTCGAGCCGGCGGTTGCGGCTGGAGAGGGCCAGCCCGCTTGCCTCGCGCACGATCGGGACGACATCGATCTCGGTGCGCACGTTGAGGTCGGCGAACGCCTGCTGCACGAGGAAGACCTGCTGGGCGTCCTTCTGTCCGAAGACGACGACGTCGGGGCCGACGATGTTGATCAGCTTGGTCACGACCGTGAGCATGCCGTCGAAGTGGCCAGGGCGCACGGCGCCCTCGAGGAGGGCGGCGACCGGGCCGGCGGTGACGCGGGTGTCCGCGGCGCCGTCCGGGTACATCGTGGACACCTCGGGCGCGAACACGAACGCGACACCCTCAGCGGCGAGCGCCGCGACGTCGGCGTCGAGGGTGCGCGGGTAGGACGCGAGGTCCTCGGTGGGCCCGAACTGGAGCGGGTTGACGAAGATCGAGACCACGACGATGCCGCCGCGGGCGTGGGCGCGACGCACGAGCGACAGGTGCCCCGCGTGCAGGGCTCCCATGGTGGGGACGAGGACGACCCGCGCTGCCGGGCCGGGCTCTGCACGCCTCTTCGCGGCGGCGATGCGCTCGCGCAGCCCGTCGATGGTGCCGATGACTTCTGGTTTGATGAGCACGTTCACTCGTCCTCCGTTGTGGTGCGGTCGGTGCGGTCGTTCTGGCCGGTGGGGTCTTCGGGGTCGACGGCATCGTCGAGGTCGTCGAGGTCGTCGTCGAGTGCCGACAGGTCGAGGCGGTCCGGCGCGGTGCGGGAGAGGGCGTTCTCCATCGCGGAGCGCATCAGCGGGCCGATCACGCCGCCCGGCCGGTCGATGCCGATCGAGGTCAGCAGGGCTGCGGCCTGGTCGACGATGGACGTCGAGAACGCGGTGGCGATCTCGACGGCCTCGGCGTAGCGGGCCCGATCCCCCTCGGCGACGACGACGGGCTCCCCGCCCATCTCGACGACGAGCGCCTGCCCGATCGGGAGCACGGGGGTCGGCGCGGTGACGGCGAAATAGCTGTCGGCGAGGCGGGCGAGGTCGATGCTCGTGCCGGTGAAGCTCATCGCGGGGTGGATGGCGAGCGGGATCGCGCCCTGGGCGAGCGCCGGCGCGAGCACCCCGATGCCGAACCTCGCCGAGGTGTGCAGCACGAGCTGCCCGGCCTGCCACGTGTTCGTCGCGGCGAGCCCGGCGACGAGGCTCGCGAGCTGGGCGTCCGGCACGGCGAGGATCACGAGTTCGCTGCGTTCGACGATCTCGGGCACGGTCAGGATCGGCACGAACGGCAGGATCGCCTCCGCCCGGTCGCGGCTGGACTGCGAGATCGCCGAGATGCCGACGATCGCGTGGCCGGCTCCGGCGAGGGCGGCTCCGAGGATCGGGCCGACCCTGCCGGCACCGACGATGCCGATGCCGAGACGCCCGGGGCGGGCGCTCACAGCGCCGCCTCCGCTGCCGGTGCGAGGGTCTGCGCCGGCCGGTCTGGCATCGCCCGGTTCAGCGGATGCCCGGGGTCGGCCCAGTGATGACTGGTGTCGGCGCGAGCGGACGAGATCGCTCCCGCGGAGAGGCGCTCGAACAGGCGCTCCCCCTCTCGGACGTCGATGACCGGGAGGGTGGCGACGACCGGGCCGGCGACGGTGTGCACCCGGAGCTTCGCGAGGCGCAGCATCCGCTGGATCGGGCCCTGTTCGATCGCGATGCTCTGCAGCCGGGCGAGCGGCACGAGCGTGAGTTCCCGGCTGACGAAACCCCGGCGCAGGAGCACCGTGTCGGCTGCGACGGTGAAGCCCGTGCGCCGCCAGGAGAACGGACGGAGCCACGCGGCCCGGCGCGGCGCGTTGGTGTAGCCGTCGTCACCGCCGGGTGAGCGCACGCCGTGGTCGACGAGCAGCTTCTCCCGGCCGTTCTCGGAGCCGGAGTCGCTGTCGAAACCGGGCAGGATCAGTTCGAGCACCCTGGCGACGTCGGCGAGTGTGCCGACCGGGAGGGTGGTGGTGTGCGCCTCGCCGGCGGCGCCCTTGTTCGTGGAGTGGCCAGCGGTGTTGATGCGCACCTGCCACCAGCCGAACGGGCGCCAGATCAACGGCTGCGAGACCCGCACGGCATGGATGCGGCCGGGCGGGAGCGTCTCGTTGCTCACCGAGAGCAGGCCGAAGCCCACGCGCACCCCGTCCGGCGTGCCCGCGATGCTGTAGCGCAGGGACTTCGTGAAGCGGTTGACGTAGAAGCTGAGGCTCCCGATCAGTCCGGGGAAGATCGCGATGAGCAGCCAGCCGCTGCCGCCGGCGGAGACGCTCCAGATCAGCACCGCGATCGCGATCAGCACGAACACGGTGAAGCCGCTGAAGATCACGGAGCCGATCAGGCGACCCGGGGGGATCCGCACAACGGATTCGGGCGGCGCGGCGTCCGGGTCGAGCTCGGGGGCGAAGAACTCGTGGGCCCGGTCGGTCGCGAAGCCGCCGATCCCGCCGGCGATGCCGCCGGCCGCGGTGCCGATGGCACTGCCGAGGGACGGGCCGAGGGCACTGCCCGCCGCCCGGGTGCCCGCGTGCTCGACCCAGTCCTCGCCCTCCGCCGCGGCGTCGGGCGCGGCATCGGAGGGAAGTGCCGCGGCCGCGCGGGCTCCGGAGGCGAGGTGCAGGATGTCGCGGCGGAGGGCATCCGCTGCCGCGGAGCCGAGGTAGGCGAGGTGCACGTTGGCGTCCTGGCCGGCGACGCTGACTTCGAGTTTCGCTGCACCGAAGAGCCGCGGGATGAACGGGCGCACGATGTTGACGCCCTGGATGCGGTCGAGGCGGGCGCGGCGGTTGCTGCGGAAGACGAGCCCGCTGCGCACCTCGACGACCTCGCCGCTGACGCGGAAGGTGTGCATCCGCCACGACAGGTAGAAGGCGACCAGGATCACGACGAGGATAACGACGACCCCGAGCAGCGCCCAGCCGACCGCGCCACGGCGGAAGAGCTCGTCGATCGGGTCGTCGCCGTAGGTCGGCACGTGGAAGAAGAAGTCGATCAGGCGCTCACGGAGGTTGCTGATGATGAAACCGAGGATAGCCACGATGAAGAGTCCGCCGCGCAGCAGCGGGCTCGCCGGGTGCAGCCGGTGCCACTCCCCGTCGGCGAGGGTGGTCACAGTCCCGCCCGGCGACTCTCGGCGAGTTCGATGAGCCGGTCACGGAGCGCCTCGGCGTCATCGAAGGCGAGGCCGGGAACGAGCACGCCGGAGGATGCGGCGGCGGTGACGAACTTGAGGTCGGCGAGGCCGAGCCAGCGGGCGACCGGGCCGCGGGTGACGTCGATGAGCTGCATCCGGCCGTACGGCACCGAGACGAAACGCTGGAACATGATGCCGCGGCGAAAGAGGAGGTCGTCCTGCCGGAGCTGGTAGCCGATCGAGCGCACCCGGCGGGGCTCGAACAATACGACGACCAGGGTCACGACGACGATCAGGGCGAGCACGATCGGCGCCCAGGAGACCTCGGCGAGGAGCCAGAGGGCGGTCGCGCCGGCGCAGAGGACGAGTCCGAAGATCACCGTCCCGACGATTTCGACGACGACGTAACGCGGAGAGACCCGTTTCCACTCGCCGGCGACGGGCAGTTCGAGGCGACCGGCCGGGTCGAGGGTCTGGGCGAGTTCGGGTGCCGGTTCGGAAACCGACACGGCAACGGGTGCGGGGGCAGGGGGTACCGGGGCGGCGAATCCCTCAGTGGTGTCAGGCACGCACTTCTCCTCGTTTGCTGTTCTCGTCGTCGTCCGGAGGGAGAGTACAGAAATGCTCGGCAACCAAACCACTCACCAGGAGGACCGCTGCGCCGAACGCCATCCCAATGGTGAGCCATACCGATGCTACCGCCGGAGTCACCGAACGGGTCAGCAGATAGAGGCCGAGGCCGCCGGCGGCTCCGAGCAGCAAGGCCCCGCTGTACGCGGATGCCTTTGCGAGCGCGGCGACGCGAACCGCCATGAACGGGTTGACCGGCTTGCGCGGCTTGCCGTCCAGGGCGCCTCTCGTGGACTTCCGGATCGGCCAGGCCAGGCCGAAGACCACGATCGCGCAGAGCACGAGGGCGAGGGCGAGGCTCGCCGGCGGCAGCAGGATCGAACGGCCGGCGGCCGCGAGCGCAAGCTCGAGCAGCAGCCCGCCGACGAGGGCGCCGAGCACCCAGGCGACGATCACGGAAGCACGCGTGCGCTTCATCGGCTCGCCTCCTGGGCCGGATAGCGGCGCACGGTCGAACCGATCGCGGCGAGGAGACCGGACACGGGTCCGCGGCCCGGCAGCACCGCGTCCGGGTCGAGGTCGAGCCAGGGGGCGAGGACGAAGTCGCGGTCTGCCGCACGCGGGTGCGGGAGGGTGAGCCGTGCATCCGCCTGTTCGAGCGCCCCGAAGACGACGACGTCGATATCGAGGGTGCGGTCGCCCCAGCGCTCGGAGCGCACCCGGCCGTGCTCGTTTTCGATGGTGTTGACCGCGTCGAGCAGGGTGAGGGCGTCTCCGGTGAAGCGGATGCCGACGGCCAGGTTCAAGTACCGGGGAGCGTCCTCGTCGACCCCGTCCGGTTTCACGGCAGCGGACTCGTAGAGCGGAGATACCCCGGTGACGGAGAGCCCGGGCACCTTCCCGAGGTCTCGGACGGCGGCTTCGAGGGTCGCCTCCCGGTCACCCAGGTTGCTCCCGAGCGACAACACCGCGTCCACAGCCTCGTGAGGTGTCGCAAATCGACCTTCGCGAGCCTCGTGAACGTCGATTTGCGACACCTCAGGGGCGGGGTTCGGCGTCACGGGGGCGGGGTTCACGGCCGGGACCTCGTGATCTGCACGGAGACGTCGGTGAAGGGGACACTGATCGGGGCCTGCGGCTTGTGCACGGTGACCTGCACGGTCTCGGCGGCGGGGTGGGCGAGCACGACGCCCGCGATCCGCTCCGCGACCGTCTCGATCAGGTCGACCGGGTTGACCGCCGCCGCCTCCGTCACCTCGATCGCGAGTTCGCCGTAGTGGATGGTGCGGCTGACGTCGTCGCTCGACGCCGCGGCGTGCAGGTCGAGCCAGACGGTGACGTCGATCACGAAATCCTGGCCGTTCTCACGCTCGAAGTCGTAGACGCCGTGGTGAGCGGTGACCCGCAGCCCGGTGAGAGTGATGCAATCGCGGATCATGGCTCTATTCTGGCCGACTCCACGAGCGCAAGCACCTTCAGGGCCGCGCGGGTTGCCGCCACGTCATGCACGCGCACGGCCCAGGCGCCGGCCTGGGCGGCGAGCACGCTGACCACGGCGCTCGGCAGGTCACGGGCGGCGATCGGGGCGTCGTCCGGGAGCGCGGTCGCGAGGAAGCGTTTGCGGGAGGCGCCGATCATGACGGGAAGGCCGAGCATGTCGAAGGCCGCGAGGTTGGCGAGCAGGGCCCAGTTGTGGGCGGGGAGCTTGGAGAACCCCAGGCCGGGGTCGAGCACGATCCGCTCCCGTGGCACCCCTGCGGCGACGAGAGCCTC
Source organism: Cryobacterium sp. MDB1-18-1 (assembly GCF_004402735.1). NCBI lineage: Bacteria > Bacillati > Actinomycetota > Actinomycetes > Micrococcales > Microbacteriaceae > Cryobacterium > Cryobacterium sp. MDB1-18-1. Next base: position 41,332 of record NZ_SOFR01000011.1, on the reverse strand, counting down.
GACGCGCCAGGCGAGTTCGGCGCGGACGTCGGCGACGACGTCGCCGTAGACCGCGAGGTCGTCCATGGTACGTGCGTGGCCGCGCCAGTGCATCGCGATGAAAGTGAGTCCGCTCTCGGCGGCGACGCTGGCCATCAACGGGTCGGCGAGGCCACCGGAGACGTCGTTGATGATGCTCGCCCCCGCGGCCGCGGCCGCGCGGGCGGTCGAGGCGTTGAGGGTGTCGACGCTCAGCACGAGGCCCTGCCGGGCGAGCTCGGTGATCACGGGGATAACCCGGGCCTGTTCGACGGCGGGGGCCACGCGGCCGGCGCCCGGCCTCGTCGATTCGCCGCCGACGTCGATGACGTCCGCGCCTTCGGACCGGAGCAGGAGACCGTGCCGGATCGCGGCATCCGTCGACGCCCACTTGCCGCCGTCGCTGAAGGAATCGGGCGTGACATTGAGCACGCCCATGATGCGGGTCATGAGCCTGCGCCGATCAGGGCCATCACTTCGGCGCGGCGGGCCGGTTCGGCGAGTTCGCCGCGTACGGCGAGTGTGACGGTCGAGCTGTTGACCTGGCGGGCGCCGCGCATCGTGACGCACCCGTGCACGGCGTCGAGCACAACGAGGATGCCGCGGGGCTCCAGACCGGTCTGGAGCGCCTCCGCGATCTCCTCGGTCAGGCGTTCCTGTACCTGGGGGCGGGCGGCGAGGCAATCGACGAGGGCGGGCAGCCGGCCGAGGCCGACGACCTTCTCGCCGGGCAGGTAGGCGATGTGGGCGCGGCCGAGGAACGGGAGCAGGTGATGCTCGCAGACCGACCGGAAGTCGAGGTCGCGCACGAGCACGAGCTCGCTCGTCGTCGGGCCGACCGGGATGGTGTCGCGCAGCAGGTCGAGCGGGTCCGTTCCGAGCCCGGCGAAGAACTCCCCGTAGGACTCGGCGACGCGGCGCGGCGTGTCGGCGAGTCCCGGCCGGTTCGGATCGTCGCCGATCGCCGCGAGGAGCTCCGAGACGAGACCCTCGATTCGGGCCCTGTCGACTGCCACCCGGGGCCTAGGCGGTGGCGGGCCGCGGGGTGCGGGCGGGCGCGCGCTTGGGCTTGGTCTCTGCGGCGTCTCCACTGGACACTCCGCCGTCGACGATGCCCTCTTCGATGGGCGCCTTGGGCAGCGGCATCTCGATGGGCGGCACGTCGGAAACCGGGCGCTTGTCGCTCGAGAGCCACTGCGGGCGCGGCGGGAGCTTTTCGATGCCGGCGAAGATCGGCGCGAGTTCGGTCTGGCCGAGGGTCTCGTGCTCCAGCAGTTCCGCGGCGAGCGTGTCGAGAATGGCGCGGTTCTTGCCGAGCACCTCGTATGCCTCGTCGTGGGCGGCCTCGAGCAGCAGGCGAACTTCGGTGTCGACGCTCTCGGCGAGGCGCTCGGAGTAGTCGCGCTGGTGGCCCATGTCACGACCCAGGAACATCTCACCGGATGCCTGGCCCAGCTTGAGCGGGCCGACGGCGGCGCTCATGCCGAACTCGGTGACCATCTTGCGGGCGGTCGCCGTGGCCTTCTCGATGTCGTTGCTCGCGCCGGTGGTCGGGTCGTGGAAGATCATCTCTTCCGCGACACGGCCGCCCATCGCGTAGGCGAGCTGGTCGAGGAGTTCGTTGCGGGAGACGGAGTAGCGGTCTTCGAGCGGCATGACCATCGTGTAGCCGAGGGCACGGCCGCGGGGAAGGATGGTGATTTTCGTGACAGGGTCCGTGTTGTTCATTGCGCTCGCGACGAGGGCGTGGCCGCCCTCGTGATAGGCGGTGATCAGCTTTTCCTTGTCGCGCATGATGCGGGTGCGGCGCTGCGGGCCGGCCATCACCCGGTCGACGGCCTCATCGAGGGCGCGGTTGTCGATCAGCTGCGCGTTCGAGCGTGCGGTCAGCAGGGCGGCCTCGTTGAGGACGTTGGCGAGGTCAGCGCCGGTGAAGCCGGGGGTCTTGCGGGCGAGGACCTCGAGGTCGACTCCCTGCGCCATCGGCTTGCCCTTGGCGTGCACCTCGAGGATCTTCTTGCGGCCGAGCATGTCGGGGGCGTCGACGCCGATCTGGCGGTCGAAGCGGCCGGGGCGGAGCAGCGCGGGGTCGAGGATGTCTGGGCGGTTGGTCGCGGCGATCAGGATGACGTTCGCCTTGACGTCGAAGCCGTCCATCTCGACGAGCAACTGGTTGAGGGTCTGCTCGCGTTCGTCGTGCCCGCCGCCCATGCCGGCGCCGCGGTGGCGGCCGACGGCGTCGATCTCGTCGATGAAGATGATCGCGGGGGCGTTCTCCTTGGCCTGCTGGAACAGGTCGCGGACGCGGCTGGCGCCGACGCCGACGAACATCTCGACGAAGTCGGAGCCGGAGATCGAGTAGAACGGCACCCCGGCCTCGCCTGCGACGGCGCGGGCGAGCAGGGTCTTACCGGTTCCGGGAGGGCCGTAGAGCAGCACACCCTTGGGGATGCGCGCTCCGACGGCCTGGAACTTCGCGGGCCCCTTGAGGAAGTCCTTGATTTCTTCGAGCTCTTCGATGGCCTCGTCTGCGCCGGCGACGTCCGCGAAGGTGACCTGCGGGCTCTCCTTCGAGACGAGCTTGGCCTTCGACTTGCCGAACTGCATGACCTTGTTGCCGCCGCCCTGCATGCCCGAAAGCATCAGCCAGGCGAACCCGCCGATCAGGATCACGGGGAGCAGGTAGCCGAGCAGGGTCACGAACCAGTTGGTCTGCGGCACCTCATCGGTGAAGCCGCCGGACAGGTCGGCGCTCGTGACGGCGTTGACGACCTCGGTGCCACGCGGAGCGACGTAGTAGAACTGCACCTTGGTGCCGAGCTTGTCGTCGGCCTGGGACAGTGTGAGGTCGACGCGCTGCTCGCCGTCGACGATCTTGGCCTCCGAGACCTTTCCGTCCTTGAGGAACTGGAGTCCCTGTGCGGTCGGAATCTCTCGGAACCCGGACATGGTGATCAGACTCGACCCTATCCAGACGGCGATAATCGCCAGAATGATGTAGAGGAGTGGCCCGCGGAGTAGCTTCTTGACGTTCATCGTGTTGTCAGGCTACCGTGCCCGCACTGAGCGGTCACCGTGTGTTCGCCCTGAGCGCGATGCGAGGCCGAGGCAGGCATCCGCTTCTCAGGAGTAGATGTGCGGGGCGAGCACGGCAACGGAACGCAGGTTGCGGTACTTCTCGGCATAATCGAGGCCGTAACCGACGACGAACTGGTTCGGGATGTCGAAGCCGAGGTACTTGACGTCGATGTTGACCCGGGCGGCGTCCGGCTTGCGGAGCAGCGCGCAGATCTCGACGGATTCCGGCTGGCGGGACTTGAGGTTCGCGATCAGCCAGGAAAGGGTCAGGCCGGAGTCGATGATGTCCTCGACGATGAGCACGTTGCGGCCGTGCAGGTCGGTGTCGAGGTCCTTGAGGATCCGGACGACGCCGCTCGACTGGGTTCCGGAGCCGTATGAGCTCACCGCCATCCAGTCCATCGCGATCGGATGCTTGAGTTCGCGGGCCAGGTCGGCCATCACCATCACTGCGCCTTTGAGGACACCGACGAGCAGGAGATCCTTGCCCGCGTAGTCGGCTTCGATCCGGCGGCAGAGTTCGGCGAGGCGGCCGTGGATCTGCTCTTCTTCGATCAGGATTTCGGTGAGGTCGCCATCAATGTCGCGGGGTTCCATGGGGGAGGGAGGGTCCTTTGCTTTGTGCGTATTCAGTTGGCCGTGCGTGCCGTGCGAGGCCGGGCCCGGTGAAGACGAGCCAGCCATCGTGCCGTACAACTCTAACGCCTGGCAGGTCGAGCGGGCCCTGGCCGTGCCAATCGGTCACGAGCCGGCCGACGGCCAGGGTCGCCCCGCGGGGCAGGGCCATCACGACGGTGCCAGCGCCGGCACCGGCGGCGCGTAGGACTGTGCGTGCCGCCGCGAGCCGGATCAGCCGGTTCCGGAGCGCGGCGGGCTGTTCGGCGAGCACCTCGACGGGCACACGGATACCGCCTGCGACGATCTCGAAGGATCCGCCGGCGAGCTCCGCCGCGCGTTCGTCGAGGGCTGCGGCGTCTTCCCGCAACAGGTCCGCGGTGCGGGCGAGTGCCTCGGCGACACCGGGTCCGAGCTCGCGCTCGAGCGCCGGCAGGACCGTGTCGCGCACCCTGACGCGGGCGAACCGGTGTTCCGCGTTGTGCGGGTCCGTCCAGGGGGTGAGGCCGGCATCCGTGCAGGCGGCGACGGTCTGGGCGCGGCGGATCCCGAGCAGGGGGCGGAGGTACGCGCCGCTGACCCGCAGCATGCCGTGCAGGCTGACCGGGCCGGAGCCGCGGGCGAGGCCGAGCAGCACGGTTTCGGCCTGGTCGTCGAGCGTGTGACCGAGCAGCACGTGGCTCGCGCCGGTGTCGGCGAGTGCACGGACGAACGCGGCATAGCGGCCGGTGCGGGCCGCGGCCTCCGGGCCGCTGTAGGTCTCGGCGGGGTCGGTGTCTGCGGCACTCCCCCGGTGGTTCTCGCCGTGGTCGACGGTGATGCGCACGACGAGCACGGGGTCGAGGCCGAGGGCCGCTGCCTGCCGGGCGGCCTCGGCGGCGACGTCCGCGGACCCGGGCTGCAGGGCGTGGTCGACGATCACGGCCCCGGCGCGGAGTCCCGCCCGCGCTGCCTCGAAGGCAGTCCCGGCCGCGAGCGCGAGCGAATCCGGGCCGCCGCTGAGGCCGACGAGGACGAGGCCGCGCGTTTCGGCGTCTGGTGCGGATGCACCGGGGACGGAGGCGCCCGGGGCGGAGGGTTCGGACCCGGAAGCCTGCGGCGTCACTGAGGAGCCGAGCCCGGCGTCCGCCAGCACGGCGCGGATCGCCCGGCGGATGTCGGCGATCTCCGGTGTCAGTCTCGGGCGGCGCGTTGACTCCATCCAGTAACGTTATCCGGAGACTGTGAACAAGGGAGAGACCAGGCCATGGCCGCATATGACGCAGTAATCGAAATTCCCCGGGGAAGCCGCAACAAGTACGAGGTCGACCACGAGACCGGACGGGTCTACCTCGACCGTGTGCTCTACACGAGCTTCGTGTACCCGACGGACTACGGGTTCTTCGAGAACACCCTCGGCCTCGACGGCGATCCCGTCGACGTTCTCGTGCTGCTCGACTTCCCGCTGTTCCCCGGCGTCGGCGTCTCGGTGCGTCCGGTCGGTGTCTTCAACATGACGGATGACGGCGGCTCTGACGCCAAGGTCATCGCCGTTCCCGCGGGCGACCCCCGCTGGGACCACATCCAGGACGTCCTCGACATCCCGGAGTACACCCGCAAGGAGATCGAGCACTTCTTCGAGCACTACAAGGACCTCGAACCGAACAAGTGGGTCAAGACGGAGGGCTGGGGCGACGCCGCCGAAGCCAACCAGATCGTCGAAGACGGCATCAAGAAGCTCGCCGCCGAGGGCCACTGACCTCTAGCGCGCTTCGTGCGTCGCGCTCGCGCGCTGCCGCACCACGAAGGCCTCCCGGATCGCTCCGGGGGGCCTTTCTGCGTCGCGGACCCCCCGGCATCCGCTCTCGCGCGCCACGTGCGCCACTGCGCGCCAGGCATGCCGGCAGCGTAGCGGCGGAAATGGCGCGCGGGAGGGTGCGAGCGCTGCGGGACGGGACGGGCGAGGGGCGGTCGGGTCAGCCGGTGGGGCGGCCCACGTAGGACGCGACGTCGCCGGGCGACCAGATTGAGTGGATGCGCACGGGCTTGCCGACGTCGGGGGCCTCGAGAACCTGGCCACCGCCGACGTAGATGGCCACGTGGTAGTAGTCGCCGCCGCTGCCCCAGAAGACGAGGTCCCCGACCTGCACGTTACTGAAGGAGACGAGCCGGCCCTGGCTGGCCATGGTGTTGTACTGGTTCGTGGCGGAATGGGTGCCGATGTAGACCCCGGCCGCGGCATAGGCGGCCTTGGTCAGACCGGAGCAGTCCCACGCGTCGGGGCCCGAGCCGCCGAGGAGGTAGCGGTCGCCGAGCTGAGCGCGGGCGAAGGCGATTGCGGTCTGCACGGCGCTCGCGTTCGGAGCGGGCGCGGTCGCCGCGCCGCCGCCCGAGGACGAGCCGGATCCCGAGCTGCCGGAGCCGGAGCTGCTGCCGGATCCCGAACTGCCGGACCCGGAGCTGCCGGATCCCGAATTGCTCCCGCCCCCCGCGGCCGGAGCCTGGGCTTGAGCCGCAGCAGCAGCAGACGCGGCTGCAGCCCGCGCGGCCGACGCCGCCTGGTCTGCGGCAGCCCTGGCCGCTGCCGCGGACTGCGCCGCAGCGAGCGCGGCCGCCGCAGCCGCGGCATCCACACCGGCCTGGTAGGAACGCTCGGTGTCTGCCGTGGTGTCCTTGAGGAGGGCGAGCTGCCCGTAGAGATCGTTCGACTTCTGCTGCTCGGCCTCGAGGGCGGCTTCCGCGGCCTGGGCCGCGCCACTTGCCGCATCGAACTTCGTCATGGACTCGCCCGTGAGCCGGGTGCGCTCGACGGTCGCCGCGGCGGCCTGCCCGCCGAGGGACTCTGCCGAGTTCTTGTCCTGGACGGCCTCCCGGTAGATGGTCTCGGACTGCTCGCTGAGCTTGCTCGCGGTTCCGAGCTGCTCGAGGAGGTCGTCGGCGCTGCTGCCGTTCAGGAACAGGTTGAGCGAGAGGTCCTGCGCGCCGGTCTTGGCCAGGTGCGCGGCGATCAGGCCGGCCCGCATCTTCGAGGTGTCCGCCTTCTTCGACGCGGTCGCGGCCTGTTCGGTCAAGCTCGTCTCACGCAGGGTGGCGGCGTCGAGCTCGTCCTGGGAGACCCGGTACGCCTCGGCGGCGACTTGTGAGGCCTTGGACGCGGCATCCGCCGCCGTTTGCAGGCCCGTCAGCAGCGCCGTGATCTTCTCGATCTCGGCCTGCTTCGTCGCCTCATTGGCTTTCGCGTTCTGTACGTCGTCCCAGCTAGGGTAACCCTGGTCGCCGTAGGCGGCGGGAGCGATGATGCCGACGGATGCCGAGACCGCGCCGATCGCGACGGCCGCGGCGAAGAGGCGCACGGGCTTCCGTTTCGTGAAGGACGTGCCGTCGTTAGCCAAGTGGTGCTCCCTTGCTTGCCATGAAGGGCACGGCGTTGGACTTGACGCCGTTGATCCGCACTTCGAAGTGGAGATGGCAGCCATCTGCGGCCCCGGTCATCCCGACGCTGCCGATGTTCTGTCCAGCGCTGACGCTCTGGCCGTTCGACACGAAGATGCCGCCGGGACGAATGTGCGCGTACCCGGTCGAAATTCCGCCGCCGTTGTTGATCTGGATGTAGTTGCCGTACGTACCATTGGGGCCGGCGTATTCAACGACACCGTCGTGGGCTGCGTAAATCGGAGCGCCACAGCTGGCGCCGAGGTCGGTACCGTAGTGGAATGTTCCGCTGCAGCCGGTCGAGCCGCAGATGGATGCGCGCGGGCCGAATCCATCGGTGATGCGCCCGCTGGCCGGAACGGCCCAGCCCTGGGAGCTGATGTACCCGCCGCCGAGGCCGGCTCCGGCGCTGCCGGTTGCCCCGCCGCTCGAGTTGCCGCGGTTGGCTGCGGCGGCCGCGGCAGCAGCCGCCGCCGCCCGGGCGGCTTCGATCGCCGCGAGACGGGCGCGCTCGGCGACGCCGGCCTCATAGCCCGCGGTGGTGGACGCCTGCGCGTCCTGCATGAAGGCGAGCTGGGCGGCGAGTTCGACACTCTTGGACTCTGACTCGGCGAGAGCGCTCGCGGCGGCCTCTGCGGCCGCCTGCGCGGCGACCATCGCGGCCTGCGCAGCGACATTCAGGGTCTCGCGTTCGGTCTGGGCAATCTTGGCCTGGTCTCCGAGCGCCTGGGCGGAGTTCGTGGCGGCCTGGGCCTCCTCGTGGACGCCGGTGCTGCGCTCGACCATCTTGCTCATGCTGCCGAGCTTGGCGAGCAGGGCGTCGGCGCCCTGGCCGCTCGCATCACCGTCGAGGAAGAGGTTGACGGTGAGGTCGGTGCCTCCCGTGCGGTAGAGCTGGGCCGCGAGCTGACCGGCCTGCTTCGTCGCGGCGTCCGCTGTCGCCTTGCTCGTATCGGCCTGCGCCTGGAGGTCGGATGCGCGCCGGGTGGCGTCGTCGTAGTTCTGCTGGGCGACCTGGAGTTCGGCGCCGCGCTTCTCGGACTCGGCCTGGGTCTGGGCGACCTGGGTCTGAAGATTCGAGATCAGATTCTGGATTTCGGTGACCTTGGCGGACGCGGCGGCCGTGTTCGACTTCGCGTTCTGCACGTCCTGCCAGCTCGGGTAGTCGACCGCCTGGGCGCCGCCGGCGGGAATCACGAGCGTCACGATGAGGGCGAGGGCCGTTGCGAGGGCCGTTGCGGCGGTGCCTCTGAACAGGCCCCGATGACTGTGAACGCGGCGTCCGCCGGCCGGCCGGAGTGGACCCGACTGTTCGCTGGCCCCGCGGTCACTCGTCACTGCCTTGCGCATAGAACTCCCTGATTGGGCACCGCGTGAACACACTGGTCACGATGCCACTCTTTTCACAGTAACAAGTTCGCGCCAGTATCGCCCGCTATCGCACCCGAATCTAACCCCCAACCGGGCGGATCGGCCGCCATTCGCGGGCGCGCCGGGGCGCGGGCGACACGCCGCGGGCATCGGTCCACGTGCCGATTTGGGGTTTTCACCCAAGAGACCGTATGCTTACTCGTCGGTAGCCATGATGTTTATGGCGTCTCGGCCCCATCGTTTAGAGGCCTAGGACGGCGCCCTTTCACGGCGTTAACACGGGTTCGAATCCCGTTGGGGCTACGCAACCTGCCTAACTGAATGTGCAACAATAAGCAGGTAGTAAATCAGTACAAGTAACACCGAATAAATGAAAACGTACGTTTGGTTCTCATTGTGAGGCCCTGTAGCGCAGTTGGTTAGCGCGCCGCCCTGTCACGGCGGAGGTCGCCGGTTCAAGTCCGGTCAGGGTCGCAAAGGTAAAACGCCCTTTCGCGAGAGAGGGTTTTTTCCTTGGAAAGCGACTTCTCGAGTTACTTTCTGGCCCTGTAGCTCAGTTGGTAGAGCGTTCGACTGAAAATCGAGAGGTCACGGGATCGACGCCCGTCGGGGCCACCCGCTGAAATCCCCGGTTATCCGGGGTTTTTCTCGTTAACGGATGTCTTTTCTCCGGACTCGAATTCGGCCTTTGGCCAGATTCTGCCCACACTTCAAATAGTCGCGTGGTCATCGAAGGCCGGTGAAACGGTCCCCAATTGGCTTCGCGGGCCGACGCGACCGAGGCATGGATGAGGGCGATCGAGCTCACTTCAGTGCCGCCCCACTGCGCAGCCTGGACACTACGACCCACGATCTCCATGGCCCCAACGACCAGAGCCGTGGCTGCCGTTGCGACCCCGGCTTGCGTGACCGTATCCTCTACCCTTCCCCGCACCCGGACTTGGCTGGACAGCCTATGATCCGCCGCAGATCTTCGGCAATCCTCGCGATTTCCGCATCAGGCACGGCGCGCAACCAGTTGCCTCGACGGCGCATCGGTATCACCGGGAGCGACACGGACCCTTCGATGGTGGCGACCTCGATGGTGATCGAAGTCATCGTCCGCATTCCAACAAGTGCCGATCCAAGGACGACACTCCTCACCCGATCCGAGGGGAAGACTGCGGCAGGAGCCCCAGAAACCCGGCCCGCCAGGACGTGCACGTCTTGCCCATCCGCGACCAGCGTCGCGTATGTAGTCGGCTTCACTCGAGAGCGTGCCAGCTCTAAAGCAGTCGTAAGCACATTAAGGCGTTCGGCGAGAAGCGGTGCAACGACCATCGGAACGACGACGGCGGAAGGGAAGGTCTGTTCTGCTCGCGCCAAACGGCGTGCGTTCTGGAAGCCGAAGACGGCGAACACTCCGAAAACAAACAGAAGAGGGGTGCCTACCGCAAGAACACTCATTCCACCAAGGCCGCCGTTGGAAGCACGAATGACGCGGTACACCAACAACACGGCGCACGCACTCACGCCGCAGACTCCCAACCAGAAGCTCGGTCGCTGTCGTCGCCGCGTCAATTCCGGCTCATTTGAGTGCGTCGCGAACGACTCATCCTCAACATGGCGCCTCTTTCCCCGGGCTGAACGAGTTGAGCCTAGCGGCACCCGAGTGTCGCAAAGACTCAGAGTCCACCCATGAGGCTGCAGGTGTAGACGCCGTCGCTTGTCTTTACCCGGATGGTCGTTGTCGCCTCGGCGCTCGAAGAGTAGATCTCACCGCCGCCGGCGGTGAGCCCACGCAAGCTGAGCCCGTCGACCGTTTCGCCCCACAACGTCTGCTCAGGCATGCAGTCGAAGTGGCGTCCGGCGAATGAGACCTTCGAGGGGACGGCGTGGGGCCAGAAGTCCCAGTCGCCTGTCGCGTCATGCACGGACCAGCGTTGGATTCCGGCGCCAATGACGGCGAGCATTGCCAGTGCGAGAATCACATTCCCCCACTCGGCTCTCCGAACGCTCATACGATGCACTCCCCCGTGTACTTGAGCCTCGATGGGCGGCGGACGGACACACTCCGCGCATCAGATCGCCCCGGTCACTCCTCCGGTTCCACAGAGCATTCGGCCGGGCCTTTGGCTTGAGACTATTCTGCCCACCTGCAAGGCCCGATCGGCGCCCGAGAGTGCGACACTACGGATATGTGCGCAACGGATAGGGTCATCGTCTCGACTCTCGACGGGCAACTATTCGTCGAGGTCTGGCTCGTCGAGGACGATGAATTCAATCGCGCCAAGGAATTCTTCGAGGCAGCACTGCGTGACGGACGGTTCGAAGATCAGGCGGCAAGTCTGCGAATGTCAGACTGGTCGGTCCAGGCCACCAATACAGGCGGAGCCAAGCTGTCTATCATGCGTAAGACATCGGGCGGCACGGGCACGGACGCCGAGATGGAATGGACCCTATGGCCTCTCTCGGGGCCACTCGTTGACCTCACAATCCGCAACCGAGGCGAAGTCGTGTGGTCGGTTCTGGCATGCGCACCAGCAGTGAACGAGCACAAGCAGCCACTATCGGCCGGGTCTTTGGAAAGCCTTCGACCGATGCCTGACTGACTCACCCGGGCCCAGCGGTACTCAATAACAGTTCAAGCGCTCAGGCCGGCGGGAAGGCCGACGCGAGCGCTCGGTGGATCTGCCGCAACATCGGCTCGTCGAGAGGCCCCGTCACCGGATGGCAGGGCGGGCCGTCGCTAGGCTCGATTCATGAGTATCCGGCTTCGAGGGGCGAGCGCCCGCCAGTCCCCCGCGTTCCGCACCGGTAGTGCTGCTGACACCGCGGAGTGCGTCGCGCTGTGGGTCCGGGCCTGCGCCACGCGCGATGGGGCGGCCGTCGCAGGAGTGGCCGAACGGGCTCGACCGAAGTTCGACCACGCCGAGAGTTGGATCGTGGCTGAGGAAACCGGTGCCGGAATCCGGGGCTTCGTTCTCGCAACAACGCCGAAGAGAGGGCTACCGACCGATCCACCCGACGCTGCGGTGGTGAGCCTGCTCGCCGTTGCACCAGACGCGCAGGGACGTGGGCTCGGGAGAGCGCTTCTGGTCAGTGTTGCCGAGGAACTCAAGCACCACGGTCACAAGCACGCTGTCCTGCCCGTCCTCACGGACAACCACCCTGCTGTCGATCTCTATCGGCATGAGGGATGGCGGCCGTTGGGAGAGCCGTTCCAACACTCACTTCTGAAGAGGCCTGCGCAAACCTATGCGCTCGACCTGGATTCACGCGCGAAGGGCTGATCCGTTGACGCGAGAACGATGAGGCCAGGCGGTGCCGTTGCTCGACGGACCGGCCCCAGGCGGTTCCGGCGAGGATGAGGGCGATACCGACGTATCCGGCGACGGCCACCGGGTCATGGGCGACGGCGATTCCGACAAGTGCAGCCCAGACCGGCTCAGTTCCGAGGAGGAGGCTCACTCTGGAGGGCGAGGTGCGTCGGACGGCCCAGGTTTGGATCAGGAACGCGAAGACGGTGCACGCGACGACGAGGTAGAGGAACAGGACCGTACGTCCGGGGTCGAGACGAGCCAGAAAGTGCGGGATCGAGTCGCCGTAGAACAGTGACGCCGCCGAGAAGATCATCGCGCAGGTCGAGAGTTGCACCGTGGTGAGGTGGAGCGAGTTCATCGGAGTGTTGCCCGTGAGCCTGGACATCGACGTGACGTGGATGGCACGGATGATGGCCGCGGCGAGCATGAGCAGGTCGCCGAGGCTCGGCGCCTGGAAGACACCGCCGCTGGCGAGCAGGGCGACTCCACCGATGGCGATCAGCGCGGCCAGGAAGAACCTGCCGGGCAGCCGGCGACCCGAGACGGCGGAATCCAGAATCGGCGTGAATACGATCGTCAGGCTGATGATGACTCCGGCATTCGTGGCCGATGTGTGGGCGATCCCGAAGGTTTCGAAGGCGAACACGGCAGCCAGCACAATCCCGAGCAGTATCCCGGATCGCAATTCCGCTTGCGTGATCCGGTGCCGCCGTGCGGCGACGAGGGCCGCCATGATGACCGCAGCGAGCAGCATCCGTGTTGCGAGCAGGGCGACGACGGATTGGGGCGTGACCAGTTCTTTGGCGACGAGGTACGTGGATCCCCACGCGGCGGCCACCAGGAGCAGGAGCAGGTCGACGCGGAATCGACTGAGGAGGGCGGGCATTCCTCCATCGTCCGGCCTGACTTCACGTAATACAAGAGAGCACTTTAGTGTCGAATGCATTAGTTTCAACTTATGGAACTCGGTCAGCTTCGCGCGTTGCGAGAGCTGGGTGACCGGGGCAGCATTGCTGCCGTCGCGGCGGCGATGCACGTCACGCCGTCGTCGGTGTCCCAGCAGATCAGTGCCCTGCAACGTCAGTCGCCCGCTCCCTTGACCTTCAGGGACGGCAGAAGGACGGCACTCACGGATGCCGGGCGCGCCCTCGCGCTGGCGGCGATCGACGTCGAGGTGGCACTCGAACGCGCCGCGCAGGCGGTGGCGCGTTTCCAGGGCGATCACCTGGGCACCGTTTCCGTGACCGCCTTCCATAGCGTGGGCCTGGCCGTCTTCGGATCGTTGATCGCGGCCTGCCGGAGGCCCGACCTGCCCGGCGTTCGGCTGAGCGATTTTGATGTGGCCCAGGAGGACTTCCCCCTTCTCACCATCGATCATGATCTTGTGCTCGCCCATCGGCTGGTCGGCAGCCCCGCATGGCCGGGGTCGGTTCGGGTGGAACCCCTCCTGTACGAGCCCCTGGATATCGCGGTCCGACACGATCACCGACTCGCAGCGAAAGCCGCAATCGAGCCGGCGGATCTTCGCGACGAGGAATGGGTCGCGGTGCACGAAGGCTTTCCGCTCACGCAGGCTCTCGCCCTGATCGCGGGAATCGGAGGGAACGAGGCGCGGATCCTGCACCGGATCAACGAATTCTCGGTAGCCGCGTCCATCGTCGACGCGAGCGGATGCGTCGCCCTGATGCCTCGTTACACAACCGACCTGCGCGACCACCCGGGGTTGGTCCTTCGTCCGCTGGCCTACCCCGGACTCGGACGGCACATCGATTGCCTTGCCCGGCCGGAGACCCTCGAGCGCGCCAACGCGCAGGCGGTACTGGCGCAGATCAAGGCGATAACCGAGACTCTCACCCAGTGATCTTTCCGTTTCACGGCCCGACGCCCACAGGTCAGCCATAACATGAGACCTCCACTGAAAGCGTGATGATCATGGACGAGACAGCAGTTTTCGAGCGAGAGCGTCCCCGGCTGTTGCGTATTGCCGGACGCATCCTGCGCGATGGCGCGGAAGCCGAAGACATCGTCCAGCAGGCCTGGCTGCGGCTTCACGCCACAGAGGCCGTGATCGACAATCTGCCGGCCTGGCTGACCACGGTCACGACACGGCTGTGCCTGGACAGACTGCGCGTCGAGAAACCCATTCTCGTTGACGACCTCGAGTCCCCGTCGCGAACCGCCGATCCAGCGATGAGCTCGCCCTCGCCGACACGGTCGGGATCGCCCTCCAGGTGGTGTTGGACCGCCTCACGCCTACGGAGCGTGTCGCGTTCGTCCTTCACGACAGCTTCAGCATTGACTTTCCCACGATCGCCGCAATCCTCGGGAGCACTCCAGCCGCTGCACGCAAGCTCGCTTCGAGGGCGCGAAGCAAGATCCGCCCGCAGGGCCAGGAGCACGGCCGCGCCGACTGGAAAGTCGTGGACGCATTCCTCGCCGCCTCGCGGCAAGGCGATTTCGAGCAACTCCTCAAGCTGCTGGCACCGAACGTAGTGGTCGTCGGCGATGACGCGGCCATAGCGGCGGGGACCCCGTCGCGGATCGAAGGGCGGACAGCGGTGGCAACGATGTTCAACGGCGCAGCCAAGGCCGCTCTCCCCGTCTTTGTTGACGGGCGCGCCGGGGCCGCATGGTTTCATCGCGGTTCCCCCCGTGTTGCGTTTGACTTCACGGTCCTCGACGGCGTCGTGTCTCGAATCGACTTCCGCGCAGACCCGGAGGTCCTGGAACACATCATCCGGCGTGAAGCGGGAGCGAGCCGAGATTGACCTGCGACCGTCCACCACGGCAGCGGTCACACTTGGAGCCGATCGATCGTCATATAGATAGCGGGCCTCAAACGGGGACCGCCTTTACAGTGAGGACCCGAATCGATGAAGACCATGACCTGCCGCCAGCTGGGTGGACCGTGCGATCAACCGCTGCACGGCGAGACCGCCGATGACGTCATCAAGGCCCAGAACCGCCATCTCAAGGACGCGGTCAAAGCCGGAGACGCCACTCATGAGCAAGCCCACAATGAGATGAAAGCTCGTTGGAGGCATCCGAAGCAGTCGATGGATTGGTACACCTCAGCGAAGAAGGAGTTTGCCGAAATCCCAGGGGCGTGACCGTTGGATAGCGTTCGAACCTGACTCCAGAACGCGGACGACGGACTGCTGGAACAAACGCCCGCGGATGATGAACGGACGACGCTCGGCGGCATGCGCCCCTGCTGCAACCGGCATCCGCCCAGAGTCGCCGAGCGAGTCAGAGAAGGCCGGCCAGGGCGGCCCACTGCAGGAGGAGCACGGTCTTGCCGTCGACGATGCGGCCGTCGGCGACCATGGCCAGGGCTTTACCGGAGGGGATCTCGAGGACTTCGATCTCCTCGCCCTCCTCGGGGAGGCCGCCTCCTGCCGACACCCGGTCGGAAGGGCCGTAGGCGGCGACGTAGAAGTGCACGCGCTCGGTGACCGAACCCGGGCTCATGTAGAGATCGAACACGTGCCGCAGCTCCCCGACCGTCACGCCGAGCTCCTCGCTCGTCTCCCTCCGGATCGCGACCTCGGGCGAGTCCTCGTCGAGAAGGCCGGCCGCGGTTTCGATGAGCATGCCGTCGGGGTGATCGTTGACGTAGGCGGGATACCGGAACTGGCGCGTCAGCAGGACCGTCCTGCGATCCGGGTCGTAGAGCAGGATCGTGGCACCGTTGCCGCGATCGTAGGTTTCGCGCTGCTGGCTGGTCTGCTTCCCGTTGCGTCCGCGGTACCGGAAGGTGGTGCGGCGCAGAACGTGCCAGCCGTCGGAGGTCACCTCCACGCGGTCCACGGTGACGTCAGGGTTCCCGTGCAGGTCGGCTCCGACCCGATCCAGGCCGGTTCTGCCCCGGCCGTCCGGGGTGTCCTCGCCGGGCCGGCCGGGCAGGGGAAGGGTCGGAAGAGAAGTCATGACTACAAACGTACGGTGATGCGCCCAGGCGGCACCATCGAGCGAAGTGCCCCTGCCGCTGACCCGGGATTCTCCCTAGGATCACTGCATGCCCCCACCGACGTCCCGCATGCCAGGCCTCGCGACAGCGGGAGGGCGGCACCGTGCTGGATGAGGCCCGCTTCAACACCGTCGCGAACATGCGCGCGTCGGTGTTCTTCGACGGCCCGGACGTGCGCAGCCGCTACAGCCGCTTCTGGATGCTGCTCGTTCTGTCCGCGGTCATTGCCTCGGCCGGGATCGTCGGCGACTCCACGGCGACCGTGATCGGGGCGATGATCGTCGCCCCACTGATGACGCCGATCATGGGCACCATGCTCGCGACGGTGATCGGAGACCGGGCGAACCTGCTCCGATCGCTGCTCCTGGTCGTCACAGGCGCCGCGACGGCGGTCGCGATCGGGTACATGGTCGGCTTCCTCGTCGTCAACGACGTGCTCGCGGAGACGAACGCACAGGTCTCCGCCCGGGTCACGCCCGGCCTCATCGACCTGCTCGCGGCGCTCGGCACCGGCCTTGTCGGGTCGGTCGCACTCGTGCGCAAGGACATCTCGGACACCCTGCCCGGCGTTGCGATCGCGATCTCGCTCGTCCCGCCGCTCACCGTTGCGGGCCTCGCCCTCGAGTCCGGCTCCGTCGCCCAGTCGCTCGGCGCCCTGCTGCTCTTCGTGACCAATGTCGTGGCCATCATCGGGACGGGCGTTGTCGTGATGTCGGTCTACGGGGTGACCCGGCTCGCGCGCGACCCCCTGGCGGGTGAACCGCACCGGGGAATGGGCCGCACCATCGCCCTGCTCACCGTCATGTTCCTCGTGATCGGCGTGCCGCTCGCGATCACCAGCATCGGCATCAGTGCGCGCGCCATCGTCGAGCAGGGCGTCCATCGGGTCGCGGAGACCTGGGCGCAGTCGGTCGGCTGGGAGGTCGACACCGTGAGCACACGGGACGCCGACGTCTACATCCGCCTCGAAGGCCCGCTCCCGGTGCCCGACACGGCGACCCTCAAGGCGCTGCTGGATGCCGCGGGCGTCGACACGAGGAAGGTCACGGTCAACCTCGTCCCCATTTACTCGGTGAAGCTCGCAAATTAACGGATGTCCCCCCGAGGGGTACTAGCGTGTCGCGGCAGTTGCGGGGTACGTTCCGTTCGTGACCGCCGGGAACGGCGGCCACGACGCATCCGTTCCTCGTACCGTCCGCTTCCTCCTGTACACCCGAGCACAGGGACTGCCGTGAATACGACCTCATCGCATCGACTACCCCGTCGACCCCGATCCACCGCCTCACACGCGGCCATGCGCCCGCGCGGCACGACCAGCGCACGCGATTCGCGTCGCGGCACACCGGGCGCCACCGCTCCGGGCGCCACCGCAGTGACGACGGGCCCGCGATGAACGTCACCGATCCCGCTGAAGTCGACCCGAGCGCGGTCATCGGCGCGGGCGCACTCATCGCCGACCTGGTGCGGGTGCGCGAGTACGCCCGGATCGGACCGGGCAGCATTCTCGGCCGCGGCGCGTACGTCGGACCCGGCGTTGTGGTGGGCCGCAACTGCATCGTGCAGGAATACGCGGTCGTCTACGAACCCGCGCTGCTCGAGGACGGGGTCTTCGTCGGGGCGGCGGCCGTGTTCACGAACGACCCGCACCCCCGTGCGATCAATGCCGACGGCTCGGCCAGGCCGGTCAGTGAGCGGTCGACGCTGGGCGTCACCGTGCGGACAGGGGCCTCTGTCGGGGCACACGCTGTATGCCTCGCCCCGCTGACGATCGGGCGCTGGGCGATGGTGGCCGCCGGCGCGATCGTGACCGCGAATGTGCCCGACTTCGCGCTCATGGTCGGGGTCCCCGCCGAGCGGGTGGGCTGGGTCGGCCGTAGCGGCGCGACCCTCGAGCACGTCGGCGACGGCGTATGGGTTTGCCCCGTCACCGGTGAGCGCTACCGGCAGCACGACGGGCAGCTCACGCTCGAGTGAGCCGCCCCGCGCGGTTCAGGCGGCGAAGCGGTCGGTCGCCTCGATGATCGCGTCGAGGTTGCCGGGTTCCTCGAAGGAGTGCCCGGCGTCTGGAATCATGCGGAAGTCGGCCTCCGGCCAGTTCTTGTGCAGTTCCCAGGCGGTGAACGCCGGAGTGCACATGTCGTAGCGGCCCTGCACGATGACGCCGGGGATCTCGCTCAGCCGGCCGGCGTCACGGATCAGCTGCCCGGGCTCGAACCAGCCGAGGTTGCGGAAGTAGTGGTTCTCGATGCGCGCGAACGCGACCGCGAAGTCGGGCTCGGTGAACCGGGCGATCGTCGCGGGCTGCTGCAGCAGCGTGATCGTCGACGATTCCCACGTCGACCAGGCAACGCCGGCGCGCTCCCGCACGTAGCGGTCGGGGTCGTGCAGCAGGCGGCCGTAGGCCTCGATGAGCTTGCCGCGCTCGTCGACGGGGACCGGCGCGAGGAAACCCTCCCACAGGTCGGGGTAGATCGCCGCGGCACCGCCCTCGTAGAACCAGTCGAGCTCGACGGGCCGCAGGGTGAAGATGCCGCGCAGGATGAGCTCGGTCACCCGCTCCGGGTGGGTTTCGGCGTAGGCGAGGCCGAGGGAACTGCCCCAGGATCCACCGCAGACCTGCCAGCGGTCGATGCCGAGGTGCTCGCGCAGTCGTTCGATGTCGGCGACCAGGTGCCACGTCGTGTTCGCGCTGAGGTCGGCATCCGCTGTGCTCGCGTGCGGGGTGCTCTTGCCGCAGCCGCGCTGGTCGAAGAGGATGATGCGGTACTTCTCCGGGTCGAACACGCGGCGCTGCTGGGGGCTCGATCCGCCGCCGGGACCGCCGTGCAGGTAGACCGCCGGCTTGCCGTCCGGGTTGCCGGATGCCTCCCAGTAGATGGACTGGCCGTCACCGACCTCGAGCATCCCGGTTTCGTAGGGTTCCAGGTCGGGGTAGAAGGTGCGCATCTCCCGAGCCTACGGCGTTCAGGGACGGGTCAGGCCCTGCTCGTAGGCGAGGATGACGATGTGCACCCGGTCGCGGAGGCCGAGTTTCTGCAGAATCCGGCCGACGTGGGTCTTCACCGTGGACTCGGAGAGGAAGAACCGCTCGGCGAGCTCGGTGTTGGAGAGGCCCTCGGCGATGGCGAAGAAGACCTCTCGTTCCCGGTCGGTCAGCACGTCGATGCGCGCGGCATCCGCTTCGGGGTCCTCGCCGGTCTCGGAGCCGCCCGTCCCCTCGGCGGGGAGCCTGGACCCGAACAACTCGAGCATCCGGCGCGTGACCCGGGGCGACACGGATGCCTCCCCCGAGGCGACCGCCCGGATCGCGGCGGTCAGTTCGCTCGGTTGGGCGTCTTTGAGCAGGAAGCCGCGGGCGCCGGCCTTGAGACCGCCGAACGCATACTCGTCGAGGTCGAACGTCGTGAGGATGATGATCCGGATCCCGGGGTGCGCCGCGGTGATCAGCCGGGTAGCCTCGATCCCGTCGACGCCGGGCATCCGCACGTCCATCAGGATGACGTCGGGCAGCATGCTCGCGGCGAGCCGCACGGCCGCGGCGCCGTCGCCGGCCTCGGCGACGACGGTGAAGTCATCCTCGGCCTCGAGCACCATCCGGAACCCCATCCGGAGCAGGGCCTGGTCGTCGACGAGCATGATCCGGGTCGGAGCCAGCGTGTGGTCGTGGGGAGCCGGGTCGTGGAGACCGGTCATGCGGAGGCCTGCCCCTCGTCGAGACTCATCGTCGCGCGCACCCGCCAGCCGCCGCCGCGGATCGGGCCGGCCTCGAGGGTACCGCCGTAGAGCGCGACCCGCTCGCCGAGGCCGATGATGCCGCGCCGGCCGCCCACGCTCGGCTGGGGGGCCCGCGCGTGGCCGTCGTCGTCGATGACGACCTCGACCCGGTCGGGCGACGAGGAGAGCCGCACCGAGACGATGCTCGGTTGCGACGCGTAGCGCAGGGCATTGGTCAGGGATTCCTGCACGACCCGGTAGATCGTGAGCTGCACGCCGGGGCTGCCGGGCACGCGCCCGCTCAGCTCGAGCCGGGCCGGGAGCCCCGCGGAACGGAAGGAGTCCACGAGGTCGACGAGCTGGTCGGCGCCGGGCTGCGGGGCGAGCGGGGCGGTGGTCGCGGTGGTCGTTGCCGTGGCCGTCGTGGTGCCGGCCCCTGGCCCTGGTGCGGCCTGCCCGGGGGCGGATGCCGCGGCATCCGCCGTCTCGTCGTCGTCGCCGAGCACGCCGAGGAGCCTGCGCATCTCGGCCATCGAGCCGCGGCCGGTGGAGGCGACCTCACGCATCGCGGCGCGGGAGCGTTCGGGGTCGCGGACCGCGAGGGCGTCCGCGCCGTCGGCGAGCGCGACCATGACCGAGAGGCTGTGGGCGACGATGTCGTGCAGTTCGCGGGCGATCCGGGCGCGTTCGGAGCTGCGGGCGAGCTGGGCCTGCCGGTCGCGGTCGTGGGCGAGCTGGGCGGCGAGGCTGACGAGGGAGGCGACGTAGCGCATCCGGTCGCCCACGCTCACGCCGATCACGGTCGCCACGATGAGCAGGACCGCGTCCTGCGAGGCGACGCTCACCCAGGAGATGAAGGGGTTGCCCGAGCCGAAATAGGCACCGAGGGTGGAGATGCCGACCGCGGCCGCGAGGCCGATCCAGGCGCTGCGCACGTTGCGGTACACGGCGACCGCATAGAGGGCGATCATCACGGGCAGGGTGTCGCCCTGGCCGTGGTTCGGGAACGACGGGAGCAGCGCCGTGCAGGAGATGGCGAGGGCGAGCAGCGGGGCGTGCCTGCGGAAGAGCAACGCTCCGGCAATCAGTGCGGTGAGGAGCAGCGCCGAGACGATGGCGACCGGGGCGGGTCCGCCGCCCGGGCGGGTCGCGTCGACCAGGAGCACGATCGCGGTCGGGACGAGGTAGACGGCCGCGACGAGGGAATCGACGAACCAGGGGTGCCGCGCCCAGAACCGGCGGGTGACCCCCGGAGGCGTCGGTAAACGCAGGCCAGCCCCGTCCGCGAGGGGGGTCGCGGCGGGGCTGGGACTGGTGGAGGTCATGCTTGGGACTCTACTTGCTGCGAACTGGGCGGATGCCGGTCACCGGTCGGTGCCGGCAGCCGGCCCTGCCTGCTCGGTCCTGTTCATTGCCGCCCGGTTACGCGTCGCGGCGCTTCAGCAGCACCGCGGCGGTGCCGAGGCTCACGACAACCCAGACGAGGACGATGATCAGGTCGACCGACCAGTCGAGTGGCACCTTGGCGAACTGCATGAGGCCGAACATGCTGATACCCGCTGACGAGATCAGGTACGGGAGCACGTCGCTCGCCCACGTGGCCGGGATCATCTGGAGTACGACCGGGAGGAGCAGGATCACGCCGAGCGCGACGGCAATGCTGCCGGCCCCGCTCCGCACGATCGTGCCGATGCCGAGTGCGAAGACCGCGACGAGGGCCAGGTACAGCGAACCGCCGAGCACGGGGAGGATGACCTCCGGGGCGAAGAGGCTCGCGTGCAGGCCCTGGCCGGAGACGATCGAGACCGTGACGACGTAAGCCGCGATGTTACTGACGAGGCCGGCGACGAAGGTCGCGACGAACAGCACGAGGGCCTTGGCCCACAGGGCCGGCAGGCGCTTCGGCACCGCGGTCAGGGTCGAGCGGATCATGCCCGTCGTGAACTCGCCGGTGACGGCGAGCGCGCCGAGTACGGCGACGATGAGCTGGCCGAAGAACACGCCGAAGGTCGAGGCCTGCGCCACGAACCGGGCCTGGTCGGTGCCCGGAACCGTCGTGATGTCGGTCCCGGTGAGGTCGAGCGCGAGCGACATGATCGCGGCGAGCCCCATCGACACGACGAGGAGCACCGCGAAGCACCAGATCGTCGAGCGAACGGTGCTGAGCTTGATCCACTCCGAGCGGATGATGCCGAGCGCGCTGAGGTGCGGACCGGCCGGTGTCGTCGCGGGCACGAATTCCGTGCCGATGTCGGCGAGGGCTTCCGGGGTACCGGCAACCAGGATCGTGGGGGTGCTCATCGTGCTGCCTCCTGCAGTTCGGTCTCGCGCGGGTCCGGATCGTCGTTCGCGGCGGCATCCGTTGCGGCGTCTGTCGTGTCGGAATCGTCGTCGTCGAATTCCTCGTCGCCGGTGCCGCCGGTGCGGTACTCGACCTCGTTCCGGGTGAGGGACATGTACGCGTCCTCGAGGGAGGCGCTGACGCTCGTGAGTTCGTGCAGCACGATGCCGGCGGCTGCGGCCTGGTCGCCGATCTCGGCGGCCGTGATCCCGGTGATCTGGAGCACGTCCTGTTCGAGGTTCACGACGGTGACCTCGGCCTGCGCGAGCAGGGTGGCGAGTCGGGTCGCGTGCGGGCTGCGCACGCGGACGGTCGCTCCGCCGGCCTGGCCGATGATCTCGGCGACGGGGGCGTCGGCGATGACCCGGCCTCGGCCGAGCATGATGATGTGGTCGGCGGTGAGCGCCATCTCACTCATCAGGTGTGAGGAGAGCAGCACGGTGCGGCCTTCGCCGGCGAGGTGCCGCATCAGCTTGCGCACCCACTGCACGCCCTCGGGGTCGAGCCCGTTGACGGGTTCGTCGAGGATCAGGATGCCCGGGTCTCCGAGGAGGGCCGCGGCGATGCCGAGGCGCTGTCCCATGCCGAGGGAGTAGCCTCCGACGCGCTTGCGGGCGACGGAGGTGAGTCCGGTGAGCTCGATCACGTCGTCGACGCGGCTCTTCGGGATGTTGTGGGTCGCGGCCATCGCGAGCAGGTGGTTGCGCGCCGAGCGGCCCGTGTGGATCGCCTTCGCGTCGAGCAGCACCCCGACCTCGCGGAGCGGGGCACGGAGGTCCTGGTAGCGCTGGCCGTTGACGAGGACCGAGCCGGAGTCCGGCCGGTCGAGGCCGACGATCATCCGCATCGTCGTGGTCTTGCCTGCGCCGTTCGGGCCCAGCAGGCCGGTCACGGTTCCGGGCTGGATGGTGAAGTCGATCGCGTCGACCGCGACCTTGCTTCCGTAGCGTTTGGTCAGGGACTGTGCCTGAATCATCCGTCTCCTCATTCGCATCGTTGGCGGGGCCAGGCGTCGGTGGACGTCGGCCCCGCATTCACGATACGCAGGGCGCCTCACGGGGCACATCGGTCGAACGGATGCTTACCGGCCGCGGCGCGTAGTACCCCGGTACGACGGATGCCCGCCCTCGCGCCGGTTTGCGCAGGCCGCTACTTCTTGCGCGGCGCCTTCTCGTCTGCCGGGGCGTTGCCGGAGGCGCGCAGCGCGGTGTAGTAGTCGCGGGCCTCGTCCTGGCGTTCCTGCTCCGCTCCGGAGGCGATCTTCGCGCGCAGGTGCTCGGGGCTGTACCCGAAGGAGTCCACGAGGTCCTGGGCGAAGGGGCGCAGGCGGGCGATGATCCGGTCGATGTACGCCGTGACCGACTGGGCGCGCTGGGCGGACAGGCGTCCGTTGATCAGGTACCAGGCGAGGTGCTTCTCGACGAGTCCGAGCCCGAACAGGTCGCGCAGCCAGGTCAGGACCTGCTTGTTGCCGGCATCCGTCGTGTGCTCGACGGCCCGGGTGAATGCCTCCCACTGGAGGAGCTCGCCGTGCGCGCGGGCCGCCTCGATGAGTTCGTCCTGGTGCGCGTTGAACACGTCGGCGGACTGCTGCGGAGAGAGCTTGCTCGCCGGGCGGAGCTTGCCGGCGATGTCGCGGATCATGGTCTCGACCCGGTCGGTGAGCAGCTCCCGCTGCACGTTCGTCTCCCGGAGCTGGCCGACAGAGCGCGCTGTCGAACCGAAGTCGGCGACGGCCTGGCCGAGAGTGCGGAGGCCGGTGTTGTGCAGGGCACGGTCGGTGGCCTGCTGCACGACATAGCGGGCGAGGACCCCGCTGCCGGCGTCGGCGAACTTGCGGCTGAAGTCGGTGAGGAGCCGCTTGGCGACGAGCTGGAGCAGGACGGTGTTGTCGCCCTCGAACGTCGCGTAGACGTCGAGGTCGGCGCGGAGGCCGACGAGGCGGTTCTCGGCGAGGAAGCCGGCGCCGCCGCAGGCCTCCCTGGCCTCCTGGATGGTGTCCAGTGCTGCCCAGGTCGACAGCGGCTTGAGGGCTGCGGCGAGGGTTTCCAGGTCCTGGCGGTCGGCATCCGTGTCTGCGATGCCGCTGAAGACCTTGTCGAACGCGACCAGGAACTCGTCGTGGGCGAAGGTCTGCGCGTACGTCGTCGCGATGCGCGGCAGCAGCCGGCGCTGGTGGCGCTGGTAGTCGAGGATGACCTGTTCGGCCTCGCCGCCGGCCGTGAACTGGCGGCGCTGGCTGCCGTAGGTGACGGCGATGGTGAGGGCCATGGCGGATGCCTGGGTCGCGGCCCCGTCGAGGGACACCCGGCCCTGCACAAGGGTTCCGAGCATCGTGAAGAACCGGCGGCCGGGGCTGGAAATGGCGCTCGAGTACGTGCCGTCTTCGGCGACATCGCCGTAGCGGTTGAGCAGGTTCTCGCGGGGGATGCGGACGTTGTCGAAGGCGAGCCGACCGTTGTCGATGCCGTTGAGGCCGCCCTTGAGGCCGTCGTCCTCGCCGCTGACGCCGGGCAGGAACGCACCGGTCTCGTCGCGGAGGGGC
The DNA here is from genome assembly GCF_004402735.1 of Cryobacterium sp. MDB1-18-1. Classification (NCBI taxonomy): domain Bacteria; kingdom Bacillati; phylum Actinomycetota; class Actinomycetes; order Micrococcales; family Microbacteriaceae; genus Cryobacterium; species Cryobacterium sp. MDB1-18-1. The sequence continues at coordinate 16,967 of NZ_SOFR01000011.1, read as the reverse complement.
ATCCAGAAGGCGTGCACGCCGTGGTTCACGCCGCCCGTGATGAGCTGGGCGAAGAGCACGGCCGCGATGCCGTCGTTCGCGGCGTTGCCGAGGTAGTCCTTCCAGGCCGCGCGGAACGGGGTGTGCACGACGAATTCCTGGGTCTCGGCGTCGTAGGTCGCCGTGGTGGCGATGCTCGCGACGTCGGAGCCGTGGCCGGTTTCGGTCATCGCGAAGACGCCGGGGGTGGCGAGGCTCATGATGCCGGGCAGGTAGGCGTCGTGGTGCTTGCGGGTGCCGAGGTGCATCACGGCGGAGCCGAAGAGGCCCCACTGCACGCCGGCCTTGATCTGCAGGCTCGGGTCGGCGGTGACGAGCTCTTCGAACCCGGCGATGTTGCCGCCGTGGTTGTCTTCGCCGCCGAGGTGCACCGGGAAGGCACGGTGCACGTGGCCTTCGACGGCGAGCAGTCTCAACTGCTCGAGCACGCGCAGCCGGTGCTCGGCCATCGACAGGCCGGGGACGCCCTGGAGCTCGGGGCGTGCGGTGAGCTTGCGGGCCTCGATCCGGATCTCCGGCCAGCTGCCGAGCAGCTGGCGGCTGAGCGCCGGGACGTTGATCGTGGGGATGGGGGTGAAGGTGCCGGTGGGCTTGGGGGCGGCCGGGGAGGGCGTCGCCGGTGCGGAGGGTGCGGAGCGCTGGGCAGTGTCAACCATCATTGGTCCTTTGTTCTCGCTCGAACTCGAAGTTTCCTGCATGGAAGCTTCCTGCGCGGAAGATCGTGTAGGCAGAATTTTTCTAAACACTAGGGCGGCTCGGCGACGGCCGGAAATAGTGCATGACGAGGCTACAAAGGCGGGTGCCGCGCCCGGCATCCGTCTTGTAGCTTTCCACAGGCGCCGCGCTCGAACGAGTGCCCTTAGGCACAAAAACGAGTAATCCTAAGCGCCCGCCGCCGCGACGACCTCGAGCACGCCGGCTCCGTAGGCCTCGAGTTTCTTGGCGCCGACGCCGGAGATGCCGTCGAGGTCGCCGATACCGCCGGGGTTCGCGACCGCGATCGCGATCAGGGTCGCGTCGCCGAAGACGATGTACGCGGGCACGCCCTGCTCCTTGGACACGCTCGAGCGCCAGGCCCGGAGCGCCTGGAACAACGCCTCCTGCTGCGGGGTGAGGTCGGCGGCTGCGGCCTTCGCGGCGCCGGTGCGGGCGGAGGAGGTGGATCGTGCCGCGCGCTCGGGCTCGCTGCGGAGCTCGACGGTGCGATGGCCGGCGAGGACCTCTGTGGCGATCGGGGTGAGCACGAGGGTGCCGTATTCCCCGGAGGTGGCGAGGATGCCCTGGGCGAGCAGCTGACGGACGACGCCGCGCCACTGTTGGTCGGAAAGGTCGGCGCCGATGCCCCAGGTCGCGAGCTGTTCGTGGTGGTGCTGAGTCGTGCGCGGTGTGGTCTTGCCGCGCAGGATGTCGACGATCTGGCCGGCGCCAAAACGCTGGTTGCGCTCGCGCAGCAGGCGCACGATGGTGGAGAGCAGCTTCTGGGCCGGCACGGTGCCATCCCAGCCGACGGGCGGTTCGAGGCACGTGTCGCAGTTGCCGCACGGCTCGCTCGCCTGGCCGAAGTAGCGCAGCAGGTTGACCCTGCGGCAGTGCACCGTCTCGCAGAGGGCCAGCATGGCGTCGAGGTGCGCGGAGAGCTTGCGGCGGTGGGCGAGGTCGCCGGGCGACTCGTCGATCATGCGGCGCTGCTGCACGACGTCCTGCAGGCCGTAGGCGAGCCAGCCGGTCGAGGGCAGGCCGTCACGGCCGGCCCGGCCCGTCTCCTGGTAGTAGCCCTCGACGGACTTGGGCAGGTCGATGTGGGCGACGAAGCGCACGTCAGGCTTGTCGATGCCCATGCCGAACGCGATGGTCGCGACGATGATCACGGCCTCCTCGCGGAGGAACCGGGACTGGTTGCGGGCGCGCACCGCCTGGTCGAGGCCGGCGTGGTACGGCAGCGCGTTGAGGCCGTTGGCGCGCAGGAATTCGGCGGTCGCCTCGACGCTCTTGCGGCTGAGCGCGTAGACGATGCCGGCGTCGTGCGGGTGCTCCGTCTTGATAAAGGAGAGCAGCTGCTTGCGCGGTTCGGCCTTCGCGACGATCCGGTACTGGATGTTCGGACGGTCGAAGCTCGCGACGAAGTGACGCGCCCCCTCGAGCTGCAGGCGCTGCGTGAGTTCCTGGTGCGTCGCATCCGTCGCCGTGGCCGTGAGCGCGATGCGCGGCACGTCGGGCCAGCGGCCGGCGAGTTCGGACAGGGCGAGATAGTCGGGGCGGAAGTCGTGGCCCCACTGCGAGACACAGTGGGCCTCGTCGATCGCGAAGAGCGCGATGGTGCCGCGCTCGAGGAAGCGCTTGGTGGCCTCGGAGGAGAGCCGCTCGGGGGCGACGTAGAGCAGGTCGAGGTTGCCGGCGAGGTAGTCGCGTTCGACGCGGGAGCGTTCGGCGGAGTCCTGGCTCGAGTTGAGGAATTCGGCGCGGACACCCACCGCGGTGAGGGCGTCGACCTGGTCCTGCATGAGCGCGATCAGCGGGGAGATGACGATGCCGGTGCCCTCGCGCACGAGGGACGGGATCTGGTAGCAGAGGCTCTTGCCGCCGCCGGTGGGCATCAGCACGACGGCGTCGCCGCCCCCGATGACCTGGTCGATGATGGCGGCCTGCTCGCCGCGGAACGAGTCGTAGCCGAACACCGTGCGCAGCGCCTCGGCGGCGGTCGCGAACTTCGCGGTGGCGCGCCGGGGCGGGGCGGATGCCTGCGCGAACGACGTGCGGATGGGTCCGGATCCGCCGGCACCGGCGCCCGGGTCGACTCGGGAGCCGTAGTCGGAGCTGTTTCCCTGGCCGTCGCCCGCTCCGTAGTCCGGGGGCGGCGGAGCGTCGTAGTCCTCTGGCGCATCGCGGTCGTCGGGCACCCACTCGTCCGGTTCACGGGGCAATTCGGCAGTCCAACTCACCCAGCGAGTCTACCGGCGACCCCGGACACCCTCACCGGCTTTCCCCACCCCGCCCGTCTCGCGAGAGTACGAAATGTGCCCCTTCCCGTAGCGGGAAGGGGCACTTTCTCCGCTTTCGCGAGCCGGGGTGGGGCGGGTTAGGGGGTGGGGCGGCGGCGGGTGAGGAGGAGGGTTGCGGCTACGGCGAGGATGACGGCAGCGGCGGCGCCGGCGATCCAGAGCAGGTCGGTGGGGGCGACCGCGCTTTGCGCGGCGCCGGGGGCGGCGGACGCGTCGGCGGCGGCACCTGGGGTGTCCGTGGGGGTGGCGGCGCCGCAGGTCGGGGCGGCGGCGAGGCCCTGCGCGAGCACCTGACCGGTGGCGGGCTGCCAGGTGAAGGTGTAGCTGCCCGAGACCGGGTGGCCGTCGGTCGAGACGACCTGCCAGGTCACCGTGTACTCCCCCGGCTGGCCGAGCTGGGCCGTGGTCTCGAGCTTCGGGCCGAAGAGGGTGACGCATCCGTCGCCGTAATAGAGAGGTGCGGAGGTCGGACCGCTGATGCGCATGGCGTTGCCGGTTCCGGTGCCGTCTAGGTTCAGCAGGGCGTCGTTGGTGGTGATGGTGAAGTGGCCTGGCTGCTCGGTCACGACCGAGTTCTCCGCGGGCGCGTACCCGACCGGATAGTTGTGCGCGGACGCCGGGGCGGCGGAGAACCCCAGCGTCGCGGCAACCACGGCCGCGACACCGAGCGCGCGCAGGGACCAGTCGCGGACGTGGTTGCTTCGCATGGTTCTCTCCTAAGCCGAGTGCTTGCGACGGGCGGTGATCGCGAGCACGAGGCCCACGACGCCGACGACAAGGCCGCCGACTCCGAGCACCCGGGCGAGCACGTCGGGGGCGGATGCCGCGGCATCGGCCGATTCGGAGCTCGCTTCGGTGGTGGTGTCGGTGTGGGCGGCGCCGTGCTCATCGGAGGCGACGGCCGCGGTGACGGCGATCGACGGCGCCGGGTGCTCCGGTTCGGCCTCACCCTCGACGGTGTGGGCGTCCCAGTTCGTCGAACCGGTGACACAGGTCTGCACGACGGGGAACTCGAGGGTCGTGCCGGCCGCATCCGTGGGGATCTGCAGGCTGAGGTCGAACGTCGTGCGCAGGCCGTCGGCCATCGGGGTGATCGCCGTGTAGACGACGGCGCCGATCCTGTCGGTGATCGAGGTGCCGTCCTCGTCCGTCAGCGGGGTCGCGAGCGGAGTGGAGGTCTTCTCGACGGTCCAATTGGGGTTGACCGTCGGCGTGACACTGACGACGCTCTCCGGGATGGCGATGCTGATGGAGGTCGTGGGTGATCCGGCGCAGCCGTGCGGGAGCGCGAAGCTCAGCACGGAGTACGAGCCGGCCGCGGCCGAGGACGGGTCGATGTCGATGTGGGCGCTCGCGGAGAGCGGCGCGGCAAGGGCGAGAATGCCGCCGGCGAGCAGGGCGGATGCCGCGAGGGCGGTGGTCTTGAACGTCACTGTGGTTCCTTAGATAGTTGGCGGCACCGAACAACCGGGGCATCGGGCTGCAGCGCACGCGACTGCCCCTGGTTCGGAGCGAAAAGCAAAACGGTCTGGTCTAGGCGAAACGCAGGGTCTCCGGCGGGCCGCGGTGCCGCATCACGGACAGGAGCACCCCGAGGTCTCGGGGCAGGAAGACGAGCGTCGGCGCCGGGACGCGGTGCGCCGTGCGAGCGCGGACCGGCAGGCTGCTGGCGACCAGGACCCTGCGGACGACGAGTCGCGCCGCCGCGACGAGGATGCCGAACGCACGTTCGCCATGCCGGAGGGCGACGATCGTCACGACGGCCGCCAGCAGGTGCGCGAGCGACATCAGGGCCGCGTCGAGGGGGGCTGCGGACATGCCGGTCATGCCGGCCATCGGCAGGGCTGCGTGGGCGCCGGACAGTCCGGGGACGCCGGACAGTCCGGAGACGCCGGACAGTCCGGGCGCGGTCGTCGCGCCCGACTGCACCGAGAGCAGGGCGGAACCCGCCGCGTGACTGTGGGCGGGCAGGGTGCCGGCCGGGGCATCCGTTCGCAGGGAACCGCCGGATGCGCCGAGGGAGAACAGGCCGTGGAAGATCAGCTGGCTCGTGAGCACGGCCGCCGTGGTACGCCAGAGGGAGGCAGCGCGGCCGGCGAGGCCGATGCAGACGATGCCGGCGAACGCGAGGGAGATGACGACGGGAAGGAGACCGGGGGCTGCGCCGCCACCGAGGGTGTGCGACAGTGCCGCGACGAAGGTCGCGAAACCTGCGATATACCAGCCGCGAGCGAACCGTGCCCAGCGTGCGGTCATCGTTCCTCCTCCGGCCGTGTCGCTCCCACCATACCTGTGCCGGAATCGCCGGCGTGTGCCCGGTGCGTGCGCCCGGTGCATGAGCCTGGGCCTGGCTGCGCAGCTCGCATAGGCTGGATGCCTATGCTCACCGCCCTGGTCGGACTCGCCGGCGCCCTCATCTACGGGAGCGCCGACTTTCTCGGCGGCCTCGCGGCCAAGCGGCTCAGTTCGGTGCTCGTCACCGCGGTCGCCGCGAGCTCCGGGCTGCTGGTCCTGCTCGTCGCCCTGCCGTTCGTGGGAGGCGTCTGGTCGCCGGACGCCGTGCTCTGGGGTGCGCTCTCGGGGGTGACCGGTGCGATCGCGATCTCCCTCCTGTATGCGTGCCTCGCGATCGGTCCGATGAGCATCCTCTCGCCCCTGACCGCCGTGGTCTCGGCGGTCGTGCCGATGACCGCCGGCCTCGTCGGCGGCGAACGGCTCGCGCCGGTCGGATACGCCGCCCTCGGTCTCGCGCTCGTCGCGGTCGTGCTCGTGGGCTTCGTGCCGGAGAAGGGCGCGGTGCGGCCGACGACTCTCGGGGTGCTGATGGCGATCGGGTCCGGCGTCATGATCGGCGCGTTCCTGATCCTGATCGACCTGACCCCCGACGACAGCGGCCTCGTACCGCTCGTGCTCAACCGGGCGGTCAACGCCGCGATTATGTTCTCGATCGTGGGTGTGCTCGCCGTCGTCGCCGCGCGCCGGCGGCGGGTGCTCGCGGGGGCCGGCAGTACGGGCGTGGCCGTCGCCGGTTTCGGGGCGACGGATGCCACTGCTCGCGCAACAGACCCGGCCGCGGTTCCCGCTCACACCGGTCGGCGCTCCCGGTCCACCCTCACGATCGGCCTGACGCTCGCCGCGGTCTGCGGTCTCGTCGACGTCGCCGCGAACTTCCTGCTGCTCATCGGGATCCGGATCGGCGACCTCAGCGTGATCAGCGTGCTGACGGCGATGTACCCGGCCGGGACGATCCTGCTCGCAGCGGTCGTGCTCAGGGAGCGGATCGCGCCGGTGCAGTGGGTCGGCCTCGGTCTTGCGCTCGCGGCGGCCGCGATGCTCGCACTCGCCTGACCCGCGGCATCCGCTCACCCCTCGCCCCGAACCGTCTCGCGAGAGTACATTTTTGGCCCCTAAAACCGCGTTTTAGGGGCCAAAAATGTACTCTCGCGGGACACGGGGGCGGGGTTAACGGCCGCAGGGCACCCACCGGATGGTGAGTGCCCTGCGGGGGGTGCGAGTGGAGCGGGTGTTACAGGCCGGCGAGCTCGCGGACGGCTGCGTCGCCGGGGGCGGCGTTCATGAAGCTGGCTTCGATGTCGGCGCGCTCGAGGAGCTCGTCCATGCGGCGACGACGCTGCTTCGGGATCAGCGTGACGACGGTGCCGGACTTGCCTGCACGGCCGGTACGACCGGAGCGGTGCAGGTAGGTCTTGTACTCGTCGGGGGCGTCGGCCTGGATGACCAGGTCGATGTCGTCCACGTGGATGCCGCGGGCCGCGACATCCGTCGCCACCAGCACGTTCACGCGACCGCTGGTCAGCATCTGCAGGTTGCGGGTACGGCGGGCCTGGTTCAGGTCGCCGTGCAGGCTCGTCGCCTTCACGCCGGCGTCTTCGAGCTGCTCGGCGAGCTGCTCGGCGTACGCACGGGTGCGGGAGAAGATCAGCGTCTTGCCCTGGCGGTCGACGAGCTGGCCGATGATGGCGCTCTTGTCGCGGTGCTCGATGACGAGGACCTTGTGGTCGATCGTGGAGGAGGCCTGGTCTTCACCGGCGACCTCGTGGACGGCCGGGTTCGTCAGGAACTCCTTGACGAGCGAGGCGACGCCCTTGTCGAGGGTTGCCGAGAAGAGCAGCTTCTGGCCGCCCTTCTTGGTCTGGCGCAGGATGCGCTGGACGGGCTCGAGGAAGCCCAGGTCGCACATGTAGTCGGCTTCGTCGAGGACGGTGACGACGACCTCGCTGAGGTCGAGGCGACCCTGTTCGATGAGGTCCTCGATGCGGCCGGCGGTGCCGATGATGATGTCCACGCCGCGCTGGAGGGCGCTGACCTGGCGGTACTGCGGAACGCCGCCGTAGATCTGGGTGGTGAAGAGGCCGACGCTGCGGGCGATGGGCTGCACGGTGCGGTCGATCTGCAGCGCGAGCTCGCGGGTCGGGGCCAGGATGAGCGCGCGGGGCTTGCGGGCCATCTTGCGGTCCTTGGCGCCGTTGTTCTCCATCAGCTTCTCCACGAGGGGAGCGCCGAAGGCGATCGTCTTGCCGGAGCCGGTCTTGCCACGGCCGAGCACGTCGCGCCCGGCGAGCACGTCCGGGATGGTCGCGGCCTGGATCGGGAACGGGCTGGCGGCACCGAGGGCGCCGAGCTCGCGGACGATGTTCTCGCCCAGGCCCAGGTCGCCGAAGGTCACGCCGACAACTTCGGCAGCCGTCGTCGCGATGGCTTCGAGGCGCTCGAGGACGACGTCGTCACCGGCGGCGAAGTGCGCCTTGGTGTCGCGGCTCGGGTAGAAGTTGCTGGAGTGGCCGCCGTCGTCGTGCGCGGAACGGTTGCTGCGGTCGGAGTGCGAACGGTCCGGGCGGTCGCCGTACGAGGGACGCTCGGTGCGAGCCGCACGGTCGGGGCGGTCGCCGTAGGAGGGACGCTCAGTGCGGGCCGGACGGTCGCCGTAGGACGGGCGGTCGGAGTGCGAACGCTCGGGACGGTCGCCGTACGAGGGACGCTCAGTGCGGGCCGGACGGTCACCGTAGGAGGGACGCTCGGTGCGGGCTGCACGGTCGCCGTAGGACGGGCGGTCGTTGTTGTAGGCCGGACGGTCGGTACGGGGACGGTCGTTGTTGTAGGCCGGACGGTCCGTGCGGGCCGGACGGTCACCGTAGGACGTGCGGTCGTTGTTATAGGTCGGACGGTCCGTGCGGGGACGGTCGTTGTTGTACGCCGGACGATCCGTGCGGGCCGGACGGTCACCGTAGGAGGGACGGTCCTTGTTATACGCCGGACGGTCGGTGCGCGGGGCGCGGTCGCCGTAGGACGGACGGTCGTTGTTGTACGACGGACGGTCGGTGCGGGGACGGTCGCTGTTGTACGACGGACGCTCAGAGCGGGCGTTGTACGTGGGGCGATCGGTATTGCTGTGCGTCGGGCGATCGGTGCGCGAGGCGCCGTTGTACGACGGACGGTCGTTGTTGTACGACGGGCGGTCGTTGCCGCGGGCGGGACGGTCGCCATAGGCGGGACGGTCATTGCTGCGGGCCGGACGGTCACCGTAGGCCGGGCGGTCGTTGGTGGGGCGTCCTGCGGCGCGGTCGGCGCGTTCGCCGGCGTTCCAGCGGGCCTTCTTGGGGGCGCCCGCATCGGCCTGATAGCCGCGGTGGCCCGGGCTCTTGCTGCCGTTGTTGGATCCTCCGCGGGAGGGTCCGCCCTTGGCGGCGTACTTCGGGTCGAAGTTCTTGTTGGATCGGCTGACAGCCGGATTGTTGCTCGTAGGCATAGAAAATTCCTGGGTTGTATTGGGTACATGGCAGAACAACGACGCACATGCATCGCAACCTGAGAACCCGGGCAGTCTATGGCCGGGGCCGTTCACATACAGTGATTTTTCACCAGCGGATTACTGGGAAACCGGCCCATCCTGACTTACAAACCCATCCGCGCATACAAATTCACACGGTGTCAAGAGCCGACCTGTCAACGTTACCGGATAGTCCCCCAAAAGTCACGGACCAGTTTCGGGGCACCCCGGGTTCGGTCGCCTACCGGCAGAAGAACCGGTTCGGGAGGTACCGTGTCGTGACAGAAGGAGACGGAGATGACGCGATCGGGCGTACGGCGGACCGTGCGGCACGCGCCCCGGTGGGTGGGATCGCAGCTGACCGCGGCTCGGCTGCTGGCCGCGGCGAAGGCCGCCCTCGCCGTGGCCATCGCGTGGACGGTCGCCGGATACCTGCCGGGGGTCGCAAACGAGTATCCCTATTACGCGCCGCTCGGAGCGCTCGTCAGCATGTACCCGACGCTGATGAGTTCGGTTCGAAACTCACTGCAGACCCTCGGCGGCCTCTTCGTCGCGATCGTGCTCGCGGGTGCGGTGCTGCTCGTGAGCGGTCCGAACGTGCTGACCATATCGCTGGCCGTCGGTGTGGGCGCGCTCGTCGCCGCGACAGGGGTGTTCGGCGCGAACCGGGAGTACATCCCGGTGACGGCCCTGTTCGTGCTCATCATCGGGGGACCGAATGCGGACGGGTACTCGATCGGTTACCTCGAGCAGGTGTCCCTGGGCATCGTGATCGGCCTTGCCGTGAACCTCCTGATCCTGCCGCCCCTGACCCTCGACGCGGTCGGCCGCCAGTTGTCGCACTACCGCGGCAGGCTCGCCGGCCACCTCTCCGACCTGGCCGAGGCCCTCACCGAGAACTGGCCGCCCGAACGCGACGACTGGGCGAGCCGCGGCGACGAACTCATCAGACTCGTGCGCGACGTTCACGATGCCCTGTTCCACGCGGAAGACAGCCGCAAGGGCAACCCTCGGGCCCGCATCCACCGGCGCGACCTGGCCAGTGACCGGGACGACCTCGCCGCGCTCGAGACCGTCACGTTCCACGTGCGCGACCTCACCGATGTGCTCGCCGGGGTCGCCTGGGGGGCTCCGATCGCCCTCGAACTGCATCCAGAGCTCAGGCCGCCACTCGCCCGGGCCCTGCTCGCGGTCGCCGCAGTGCTGACCGAGTGGGAGTCCGGCCGGGACGGAGACGCCGTCCTGACGGACTCTGGCGCATTCGAGACGGCCGAGACCGCCGTGGCCCAGCTGACGGCCGAGTTGGACACCCGGCACGACGCCACTCCCGCGACGGCGATGGGCGCCGCGACCGCGATTTCGCTGGACCTGACCCGGATCCTCGCCGCCCTCCGCCCTCGACTGGCCCGGACCGCGACCTGATGCGGGCTGTTCCGGCGGATGCCCGGACCCGGCCTCCCGATGTCGCCGCCCGGGAATCCGCCCGGGAATCCGGCCGGGACAGTCCAAGGACCGCGAACTACACTCGGTAGACGGCGGGCGGAGACAGGTGCGATCGAGAGTGCGGGCATGGAGCGTGATGGCGGCCGTCATCGCGCTGCTCGGTGCGTCCGTGACCGTCGCCATTCCCGCCCAGGCCGACGACTATCCGAGCTGGGCCGACGTCGAGGCCGCCCGCGCCTCGACCGCTGCGACCGAGGCGGAGGTGACCCGGATCGGCACCCTGCTGACCGGGCTCGAAACCCAGGCCGCGACGCTCGGAGACGCGGCGATCACCGCGAGCGCGGCATCCGCCACCGCCGACACAGAATCACGCGCGGCCGCTGCGCACGCCGAGGACCTCGCGCGCCAGCTCGCGACCGCGACCGAGAAGGCCCAGACAGCGGATGTCCAGCTCGGGCTTCTGGGTGCGCAGCTGTACCGCTCCGGGGCGAGCGACGCCGTCGCCACCCTGCTCCTGGTTCCGGGCCAGGCGAGCGACCTGCTGTCGGCCCTCAGCACCTCGACCCGGCTGAGCGAACTGACCTCCGGCATCCGCGACCGGGCGCTCGCGCAACGCAATCTCGTGCAGAGCCTCGAGGAACAAGCCGCCGTGGCGTCGACGGAACGCGACCGCCTCGCCGTCGAGGCGAAGGATCGTGCGGCGGCCGCGGCCGAGGCCCAGCGCGCCGCCGATGCGCAGCTCGCCGAGCAGCGCACACGCTCGGACGTGCTCGACGCCCAGCTCGCGAGCCTGAAGAACACGACGGCCGAGACGGAGCGCTCCTACCGGGCCGGCGTCGCCGCGGCCGCGGCATACCAGAAGCAACAGGAAGAGGCCGCGCGGGCGGCTGCGGCGAGCGCGGCGGCCCAGGCCGCTGCGGCAGCGGTGGCCGCTCAACCGGCGGCGGCGAGCGGGTCGGGCGGCTCAGGCTCGAGCGGATCCTCCGGTTCCGGCTCCTCAGGCGCGGGCTCGACCACGGCTCCCCCGACCGCAACCGTGTCGTCTCCGGCTGCGGCCCGGGCGTACGCGGCGGGCGCGGTCAGCGCGCGCGGCTGGGGCGGCAACGAGTACACCTGCCTGGTGTCGCTCTGGAACAAGGAGTCCGGCTGGCGGGCCGACGCCTACAACGCGAGCTCCGGGGCGTACGGCATCCCCCAGTCGCTACCGGGAAGCAAGATGGCGTCCGCCGGCTCCGACTGGCGCACGAACGCCGCGACCCAGGTCGACTGGGGCCTCGGCTACATCGCCGCCGTCTACGGAACGCCCTGCGGTGCCTGGGCGCATTCGGTCAGCGTCGGCTGGTACTGAGCCGGGCATCCGCTGCGCTACGGGCTCCCTGGAGTGACCGATGCGGACAACTGGTGCCCGTGCACCGGCCACAGTTGTCGGCAACGGCCGCAGTTGCGACCGGTGGGCCCGCGGGTGCATGCGCCGCGCGAGAATGGACGCAGGTCGCCCGTCCGCGGCGACCGGAGTGGAGCCCCGCATGACCGAATCCGAGCTCGTCAACCTCTGGATCAAGACCCGCTGGCACGTCATCGTGTCCCAGGTCGCCCCGACCTTCCTGCTCACGGCACTGGTGGGTTTCCTGTCCCTGGGCCTGGCCGAAGCCGCACCGAGCGTGCGGGTCGCGGCGGCCGGTGTGCTCCTGGCCTCCGGGATCCTCGGTGCCCTCGTACAGATCAACGCAGCCAATGAGGCCCTCGCTGTCATCGCCGACCTGCGAGCCGTGGGAAGCACGTCAGCCGTGACCCTGCGCATCCTGTCGGCGGCGCCGTGGGTGAACGTGGTGCGGTTCGTGACACCGGCCGTCTTCGTCGTCGTCTACGTTGCCCTGCTGATCGCCCTGTTCGCGCACTGAGGCGGATGTCACGGACGGCCGTGGATGCGGCGGGAGAGTTCCGCGGCGGTGCCGGCGAGCTCGGCGGCCAGCGCGGGCCACAGGTCTTCGGCGATCCGCTCGCGGGGGAAGGTCACGGCGATCCCGGCGGCGGGCCAGCCCGCGTGGTCCCGCACTGCGACGGCGACGGATGCCATCCCCGGCGTGATCTCCCCGTCCTCGCGGGCGAAGCCGTCGGCACGCACCGTCGCCAGCAGCGCACGCAGCTCGGACGAGCTCCGCGGCCCCTGCCCCGGCCCCTCCCCCTGCCGACGCGCGAAGGCCGCCTTGTCCGGATACAGCGCACGCAGCTGGGCCGCGGGCAGCGCGGCGAGGAGCGCGCGCCCGCTCGCGGTGAGGTGGCTCGGGAGGCGGACGCCGACATCCGTGACGAGGGAGGGCCGCCGCGGCGCGCGCTCCTCGACGAGGTAGACCACGTCCCGGCCGTGCAGCACGACGAGGTGCGCGCTCTCGCCGAGCCGGTCGACGAGCTGCGCGACGAGGGGGCGGCCGAGGTGGGACAGCGGCTGCTGGCGGGAGAATCCGGTGCTGAGCTCGAAGGCCGCGACGCCGAGGCCGTAGCGGCGTTCCTCGGGGAGGTGCACGACGAAACCCTGCTCGACGAGCACGGCGAGCAGCTGGTACACCGTCGACCGCGGCAGGTCGAGGGCCGTCGCGATCGCGCTCGCCCGGGCCGGACCTCGCTGGGCGGCAAGGTGGGAGAGTAGCCGCAGGGTGTTCCGGGCGGCAGGGACCTTCGGTGTGACCACCATCCGGTTGCCCCTTTCCTGCCGGCCTCGTGCGCCAGATGTCCGGTATACCGGACAGATTCGAGTGTATCCGTGTCCCCTGGCGGCCGCGCAGGGTGTGCAATCGAAACATGAGCCACACCGAAGAATCCGTCACCGCGGGCATCCACCCGGCCGCAGCATCCACCGCCACACGCATCACAGCCACAGCCACAGCCACAGCCACGGTCACCGTCGGAGCTGGCGCGGTCTCGTTCGCCGACGTCGTCGCCGTCGCCCGCCTCGACGCGCGCATCGTGCTCGATCCGGCCGCGCTCGCCGGCGTTGCGGAAACCCGTGCCATCATCGACGGGCTTGCGAGCGACGTGAATCCGCACTACGGCATCTCCACCGGCTTCGGCGCGCTCGCGTCGACGTTCATCACGAGCGACCGCCGCGCCCAGCTGCAGGCGAGCCTCGTGCGCTCCCACGCCGCCGGCAGCGGGCCGGAGGTCGAACGCGAGGTCGTGCGCTCGCTCATGCTGCTGCGGCTCTCGACCCTGATGACCGGACGCACCGGAGTGCGCCCCGCGACGGCCGAGGCCTATGCCGCCGTGCTCAACGCCGGCATCACCCCGGTCGTGCACGAATACGGGTCGCTCGGTTGCTCGGGCGACCTCGCCCCGCTCGCCCACTGCGCCCTCGCGGTGATGGGCGAGGGCCGGGTGCGCGACGCCAGCGGCACACTGATGGGCGGCGGGGAGGCCCTCGCCGCGGCCGGAATCACCCCGGTCGTGCTCGCCGAGAAGGAGGGCCTCGCCCTGATCAACGGCACCGACGGCATGCTCGGAATGCTCGTCCTCGCCCTGACCGACCTGAGCCGACTCCTCACGACCGCCGATATCGCCGCGGCGATGAGCGTCGAGGCGCTGCTCGGCACGGATGCGACCTTCGCCGCCGACCTGCAGGCACTGCGGCCCCAGCTCGGCCAGGCCGCGAGCGCCGGCAACCTCCGCGCGATCCTCGCGGGCTCCCCCCTGCTCGCCTTCCACGCCGGCCCGGAGGACCCCACCGTCCAGGACGCCTACTCGCTGCGCTGCTCCCCGCAGGTGCACGGCGCCGCCCGCGACACCGCAGACCACGCCGCCCTGATCGCCGGGCGCGAACTCGCGAGCGCGGTCGACAACCCGGTGGTCACCCTCGACGGCCGGGTGATGTCCAACGGCAACTTCCACGGCGCCCCGGTCGGCTACGTGCTCGACTTCCTCGCGATCGCCGCCGCGGACGTCGCGAGCATGAGCGAGCGCCGCACCGACCGTCACCTCGACGCGCACCGTAACAAGGGCCTGCCGCCGTTCCTCGCGCACGAGGTCGGCGTCGACTCCGGCCTGATGATCGCGCAGTACACCGCCGCCGGGATCGTCTCGGAGCTCAAGCGCCTCGCCGTGCCGGCCTCTGTCGACTCGATCCCGTCCTCGGCGATGCAGGAGGACCACGTCTCGATGGGGTGGGCCGCAGCCCGCAAGCTCCGCCGCTCCCTCGACGGTCTCGAGCGGGTGCTCGCGATCGAGATCATGACTGCCGCCCGGTCGCTCGACCTGCGCGCGCCGCTCATGCCGGGGGCCGCGACCGGCGCCGTGCGCGACCTCGTCCGCACCGTTGCCGAGGGTCCGGGGCACGACCGCTTCCTCTCCCCCGAGATCGAAGCCGTCGTTCAGATCGTCGCGACGGGCGCGGTCGCGGATGCCGCGGCATCCGTCACGGGGCCGCTGGCCTGAGTGCTCGACGGGCGCCCGGTTCGTCCCGAACGGGGGTATCGCGACGCATGGACGAACCGGCCAGGTGAGGCCATGATGATCACCTGATCACGCAGGTAGTCCAGTTCCCGACAGGGCAGCGACCGACCCGGGGGAACAATGATTCGCATCCTGCTCGCCGACGACCACACCACGTTCACCGAGCTGCTCGCAGGCGCGCTCAACCGGGAACCGGATCTCTGCACGGTTGGGACAGCCCAGAGCGCACGAAGAGCCGTCGAGTTGAGCCGGGAGCTCCAGCCCGATCTCATCGTCCTCGATTACCACCTGACGGACGGCAGCGGACTCGCCGCCGTCGCACTCATCCTCGCCCAGCGGCCGTCGACCCGGATTGTGATGCTCACCGGCGATCCCAGCCCGGAGGTGATCGAGCAGGCGGCGGCGCTCGGCGTGTGCGCCTTCCTCCCCAAGGATGGGTCCCTCGCCGGGCTCGTCGACACGATCCGTCACGCGCGGATCGGCTCCTTCTCGCTACACCCCTCCCTCATGGTTCAGCTCAGCACCCAACGGCAGTCCCGGATCCTGGAACAGCCGTCAACGTCGCTCACACGTCGCGAGCTGGACGTACTCGCCCTGATGGCCGAGGGCACTGAGGTTCGGGTCAACGCCCAGATCCTCGGAATCTCCGAAAACACCTGCCGCGGCTATGTGAAGTCGATTCTCGCCAAGCTCGACGCGCACTCGCAGCTTCAGGCCGTGGTCAACGCGACGAAACTGGGCCTCCTGGAGGTGCGGGAGCATGCGTAGTCCAGCATGCGACGATGGCTAAGATCCGTCATCGCCGCGACGCACGCGACCGGGGATGGCTCCGCGACCGGGGTGGGGCCGCTGATTCATCGGAGGTGCGGAGCGCCGTCCTGCGTTTCCTCGCCATCGGTGTGATCACACTCGTTGCCGTCCTGATTCCGGTGTACGCCTGGATCCACGGCCAGGCCGAGCAGCGTGCCCTCGCCGAAGCCATACTGCGCACTCATCAACTCGCCGATTTCACGGTGGGCCCGCTCCTGGACAGAGACGTCCGGGCCGGAGACGCATCGGCGATCAGTCGTGTGGATTCCGGGGTCAGGCCGTGGATGGCAGACGGCTCCCTGGTGCGGGTCAAGATCTGGAGCGGCGACGGGAAGATCCTGTATTCGGACAGCGCGGACCTGATCGGCGACACGTATCCCCTCCCGGCGTGGAGCCCCGACCTCCTCTCCGGGGGGCGGGAACACGCCTGGCTCGGCCAGCCGAACGGCCTGGACACCGTGAACGAGGCGGCGGCAGGCGAGCTGGTCGAGATCAACGTCCGCGCAACGGATGCCGCGGGATGGCCGGTCATCTTCGAGGCGTATTTTGACGATGAGGCCGTTCAGAACGCCCAATCCCGGCTGATGCTGGACGTGCTCCCGGTGCTCGTGGTCTCGCTCGTCCTGCTGCAGATGGCGCAGCTCCTTCCTGCGATCGGACTTGCCCGCCGGATCCAGGCCGGCCAGACATCCCGAAGGCGCCTGGTACAACACGCCATCGTCGCGTCCGACTTCGAAAGAAGAAGAATCGCCCGGGAGCTCCACGACGAGGTGATCCAGGACCTCGCCGGCCTGTCGTACGCCCTGGAAGCGGAGGAGAGGCATGGTGCGAGTGAGCGGCGCGCGCTCACCGGGCAGGCCCGTGGGATCCTCCTGCGGAATCTGCGTACCCTGCGCGCCATCACCACCGAACTGTATCCGCCGGACCTGGAGCGCCTCGGTCTCAACGAGGCGCTCCGGCGCCTTCTTGACCACGTGGCCGATACCGGCATTGTCGTGCACTCCGAGTTGTCGCCGGATGTCCCGTCAGACAAGGACCGGATCGCCGTGCTGTACCGCGTCGCCAGGGAGGCCCTCGCCAACGTCGTCAAGCATTCCCGCGCCTCCGTCGTCGACCTCGTCATCACCGGGGACGCTGTGACGACGAGCCTGTCGATCCGGGACAACGGTCGTGGCTTCGACCCGGCGGCGGCGGCCCCCGGTGGGCACCTGGGACTGCGGATCATGCGCGACACGGTGCAGATGACGGAAGGGTCCCTCTCCATCACGTCCGCCGTCGGAGAGGGAACCACCGTCCTGGTGCGGATTCGCCGGGCCTGACCAGAACCGGCCCCCGCACGGCCTCTCCGCTACGGGACATCGAAGGCGTCCAGGTCCTGGTTGGCGGTGGTGAGGCCGTGGGCGGTGCCATCGAAGTAGACCGACCAGGTGCCCGCGTTGTAGTAG
>NZ_SOFR01000080.1:0-58015 GCF_004402735.1 Cryobacterium sp. MDB1-18-1 | reverse complement strand
GGCTGGCTCGCCCGCGGCTGATCCGCGCGGCGCCACGCGCGCCCCTGCCCGACCAGCCCGCGCGGCACCCGCGCTCGCGGCACCCGCGCTCGCAGCACCCGCGAGAGTACACTTTTGGCCCTTAAACTCGCGGTTTAAGGGCCAAAAGTGTACCCTCGCGGGACCCGAAGCGTGCGATACGTGGTATCGCTGCGGCGCGACCCGACCTGCGCGAACCGCGGCGGTCGACCCGCGACAGGCGACCGGTCAGGCGAGCAGGACGGCGCCGTAGGCGAGGGCGGCGATGAGCGCCCAGGACCCGAGGCCGACGGTGAGTGCGCGACCGCCGGTGCGCACGAGCACCCCGAGCTGCACCGCCGCGCCGAGGCCGAAGAGCGCGGTCGCGAGGAAATAGGTCTGCAGGGTGTCAGCGACGAGGAGCACGCCCTCGGGCAACGGCACAAGGGTGCGGAGCATCACGGCAGCCAGAAAGCCGACGACGAAAAGCGGAACGATCGGGGGATGCCGCGTCGAGGCATCCGCGGACACCGCAGCGAGGGTGCCGGTCCGCAGGGGCATCGCATCCGAGGTCGAGGCTGCCGCGCGGCCGTCTCTGCGGCGTTCCTGCAGGGACACCCCGGCGACGATCGGCGCGAGCATGAGCACCCGGGTGAGCTTGACGACGATCGCCACGGCGAGGGCGGCCGGCCCGGCGACCTGCGCGGTGGCGACGACCTGGCCGACATCGTGCACGCTCGCGCCGACCCACTGGCCGTACTGCAGGGCGTCGAGGCCGAGCGGATGCCACAGGACGGGCAGGACCGCGATCGCGAGGGTACCGCAGAGGGTGACGAGGGCGATCGGTGTGGCGGTGTCGTCGTCGTCCGCGTGCACGACGGCACTCATGGCGCCGATCGCGGACGCGCCGCAGACCGAGAACCCGGTCGCGATCAGGAGGGGCTGGTGCCCCGGGAGGCCGATCCTGCGGCCGAACCACAGTGTGCCGAAGAACGTGAGAACGACGATCGCGACGGTCGTCGCGATGGTCACCCAGCCGAGGCCGAGGATGTCGACGAGGCTGAGCTTGAGGCCGAGCAGCACGATTCCGAGGCGCATGATGCGTTTGGAGGCGACCGAGAGGCCCGGCGCGAGCACTCCGGTGAGTTGCCGGCGCGCAACCGGCAGCTGGCCGGCGACGATTCCGAACACCACGGCGGCCGTGAGAAGCGGGATCCCGGGGACGAGGGCGTGCACGAGCCCGGCAAGGAGTGCGGCGGCGACCGCGACGAGCACGCCCGGCAGCCACATGGATTCGAGCCTACTCCCGCGTCACCGGCGCCGGTCCCTCACGCCGAGCGCTGGCGTTGCGCCGCTCCGCTGGTGGTGCACCACCCGCGCAACGGCAGAACACCCGCGCTCGGCGGAAAGCCGTCAGCGGTGGTGGAAGCGCGCGACCATGGGGCAGTCGAACGGATCGCGGGCGGCGAGGCCGACCGTGTTCAGGTACTCGATGACGATCCCGTACGACTGGAACAGGCCCGTCTCCGTGTACAGGATGTTGTGCGACTGGCAGTATTCCTTGGTGATCTCCTGCGCCTTCCGCAGGTGCGGGCGGGCCATGTTCGGGAACAGGTGGTGCTCGACCTGGTAGTTCAGGCCGCCCATGAAGGTATCCATGAAGGTGCCGCCGCGGATGTTGCGCGAGGTCAGGACCTGGCGGCGCAGGAAGTCGACCTTGCTGTCGTGGGGGAGCTGCGGCATCCCCTTGTGGTTCGGGGCGAAGGATGCGCCCATGTAGACCCCGAAGACGGCGAGCTGCACGCCGATGAAGGCGAAGGCCATGCCGAGCGGCAGGAAGTAGAAGATCACGGCGACGTAGAGCACGATACGGGTCGTGAGCATGATGATCTCGAGCCAGCGCTTGTCGACCTTGCCGCGGCCGAAGACCGTGCGGAAGCCCTGGACGTGAAGGTTGAAGCCCTCGGCCATCAGGAGCGGGAAGAACAGGTAGCCCTGCTTGCGCGTGACGAACGAGCCGAGCCAGGACACCTTCGCGGCGTCCTCCTCGCGGAAGACGATGAAGTCGGGGTCGATGTCGGGGTCTTTGCCGATCACGTTCGGGTTGGCGTGGTGGCGGCTGTGCTTGTTCATCCACCAGGCGTAGCTGATGCCGACGAACAGGTTCGCGAGGATACGGCCGGCCTTGTCGTTGGCGGGTCCGGACTCGAACACCTGCCGGTGCGAGGCCTCGTGGGCGAGGAACGCGAACTGGGTGAGGATGATGCCGAGCACGCCGGCGATGATCAGCTGGTACCAGCTGTCGCCGAGGAGCACGAAACCGGTGCCGAGACCCGCAGTTGCGAGGATGAGCATGCCGAAGACGAACCAGTAGAACCCGGTCGCGCGCTTCAGGAGGCCCAGGTTGCGCACAGTGTGCAGCAGCGAGGAGTACTCGGTGGTGGGATTCTTCGAGTCGCCACCCCGACGGGTCTTGACGATGCGCACCGTGGGTGCGACGGATGCTTCCGACATGAGGCCTTTGGTTTGGATCTGGACTTCTCAGTCGGTTCTGGAGCAATCACTCGTGGTGCAGATAGAAGTATCCTACGGGCGCACCCCCGGTCCGTGGGTCGGATTCACAACGGTTTCCCAGTCGCTATATGGCCCAAACGGCATATGAAGAGTCCTCAAATCGCCGAAACGGCACGAAACCGCAGGGTCTCCTTCGCCCGGAATTCCGGGGATCCGGGCGCGGCTATCGCCAGCTCGGCAGCCAAATATGCATCTGCCAGAACGAGAACGGGATCTGCATTCCCGTCCAGAGCGGGTAGAAGAAGGCGCTGACCAGCACCGCAGCCACGAGGTAGCCGATCAGCACACGGATGCCGACGGTCCGGTCCGGTTCGCGCGTCACGGCGTCCGCCCCGACCCCGCCGGTGCCCGGCGCGAGTCCGAGCACGAGACCGATCACGAACGTGAGGGCGAGGATCAGGTACGGCTCGAAGGCGATCGAGTAGAACTGGAAGACCGTTCGGCCGGTGTACATCAGCCAGGGCAGGTACCCGGCGACCATGCCCATCAGAATCAGGCCCACCCGCCATTCCCGGTACCGGGCGAGGCGATAGACGAGGTAGAGCACGGCGGCGGTCCCGGCCCACCAGATCAGCGGGTTGGCGATCTCGGTGATCGCCTCTGAGCAGGTCGAGAAGCTGCAGGTGCCCTCACCGGCCGCAGACGACTGGTAATACATGCTCGTCGGGCGCACCATGAACAGCCAGGTCAGCGGGTTCGACTGGTACGGGTGCGGCGTGACGAGGCCGACGTGATAGGTGTATGCGGCGACCTGGTAGTGCCAGAAACTCTGGACGACATGCGGCACCCAGGCGAATGCCCCGGTCCAGGCCGTCTCGGGTGAGTCTGCCCAGGTGCGGTAGAAGCCGCCCGTGGTGACGAACCAGCCCGTCCACGAGCTGAGGAAGGTCACGACCGCGATCGGCACCATCAGCAGGAAGCTGATCGGACCCTGCTTGAGGATGGCACCGCTCGCCCAGAACGGGATGCCGGCCCGCTGGCGGGCGAGGGCGTCCACGACCACGACGTAGACGCCAAAAGCGGCGAGGAAGTACAGGCCGGACCACTTGACGCTCATGGTCAACCCGAAGGCGAGGCCCGCGGCGAGGAGCCACGGCCGGAACCACATCGCGGGCCCCCAGCCGGGCCACTCGCCCGTCTCCGCCCGTTTCGCCATCCAGGCGGCAAGGCGGGTCGCGTGCCACTCCCGGTCGAGCAGGATCGCCCCGAACCCGAGAAGCGCGAAGAACATCACATAGTTGTCGAGCAACGCCACCCGGCTCATCACGATCGCGTTGCCGTCGATCGCGAACAGGAACCCGCCGATGACCGCGAGCAGGGTCGAGCCGAACAGCTTCCTGATGATGAGCATCAGCAGCACGACCGCGAGAATGCCGATCAGGGCCGTCACGATGCGCCAGCCCCAGCTGTTTCCCGGCCCGAATGCGGCCATCCCGAGTGAGATCAGCCACTTCCCGAGCGGCGGATGCACGACGAACGATCCGACGTCGGTGAAGATATTCGCATTGCCGTTTGCGAAGATCTCGTCGGCCTTGTCCGGCCAGGTGGACTCGTAGCCGTTGTTGAAGAGGCTCCAGGCATCCTTGACGTAGAAGGTCTCGTCGAAGACGAGCGCGTGCGGGGAGCCGAGGTTCCAGAGGCGGAGAACGGCGGCCACGACGACCACGAACAGGGGGCCGGCCCACGGGAACCAGCGGCGTATGAGGAGCACGCTGACCATCGTAGTGAGCGGTGGTTATGCGCGGACTGCGAGACTGGGGGAATGATCATCCTCGCTGCCACCCCGATTGGAAACCTCGGCGACGTCTCGCGCCGGCTGGTCGAGGCGCTCACGACCGCCACGGTCATCGCGGCGGAGGACACCCGCGTCACCGTGCACCTGCTCAAGGCCCTCGCGATCGAGAACCGTCCGCAGTTGATCAGCCTGCACGACCACAACGAACGGGTGAAGGCGGCTGAGCTCGTCGAGCTGGCCCGGGACACCGACCTGCTCGTGCTGAGCGACGCCGGCATGCCGACCGTCTCCGACCCCGGCTTCCACCTCGTCGACGCCGCCGTCGCCGCCGGCGTCACGGTCACCGTGCTGCCCGGCCCGTCCGCAGTGCTCACCGCCCTCGCCGTCTCCGGGCTGCCGACCGACCGGTTCACCTTCGAGGGCTTCCTGCCCCGCAAGCACGGCGACCGGATGTCTGCCCTCCGCGAGGTGGCCGACGAACGCCGCACCATGGTCTTCTTCGAGTCGCCGAACCGGCTCGCCGCCTCCCTCATCGACCTCGCCGAGGTGCTCGGCGCCGACCGCCGCGTCGTGGTCTGCCGCGAGCTCACCAAGTTCTTCGAGGAGGTCAAGCGCGGCACCGCCGCCGAACTGGCCGAGTGGGCGGCAGTGGGCGTCAAGGGCGAGATCGCGATCGTCGTCGCCGGGGCCGAGAAGCGCGTGCTCGACCTCGCGACCGGGGTCGCGGAGGTGCTCGCCCAGGTCGCGGCCGGCGCCCGGCTCAAGGAGGCCGCAGCAGACGTGTCCGCGGTGTCCGGCCTCGGCAAGCGCGACCTCTACGAGGCCGCCCTCGCGCAGAAGCCGGGGGCGCGTGCACCAGCCGCGCCGCAGCATCCGCCCCTGCCGTTCTGACCCGAACCGAGGCGGGACGTAACCCGGCCCGGGGCATCCGTTGCTCCCAATAGACTGGGGGCATGTCCGCCGGAGCATCCTTTTACATCACCACGCCCATTTTCTATGTGAATGATGTGCCCCACATCGGTCACGCGTACACGGAAGTGGCCGCAGACCTCCTCGCGCGCTGGCACCGGCAGGCCGGCGAGGACGCCTGGCTGCTCACCGGTACCGACGAGCACGGCCAGAAGATCCTGCGCACCGCGACCGCGAACGGCGTCACCCCGAAGGAATGGGCCGACCGCCTCGTCGAGACCGCGTGGAAGCCGCTGCTCAAGACCGTCGACATTCGCAACGACGACTTCATCCGCACGACCGACGAACGCCACGAGGTCAACGCGCAGAAGTTCCTGCAGCACCTCTACGACGCCGGCCATATCTACACGGGCGAGTACGAGGGCTTCTACTGCGTCGGCTGCGAGGAATACAAGCAGCCGAGCGACCTGATCGAGGGCACCGGCGAGTTCATCGGCCAGCAGGTCTGCGCCATCCACTCCCTCCCGGTCGAGCTGCTCCACGAGAAGAACTACTTCTTCCGGATGAGCACCTTCGCCGAGCGCCTGCTCGCCCTCTACGAGGAAGACCCCGACTTCGTCCAGCCCGAGAGCGCCCGCAACGAGGTCATCTCCTTCGTGAAGCAGGGCCTTTCCGACCTGTCGATCTCGCGCTCGAGCTTCGACTGGGGCATCAAGGTGCCGTGGGACGACAGCCACGTCGTCTACGTCTGGTTCGACGCGCTGCTCAACTACATCACCGCCGCCGGTTACGGGCAGGACGACGAGCGGTTCAGCAGGCTCTGGCCGGCCACGCACATCGTCGGCAAGGACATCCTCCGGTTCCACGCCGTGATCTGGCCCGCCATGCTGATGGCCGCCGGGCTCCCGGTGCCGCGCCGGGTCTTCGGCCACGGCTGGTTGCTCGTCGGCGGCGAGAAGATGAGCAAGTCCAAGCTCACCGGCATCGCCCCGAGCCAGATCACCGACACCTTCGGCTCCGACGCGTTCCGCTACTACTTCATGCGCGCCATCAGCTTCGGACAGGACGGCTCGTTCTCCTGGGAGGACCTCTCCGCCCGGTACCAGTCCGAGCTCGCCAACGGCTTCGGCAACCTCGCCTCCCGGGTCATCGCCATGGTCGTGCGCTACTGCGACGGCGAGATCCCGGTCACGACGGCCTTCACCGAGGCGGACGCGGCCATCCGGGCCACCGAGATCCGGGTGACGGATGCCGCGGGCGAGGCCATCTCCCGCCTCGCGATCCACGAGGCGATCGCATCCGTCTGGGAACTCGTCGACGAGCTCAACGGCTACATCACGAGCCAGGAACCGTGGGGCCTCGCCAAGGACCCCGCCGACCGCGACCGGCTCGACGCCGTGCTGTTCACCGCCGTGCGCGGCCTCGGCACCCTCGCCGTGCTGCTCTCCCCGGTCGTCCCCGAGGCGTGCGCCAAGCTCTGGTCCGCCCTCGGCGGAGAGGGCCTCGTCACCGACCAGCGCATCGACCGCGCGTGGGAGTGGACCGGAGGCACCCACGTCTCCCCGCTCGAGGCGCTCTTCCCGCGCATCGAGGCGACGGTTGGCTAACGAACCCGTCCGCCAGCGTGAGCAGACCGCCGGCCGCGACCTGAGCTACCCGGCCCCGCCGGAGTCGCTCCCCGTGCCGGTGTACGACAACCACACCCATCTCGAGATCAGCGACGGCGAGCATCCGCTCAGCCTCGCCGAACAGCTCGACCGGGCCGTGAGCGTGGGCGTGCAGGGCGTGATCCAGGTCGGCGGCGACCGGGAGACCTCCCGCTGGTCGGCCGAGGCCGCCGCGAGCGAGCCACGCATGCTCGCGGCGGTCGCGATCCACCCGAACGAGGCACCGGACTACGAACAGGCCGGCACGCTCGACGACGCCCTCGCCGAGATCAGCGAACTCGCCGGGCGCCCGCGGGTCGTCGCGATCGGCGAGACCGGGCTCGACTTCTTCCGCACCGGGCCGGAGGGGCTCGCCGCCCAGTACCGCAGCTTCGAGGCGCACATCGAGATCGCGAAGCAGAACGGCCTCGCCCTGCAGATCCACGACCGCAACGCGCACGCCGAGGTCATCGCGACCCTGCTGCGGGTCGGCGCCCCCGAGCGCACGGTCTTCCACTGCTTCTCCGGGGACGCCGAGATGGCCGCGATCTGTGCAGAACACGGCTGGTACCTCTCCTTCGCCGGCAACGTCACGTTCAAGAACGCCGGCATGCTCCGCGCGGCCCTCGCCGCTGCTCCCCGCGAGCTGCTGCTCGTCGAGACGGATGCCCCCTTCCTCACCCCCATGCCCTTCCGCGGCCGACCGAACGCGCCGTACCTGCTGCCGCACACCCTGCGCGCGATGGCCAACCACCTCGAAACGGATGTCGCCATGCTGGCCGCCCAGATCTCCACCACCACCGAACGCGTCTACGGGCGCTGGGATGCCGAACCCGTCGTGCCGGCGCCGTCCGCGCCGACCGTCAGCCTCGGGGGACTCCGGTGAGCGACGCCGAGAACACTCCGGTGACCCCGGCCACGGATGCCGCCCTGCCCGTCGAGCCCGCGGCATCCGCCGCGCCCACACCGCGCTCACTGCTCGGCCCCGCCGAGATCCGCGACCTCGCCGAGATGCTCGGCGTGAACCCGACCAAGAAGCTCGGCCAGAACTTCGTGATCGACGGCAACACCGTCCGCCGCATCGTCAAGGTCGCCGCGATCACCCCAGAGGACACCGTCGTCGAGGTCGGACCCGGCCTCGGCTCGCTCACCCTCGGCCTGCTCGAGACCGGTGCGCGCGTCGTCGCCGTCGAGATCGACGACCGCCTCGCCGAGCAGCTCCCGCTCACCGTCGAGCTGATGCACCCGGACGCGCCGCTCGTCGTGCTCCGCGCCGACGCGCTCAAGATCACCGACCTGCCGGGGGAGCCGACCCGGCTCGTCGCCAACCTGCCGTACAACGTCTCGGTGCCGGTGCTGCTGCACATGCTCGAGCACTTCCCGTCGATCCGCGCCGGCGTCGTGATGGTGCAGGCCGAGGTCGGCGAACGGCTCGCCGCGCCCCCCGGCTCGAAGGTCTACGGCAGCCCGAGCGTCAAGGCCGCCTGGTACGGGGCCTTCCGCACCGCGGGCAAGGTCAGCCGCCAGGTGTTCTGGCCGGTGCCGAACGTCGACTCGATCCTGATCGCGTTCCAGCGCCGCGAGAGCCCGCTCGAGAGCGAGGACCTGCGCCTCGCGACGTTCGCGCTCGTCGACGGCGCCTTCCAGCAGCGCCGCAAGATGCTCCGCCAGTCGCTCTCGACCGTGCTCGGCGACTCGGCAACGGCGACCGCGATCCTCGAAGCCGCGGGCATCGACCCCACCGAGCGCGGCGAACAGCTCACCGTCGACGCCTTCCTCGCCATCGCCAGGTCCTGGACCGCCGCCGACCCGTCCTGACCCCGCGCACGAGGGGGCTGTGCGGCTGAGCTAGGTTAGAACCATGACCAACGCGGCCACATCTCACGTTGTGCACGCGCGGGCGCCGGGCAAGATCAACGTCTTCCTGAAGGTCGGTGCCGTGCTCGAAGACGGCTACCACGAAGTCGCGACCGCCTACCAGGCCGTGTCGCTCAGCGAAGACGTGCGCGCCTATCCCGCCGACGACTTCTCCTGCGAATTCACCGGCTCGATCGACACCTCCGGCCTTGCGACCGACGGCAGCAACCTCGCGATCCGGGCCGCTCGCGCCCTTGCCCGCCGGTCCGGCTACCGCGGCGGCGTTCATCTCAAACTTGAGAAGAACGTGCCGATCGCCGGGGGAATGGGCGGCGGATCGGCCGACGCCGCCGCAACCCTGCTCGCGTGCGACGCCCTCTGGGGCACCGAGGCGACCCGCGAGGAACTGCTCGCCATCGCCGCGACTCTCGGCGCCGACGTCCCCTTCGCGTTCACGGGCGGCACCGCCGTCGGCACCGGCCGCGGCGACCAGTTGAGCCCCGCGCTCGCCAAGGGCCAGTTCCACTGGGTGCTCGCCCTGGCCGACTTCGGCATGTCCACCCCCGGCGTGTACCAGGAACTCGACCGCCACCGTGAGCGCCATGCCCAGGACATCTTCCCGGCGCAGGCGCAGCCGACGGTCGACGCCAACGTGCTCCAGGCCCTGCGCGCCGGCGACGCCCGGATGCTCGCCGAGTCCCTGCACAACGACCTCCAGGCCCCGGCGCTGCACCTCGCCCCCGGCCTCGGCAAGGTCATCGAGCTCGGCGAGGAGAACGGCGCCCTCGCCGGCATCGTCTCCGGGTCCGGTCCAACGGTCGCGTTCCTCGTGGCGGATGCCGACAGCGCGCTCGAGCTCCAGGTCGCGCTGAGCGCCTCCCGCCTGCACGTGGTGCGGGCGACGGGCCCGGTCCACGGCGCCCGTCTCGTCCACGACTGAGCCGCGGCATCCGCCTGCCCCGACCTGCGCGCCGGGCTCCCAGCCGCGCACGGTAAAGTTGTAAGCTATGGCACATTTGCTCGGGGCCGAGTCCCTGCACCTTGAATACCCCACCCGCGTCATCTTCGACTCCGTCACCGTCGGACTCAACGAGGGCGACCGCATCGGAGTCGTGGGGCGCAACGGTGACGGCAAGTCCACCCTGCTGAGCCTCCTCGCCGGACGCATCGAACCCGACTCCGGCCGCGTCACCCGCCGCCGCGGCGTCACGATCGGCGTGCTCGACCAGTCCGACGCCCTCGCCTCAGGCCAGACCGTCGGCCACACCGTCGTCGGCACCATGGACGAGCACCTCTGGGCCGGGGACGCCAAAGTCCGCGACGTCATCGGCGGACTCGTGCGCGACATCCCCTGGGACGCACTCGTCGACGACCTTTCCGGTGGCCAGCGCCGCCGGGTCGCCCTCGCCGCCGTGCTGATCGGCGACCACGACGTGATCTTCCTCGATGAGCCCACCAACCACCTCGACGTCGAGGGCATCACCTGGCTCGCCGGGCACCTGCGCAACCGCTGGGCGACGAACTCCGGCGGCCTCGTGGTCGTGACCCACGACCGGTGGTTCCTCGACGAGGTCTGCAACCAGACCTGGGAGGTGCACGACCGTCTGATCGAACCCTTCGAGGGCGGCTACGCCGCGTACATCCTGCAGCGCGTCGAGCGCGACCGGATGAGCGCCGCGACAGAGTCGAAGCGCCAGAACCTGATGAAGAAGGAGCTCGCCTGGCTCCGCCGCGGCGCCCCCGCCCGCACCGCCAAGCCCAAGTTCCGCATCGACGCGGCCAACGAGCTCATCGAGAACGAGCCGCCGCCCCGCGACACCGTCACGATGCAGTCGATGGCGATGCAGCGCCTCGGCAAGGACGTCGTCGACCTCATCGACGTCTCGGTGGACTTCGAGGACAAGCACGTGCTGAAGGACATCACCTGGCGGATCGCCCCAGGGGAACGCACCGGCATCATGGGCGTCAACGGCGCGGGCAAGTCCACGCTGCTGAACCTCGTCGCCGGTACCCTCCAGCCGACGAGCGGCCACGTCAAGCGCGGCAAAACCATCAAGGTCGCCGTGCTCACCCAGCAGCTCTTCGAGCTCGAGGGCATCCAGAACGACCGGGTCAGCGAGGTCATCGGCCGCCAGAAGACGAGCTACATCGCCGGAGGCAAGGAGATCACCCCCGGCCAGATGCTCGAGCGGATGGGCTTCATGAGCGCCCAGCTCGTCACCCAGGTCAAGGACCTCTCCGGTGGCCAGAAGCGCCGCCTGCAGCTGCTGCTGATCGTGCTCGACGAGCCGAACGTGCTCATCCTCGACGAGCCCACCAACGACCTGGACACCGACATGCTCGCGGCCATGGAGGACCTGCTCGACTCCTTCCCCGGCACCCTGCTCGTCGTCTCGCACGACCGGTACCTGATCGAACGCGTCACCGACAACCAGTACGCGGTCACCGAGGGCGGCTTCCGCCACCTGCCCGGCGGCGTCGACCAGTACCTCGAGATGCGCAAGCAGCAGATCAACGACTCCGACAAGCCCGCAGAGGCGAACGCCTCGAACACCTCCGGCGGCAAGCCGGCCAGGAACCTGGCCATCGGCGGCGCAGAGCTCCGCAACGCGCAGAAGGAGCTCGCCTCCATCGAGCGCAAGGTCGCCAAGCAGAAGTCCCGGATCGTGGTGTTGAACCAGAACATGGTCAGCCACGACCAGAACGACTACGCAGGCCTCGGCGAGCTCGGCACCGAGCTGCAGGGTCTCGAATCCTCCATCTCGAGCTTCGAAACTCGCTGGCTCGAACTTTCGACGCTGATCGAGGGTTAAAACCGCGGATGCTGTGACCGCGTGTTACGCAGCGGCGTGCGCGGCGCAGCATCCTTTGTTAACCTGAAGGTGTGCCTCGCGATGCAGCGGCACAGACTCCCACCCCTTCGTGCCGTGGCTTTGCTGTGCCGTCGATTGCCGGGGCTCGTCCACGAGACAGCACTCGCGGCTCTCACCCGCAGCATACCCAAGGGGATTCACCACGTGAAAAAGTCAACTCTGTCCAAGCGCTTGCTCGCGGCTCTCGCGACCGTCCCGCTCCTCGCCCTGCTCGCCGGGTGCGCCGGCGGCACGGCGGATGCCGGCAGCGACAAGACTGTCAAGATCGGCGTCGTCGGCGCGAGCGACCCGTACTGGGCCGTCTACACGAAGGCCGCCGCCGATGCGGGAATCAAGGTCGAGATCGTCGACTTCTCCGCATACGACCAGCCGAACCCCGCGCTGACCGCCGGTGAGATCGACCTCAACCAGTTCCAGCACCTCGTCTACCTCGCGCAGTACAACACGGCGAGCAACGCGGACCTCACCCCGATCGGTTCGACGGCGATCTACCCGCTCGGCCTGTACTCGACGAAGTACAAGAAGGTCAGCGAGATCCAGAAGGGCGACACCATCGCGGTGCCGAACGACGCGAGCAACCTGGCCCGCGCGCTCCTCGTGCTGCAGTCGGCCAAGCTCATCACGCTGAAGGACGGCGGCTCGATCTTCTCGACCCTCGACGACATCGACACGTCGGCCTCCAAGGTCACCGTCACCGCGCTCGAGGCCTCCCTCACCGCGACTTCGCTTCCTGACGTCGCCGGCGCGATCATCAACAACGACTTCGTCGAGAAGGCCGGACTGAAGTTCACCGACGCCCTCGCCAAGGATGACCCGGCCGACCCGACCGCCATCCCCTACGTCAACGTGTTCGTCGCCCGCGCCGCGGACAAGGACAACGCGACCTACCAGAAGCTCGTCCAGATCTATCAGGACACCCAGGCCGTGCAGGACGGCGTGCTCGCCGTCTCCGGCGGCTCCGGTGTTCTCGTGAAGACCCCGGTCGCCGACCTGGTCTCCTCGCTCGCCACGGTCGTCGCGGACACCAAGGCCAACAAGAAGTAGTCGCCCCCGGTTGCCCGGATGCCCGCTTCGCACTCGCGAGGCGGGCATCCGGTGTGAAACCAGAGAATTCCAGGAGAGTTGAATGCCGATCGTCGAATTGCGCGGTGTCAGCAAGATCTACCCACCCCACGAAAAGGGCGGCAGCGACGTCGTCGCGATCGACGACGTCAGCCTGGCCGTCGAGGCCGGCGACGTCTACGGGATCATCGGCTACTCGGGAGCCGGCAAGAGCACCCTCGTGCGCCTCGTGAACGCGCTCGAACGGTCAACGTCCGGAGAGATCCTGATCAACGGACGGGACATCGCCGGCCTGGCAGAGCGCGAACTGCGCAGCGTGCGTCTCGGCATCGGCATGATCTTCCAGCAGTTCAACCTGCTCGGCTCGCGCAGCGTCGCGGCCAACGTGTCCTATCCGCTCGAGGTGGCGCACCGGCCCAAGGCCGAACGCGCCAAGCGGGTCGCCGAGATGCTCGACTTCGTCGGCCTCGCCGACAAGGCCCGCGCGTACCCCGACCAGCTCTCCGGCGGCCAGAAGCAGCGCGTCGGCATCGCCCGCGCCCTCGCGAGCCAGCCCGCCATCCTCCTCGCCGACGAGGCCACGAGCGCCCTCGACCCCGAGACGACCCACGAAGTGCTCGACCTGCTGACCCGGGTCAACCGGGAATTCGGTGTGACGATCATCGTGATCACGCACGAGATGGACGTGATCCAGACGATCGCGAGCAAGGTCGCGGTGATGGACCAGGGCCGGGTCATCGAACGCGGTGACGTGTTCGATGTGTTCTCGAACCCGCAGCAGCCGGCATCCGCCCGGTTCGTCTCAACCGTCGTCAAGGGCATCCCGAGCGCCGACGAGCTCGCCGTGCTGCGCAGACGCCACCCCGGGCGGATCGTGTCCCTCGCCTTCCGCGACAACACGGTCGACCAGGCCCGTGTCTTCGGCGAACTGGCTCGCGCCGGCGTCGCATTCGAGGTCGTCTTCGGCGGCATCAACGAAGTGCAGGGCCGCTCCTTCGGGCATCTCACCCTCGCGCTCAGCGACGCCACGGCGGCGGATGCCCGCACAGCGTCTGCCGGCAGCGCGGACGACCGCATCGATGCGGTCCTCGATCGGATCAGAACACTCACGACCGTCACGGAGGTGCGCTGATGGAATCCCTCATCGAACTGCTGCCCCAGCTCTGGAAGGCCGCAGGGGAGACGCTCTACATCGTCGGCCTCACCCTGTTCTTCGGGGGCCTCGGCGGCCTGATCGTCGGCCTCGGCCTGTACCTGACCCGCGGCGGCAGCCTGCTCGCCAACAAACCCGTGTTCGTGGTGCTGAACCTGCTGGTCAACTTCGTGCGGCCCATCCCGTTCATCATCTTCCTCGCCGCCGCGCAGCCGCTCGCCCGGCTCGTGGTCGGAACCGGAATCGGCAATAACGCGATCATCTTCACGATCTCGCTCGCGGCATCCTTCGCGATGGGCCGTATCGTCGAGCAGAACCTGCTCACCGTGACGCCCGGCGTGATCGAGGCCGCCCGCAGCGTGGGCGCCGGAACGGCCCGGATCATCTTCACCGTGCTCCTGCCCGAGGCGCTCGGTCCGCTGATCCTCGGCTACACGTTCATTTTCGTCGCGCTCGTCGACATGTCGGCGGTCGCCGGGTACGTCGGTGGCGGCGGCCTCGGTAACTTCGCCCTGCTCTACGGGTACCGCCAGTTCAACCCGATCGTGACCTGGGCTGCCGTGCTGCTGATCATCGTGCTCGTCCAGTTGGTGCAGTACCTCGGGAACACGCTGGCGCGAAAGGCGTTCCGCCGCTAGGCGTTCTCGAAACTGTTGCCGGGCCGGACAGCTTCCGTTCACCCCCCGGCAAGGTGACACTCCCGGGCCGGACACCTGAGGCCAGCACAGTATTGCCGGGGCTGGCCCACCCGAGCCGGCACACAGTCTCGACTGCACCCGTCGCTGTTTGGTTCAGGCCGTTGGAGTCGCTGTGTCGCCCCGCCCAAGTGTGGTCTTCTCGGCCTTCCGTTCCAACGCGGACCCGCGCCTGCAGGGCTGGGTCGCCTTCCGGGAGAGCGTTCAGTCCGGTGCCCGCGGCGGCGACGTCGCCCGCGTCAGCGGACTCGCACGCGCCGGCGAACTCGCCCGCACCGGACAACTCGCACGCACGGGAGAACTCGACCGCACCGGAACGACCGACCGGGTGGCCGAGGGCCGGGATCGCTCCCGTGGCCTCGCCACCGTCGCCGACTCCGGCCACTCCGGCATCTGGCGGCTGCTCGCCTCGAACAGCCGCGAGCTCGGCCGCAGCTCCTCGGTCTACGGCTCGTTCGCCGGCGCGCGGGCTCATGTCCTCGAACTCAAGGACCAGTGCGACGCGATGGTCGCGACCGTCGTCACCGGGCCGTCGGCAGGCACCCATGGCTGGGTGGTCACCATCGGCGAACGCATCGTGATGACAGCGGGACGCTGGTACGGCGCCGCCTCCGCGAGCCGGGAAGCCGCCGCCGGCACGATCGAAGCCTTCCGCGTCGCGCTCGTCGCCGAAGACGCCCGCCACGCGACCGAGGCCGGCCGCCGGGGCAGCCGGGTGCTCAGCGAGGCCGAACGGGCCCAGGCGTGGTGAACGGCACACGGCTCCGCGGCCTGCGCGGCTGGATCGGTGCCGCAGCGACCGCCGGGCTGCTCTGCTGGGTCGTCTTCGGCTGGCTCGTACCCGGCTTCACCGCACCGGAAGGCATCCGGGCGAGCGTGGCGGCCGTGGCCGCCGACGCTGTTCCCTCCGTTCCCACGGCAGCGGATGCCGCAGCGACCGTGACCGTGACGCCGGCGACTCCCGTTCCGGCGGCCGACCAGTCCGCCGCCGGCGCCGGCTCGTCCCTCGCGTCGACAGGCGAAACCGCGCTGCTCACCGGGAACGCTGCGCTCGTGGACGCGGACTGGGCTGCCCGCGTGGCCGCGGCCACCGGCATCCCGCGGCGGGCCATGCTCGGCTATGCGGGTGCCTCGCTCGCCCTCGCCGCCGAACAGCCCGGTTGCCGACTCGGCTGGAGCACCCTCGCCGGCCTCGGCAACATCGAGTCCGGGCACGGCACCCACGCGGGCTCGGCGCTCGGTACCGACGGTACCGCCCGGCCCGGCATCTTCGGTCCGGCCCTCGACGGCTCTGATTTCGCAGCGATGAGCGACACCGACGGCGGCGCCTGGGACGGCAGTGCGGCGTGGGACCGTGCGGTCGGCCCGCTGCAGTTCATCCCCGCGACCTGGCAGCGCTGGGGCGCCGACGGCAACCGGGACGGTGTCGACGACCCGCAGCAGATCGACGACGCCGCCCTCGCAGCCGGGCGATACCTGTGCAACTACGGCGACCTCGCGCTGCCCGACCGCTGGCGCGCGGCCGTCTTCGCGTACAACCACGTCGACTCCTATGTCACCGCCGTCGCCGGTTACGCGAACACCTACGCCGCCCGGGCGAAGTAGCCCCCTGTGACAGGCACGATCGATCCCGCCGAGACGACGGCTGCCTCCGGTGCGCCGGCAGGCCGGCGCACGGTCGGCGCTGGCGAGGGGCTGATCTCGGGCCGCTACCGGCTCGGTGAACTCCTCGGGACGGGCGGGTCGGCATCCGTCTTCTCCGCCGTGGACACGCAGGCAGGGGAGGGCGCAGTCAGAGAGATCGCCCTCAAGATCCTGCACCCGCACCTGTCCCGCTCCGACCGGGCCAGGGAAGCGTTCTTTGCGGAGGCCAGGGCCGCGGCCGTGTTGCGGCACCCGAACATCGTCGCGGTGCTCGGCGTCGGCGTGCACCACACCGGTCACGGCCCGGGGATCGGCGCCGGGACCGAGCCCCGCACCGGCACAGGCACCGGTGCGAACGCCGAGGAGCCGCAGGCCTGGATCGCGCTCGACCGCGCGCCGGGGATCAGCCTCGCCGAATACGTCGAGCATCGCGGGGCGCTGCCCGTCGGGCAGGCGCTCACCGTCGCGTCAGCGGTGCTGCGCGCCCTCGAGGCCGCGCACGACATCGGCCTGGTCCACCGCGACGTCTCCCCGGCCAACATCATGGTCGACCCGGACCCGGCCGGTAACGTCGGTACTGACGGAGTGCGCCTGCTCGACTTCGGCCTCGCGGATGCCGCCGGTCGCCCCGCCCTCGGCACCGACGTCCTCCGCAGCGCACCCGATGTGACAACGCAGGAAATCCCGGTCGTGCAGAGCGTGCTCGGGAGCGTGAACTACATGTCGCCGGAGCAGGCGCGGGGCGACGCCGTCGACGAACGCGGCGACGTGTACCAACTCGGCGGGGTGTTGTACTTCGCGCTCACCGCACGGGCGCCGTTCGTCCGGGATTCCGTCGCCGCGGTAATGCGCGCCCACGTGCAGTCTCCGCCGCCGGTGCCGTCGGTGCAGCACTCCGGCATCCCGCGGAGTGTCGACCGGCTCGTCGTCAAGGCGCTCCTCAAAGACCCGGACGCCCGGTTCCCCTCCGCCGCGGCGATGGGCGCGGCCGTCGACGCGGCCCTGGACCGCATCGGGGCCGGGGGAGTGCCGGGTCGCGCCGCGGCCCCGCCAGAGGGGGCCCTGCCCGGCGGCGGTCGCGTCTTGCCCGCGGACGACACCACGGGACTGTTCCGGCCGGGCGACCTCGCGGAGCTCGCTGAGCGCACGATGGTGCTCGGTGCGGTACCGGTCCCGGTCCCGGATCCTGTGCCTGTTCCGCACCCGATCCCGACCGCCCATCCCGCCCCGGCCACGATCGTGCACGCGACCGGAAACGCACGCGCGGGATCGGCATCCGCCGCGGTCGTCGTCCCGCCGGACAACCCGGCCTGGGTGCGGAGCGGCCGCAGCCGCCGTCGCGGCGGCGGGCTCTGGGCCGTCTCGATGATCCTCGTGATCGGGGGAGCATTCGCCTGGGTCCTCGCTGCCGGCGGCGCGGCGCCGACGTCGGTGGCCGTCACCAGCAGCACGCCCGCGCCCGCGAGCGCCACCCCCGAGCCGATGATCACCGCCCACGCCACGGCGGCGCCGAAGACCATCCGGGTGCCGGAGGTCTCCGTGATGACCCTCGACGGGGCACGGGCCGCGCTCGCCGCCCTCGGGCTCCGCCTCGGCGCGCTCACCCTCCAGGACTCGGGGCGCCCCCTCGACACGGTGCTCGGCGTCAGCCCGGCGGCCGGTACCTTCCTGGACCCCGGAGACCCGGTCGACCTCACCGTGGCCTCCGGCTCGAACACGGTGCCGGACACCGTCGGTCTCAGCAAGGCGGAGGCGATCGCCGCCCTCGAAAACGCGGGATTCCTGGTCCTCACCGACTCGAGGCCCGACGCCGCCGCGACGCCGGGAACCGTGATCGCGGTCGCCCCGTCCGGTCAGAAGACCCTGCGTCTCGGCACCTCCATCACCCTCACCCTGGCCACGGCGCCCGAGCCGTCTGCCGCCCCCACAGCTACGTCGACGCCCCCGCCGGGCCCGACACAGACCCCCGCTCCGACGCAGGCGCCCACGGGCTGACGGCTCCCGAATCGACCGCCACAACTCTCCACGCGGCGTCCACATCTCGGTTGAGAAATCGACGCCAATCGTTCACCAACCGCCCCGAACATATGTTTCGGACGCGTTACCCCCACCCGTGCGTTCACCCCCTCCCGAGTCTTTTCCAAGGACAGCCATGCCGATTTCGAGCCTCGTCTCGCCGCCCCTGGGCGACTCGCCCCTGGGCGACGCCTTCGGGACAGACCCGGCCGTTTTCGACCCGTCGAACCCCGACTCCCGGCCGCGGCGCTCCCTGGTCTCCCGCCCGTCGATCTCCGACTCGGTGTTCCGCTCGGTCGCGTTCAGCGCGGGCACGATCACCGTGCTGATCATGCTCGCGGTCGGTGTCTTCCTCTCGCTGCGCGCCGGCGACGCCCTCGGGGTCGCTGGGTTCAACTTCCTCTTCGAGCAGGACTGGTCGCCGGAAACGAAGAAGTTCGGCATCGCATCCGTTCTCTTCGGCACCATCACGATCGCCGTCATCGCAATGTGCGTCGCGGTGCCCCTCGCCCTCGGCACGGCGCTCCTCATCTCCGAGGTCGCCCAGGGGCGGCTCAAGTCCACGCTCGTCACCCTCGTCGACCTGATGGCCGCCGTTCCCAGCGTGGTGTTCGGCCTCTGGGGCGTGTTCTTCCTCCAGGCGAACGTCATCCCGGTCGCCACCTGGATCTCCACCTACTTCGGCTGGATCCCGTTCTTCAGCGTGACGGATGCGACGGGCCAGGCCCTCACCGAGGCAAGCGCCTTCACCTCCTCGGCCTTCATCGCCGGAATCGTGGTGGGCCTCATGGTCGTGCCCACCCAGACCTCGGTGATGCGCGAAGCCTTCTCCCAGGCGCCGATCGGTGAACGCGAGGCGGCCTTCGCTCTCGGCTCCACCCGGTGGGGCATGATCACGTCCGTGGTGCTCCCGTTCGGCCGCGGCGGCATCATCGGCGGCACCATGCTCGGCCTCGGCCGGGCCCTCGGCGAGACCATCGCCGTCTACATGATCATCTCCCCGATCTTCACGATCAACTGGGAGGTGCTCAAGACCGGCACGAACTCGGTGTCCGCGCTCATCGCGCTCCGCTACGGCGAGTCGAGCTCCTTCGGCCTCTCCGCACTGATGGCCGCCGGCCTCGTGCTCTTCCTGATCACTCTCGTGATCAACTTCACGGCCTCGTCGATCGTGGCGCGGTCCCGCTCCGGGGCGGAGAGCGACTGATGACCAGCGCACACAGCACCCAGGCGACGGATCCCGCGGCATCCGCCGGCCCCTCGACCCTCGTGATGACCGAGACGGCCGTCGAGCTCGAGGCCGAGCTCGAACTCCAGGCCGCAGCAGTCCGGCACACCACGAACATCCCCTCCTCGGTCGGCATCGAGATCGGCCCGCGCCGCCGGATGCGCGCCGCCCGGGTCGACGACCAGTTCAACATCCTCGGTGCTGCAGCGGCCGGCGTGGCCGTCGCCGTGCTGCTGTTCGGCTGGTTCGGACCGCTCTCCGGCTATGTCGGCTTCGTGATCGTCGCGTTCATCGCCTTCATCGGCTTCTACGCCCTGCTCGTCAGCCTGAAGAGCGACTGGCAGGAGGTCAAGGACCGGGTCATGTCGGTTGTCCTTTCGAGCGCCGGCGTGCTGCTCTTCGGCGCCCTCGTCTTCGTCGTCGCGTACACCCTCGTGCGCGGCCAGGAAGCCCTCCCGCACCTCAACTTCTTCACCGACAGCATGGAGCTCGCCGGCCCGCTCGACGGCCTCGAACTCGGCGGAATCTTCCACGCCATCCTCGGTACCCTGATGCAGATCACGATGGCGCTCATTGTCACCGTTCCGCTCGGCATCCTCACGGCCCTGTTCCTCAACGAGGTCGGCGGAAAGTTCGCCCGCTTCGTGCGCACCATCTCGGACGCGATGACGGCGCTGCCCTCGATCGTCGCCGGCCTCTTCGTCTACTCCGCGATCATCGTGCTGATCACCCACCAGCGCAGCGGGTTCGCCGCCTCGATGGCCATCACGGTGATGATGCTCCCGATCGTGATCCGCGCCTCCGACATCGTCCTCCGTCTCGTCGCGGGAAACCTTCGCGAAGCCGCGTACGCGCTCGGGTCCACGCGCTGGCGCACGGTCTGGCACGTCGTGCTGCCGACCGCCCGCCCCGGGCTCGCGACCGCCGTCATCCTCGGCACCGCCCGCGGAATCGGCGAGACCAGCCCCGTGCTGCTCACGTCCGGCGTCACCGCCGTCGTCAACCTCAACCCCTTCGAGGGACCGATGATCTCGTTGCCGCTGCAGGTCTTCGACTTCGTCAAGTCGCCGGAACCGAACATGATCGCCCGTGGCTTCGGGGCGGCGGCCGTGCTGATCCTCCTCGTGCTCACCCTGTTCGCGATCGCCCGCCTCATCGGCGGCAAGGGGCCGGGCGACCTGTCCCGCGCCCAGCAGCAGCGGGTCGTCGCGGCCTCCGGGCGCGACCTCAAGCGGATCACCGTTGCCGCCGACCGCCGCATCCTCCTCGAGGCGAACACCTCGGGGGCCTGGCCGCCGCCGACGGCACCACCGAACCACCCCAGCAGCCCAGCGCCGACGATCGACCTCAGCACAAAGGAGCCGTCCTCGTGACGCCGCAGCCCCGTTGGATCCGTGCGATCCGCGCCCTCTTCGCCCTCGCCGTCGTGGTGATTCTCGGTCTGTCCGGAACGCTGTCTGCCCAGGCCGTTTCCTACGACCCCATCACCGGAACCGGCTCGACCTGGTCCCAGAACGCCCTCGACCAGTGGCGCAAGAACGTGGCCTCGAACTACGGCATGACCGTCAACTATTCCGGTGTCGGCTCCTCCGCGGGCCGCCGGGACTTCGTGGCCGGAAACGTCGACTTCGCCGTCAGCGAGATCCCGTTCCAGACCGCTCCCGAAGACGGTTCAGCGCCCGAGGTTCCGAGTCGCGGCTACGCGTACATGCCGATCGTCGCCGGTGGCACCTCGTTCATGTACAACCTCAAGATCAACGGTGCCCGCGTCTCCAACCTGCGCCTGAGTGGCGAGGTCGTCACCAAGATCTTCACCGGCGTCATCACCAAGTGGAACGACCCGGCGATCCAGACGGACAACCCCGGACTGAAGATGCCGGACAAGGGCATCGTCCCTGTCGTGCGGTCGGACGGCTCGGGCTCGACCGCCCAGTTCAGCCTCTGGATGTCCAAGCAGTACAACTCCCTCTGGGGCGCTTTCTGCGTCAAGGTCGGCAAACCGGCCTCCTGCGGCCTCACCTCGCAGTACCCGACCTACGGCAACGCGAAGGCCCAGAGCGGTTCGGCGGGCGTCGCCGGGTATGTCGCCCAGGACTATGGCGAAGGCGCCATCACGTACGTCGAGTATTCCTACGCGCTCAAGGCCGGCTTCCCGGTCGCCAAGGTCCTGAACACCGCCGGATACTACGTCGAGCCGACCGCGAACTCCGTCGCCGTTGCCCTGCTGCAGGCAAAGATCAAGACGGATGTCCCGGTCTCGAGCCCCGACTACCTCACCCAGATCCTCGACGGCGTCTACAACAACCCCGACCCGCGCACGTACCCGCTGTCGAGCTACTCCTACATGATCGTGCCGACCGAGGTCGGCGGTGTCTTCACCGCGAAGAAGGGCCTCACCCTCGGCGCGTTCGCGAACTACATGCTCTGCGAGGGCCAGCAGCAAGCGGCGGCCCTGGGCTACTCGCCGCTCCCGATGAACCTTGTGCTCGCCGGGTTCGACCAGATCAAACGAGTGCCGGGAGCGGATGTCTCGGGCGTCGACATCAACAACTGCAACAACCCGACCTTCAAGGCCGGCGACTCCCCATCGAGCAACCTGCTCGCGACCAACGCACTCAAGCCCGCCGACTGTGACAAGGTCGGCACGAGCCAGTGTGTCACCGGAACAGGAGGGGCGCCCGATGACACGGCGACGACCGGAACCGGTACCGGCGGCTCCGCAGCCACGGCCGACACGGCCGCGGCGGCAGCGGCCGCCGCAGGAGCAGGGGCCGGAGCGGCGGCGACGACGGCAAACGCCGGGGCAGCGGGCACGGGCGATGCCGCGGCCGCGGTCTACGACGAGAACGGTGCTCTCGTCTCCGGCGGCACCGGTGGCACGGCCTCGACCGGAGTGGCCGGGTCCGCGGTGGCGTCGCCCTTCACCCTCGCCGACAACGGCTGGGGTGCGCAGCAGTCGATCATGCTGTTCGCCGGCGTGTTGCTCATCGGCTCTGCCGTGCTGCCCCCGGTGCTCTGGCGCCGGCTCAAGCCACGCGGTCCGAAGGCGGGCACCAAGTGAAGCGCCTGATCCTGTCCACGGACTCGATGTGGACCCGCGCCGGCGCAAGCGGCATCGTCGTGGGCGTTGTCGTCGGCATCGGAGTGTCCATGCTGGCCTCCATTACCCCGCCCGCAGCATCCGCGGACACCTCGAGCGCCGTCACGGTGGCCGCCAAGGGCTATGACCTCGACATCTCGACGGCACCGTTCCCCGACCTCAAGGTGACAGTCTCTCAGACGAAGGACCTCGTCTCGCAGGGAATCGTCGTCAACTGGACCGGCTCGGGCGCGAAGTCGGTCCGGCCTGACGCCAGCTCGGGCGGCCAGAACTTCCTGCAGATCGCGCAGTGCTGGGGTGAGGACCCGCTGAACCCCGGGCATCCCGACCGCACCACCTGCCAGTACGGCGGTTTTCCCGGCAAGGCCGCGTCCACGCGCGACACCTCGGTTTCTGACGAATTCGTCAACGCCAAGGACACCCAATACACATCGCCCTCGAATGGCTTCACGATCCCGGCGGTCACGGCGATCCCGTACCGTGCCTCGAC
Organism: Cryobacterium sp. MDB1-18-1; assembly: GCF_004402735.1. Lineage (NCBI taxonomy): Bacteria > Bacillati > Actinomycetota > Actinomycetes > Micrococcales > Microbacteriaceae > Cryobacterium > Cryobacterium sp. MDB1-18-1. The sequence goes on along the minus strand of NZ_SOFR01000080.1, from coordinate 35,036 downwards.
GGGCGGAACGATCTCGTCCGTCTTCAAGAATGGCGCCGGCGTCCTCACCCATTACATCCTCGATCCCCTGACAGGGCTTGTTCAGACCGCGAACGGCACGCCGGCTGCCACTGGCGTGACCCTGCCCTCCCCGATCGTGGGCGTCGACCTCGCCACGAACGAGTTCTACACGCAGTACACGACCAACGAGGTGCCGTGGGTGGGGTCGAGTGACACTGGCGCCGGCTCCGTCAAGTTCGAGGTCCAGACCGCGATGCAGTCTCCCGGCCTCGGCTGCGGTATGCCGGTCACGGCCACGGACGGCACGGTCACGGGCAAGTCCTGCTGGCTCGTCGTCATCCCGCGCGGCACCAACGACGTCGGCGAGTCGTACATCACCAAGTCCGGCCTGTTCTGGGACGCCTGGCAGCACAGTGTGGCCGTCAAGCTCGACTTCAAGCCGATCGGTCTGCGCTGCTCCATCGGCTCGGCCGAGAAGCAACTCTCCGGAAGCGAACTCGCCTCGGCGGCCGTCGCGTCCTGGCAGCCCAACCTCTGCACCGGCTCGACCGGATCCTCCTTCGTGCTCAGCACCGGCAACGAGGAAGACTCTCTCCTCTCCGCAAGCCAGAAGACCCCGAGTCCTCTCGCCCTGACATCGCGTGCCCTACAGACGACGAAGGCGGATCCCGTGCAGTACGCGCCGATCGCACTCTCCGGACTCGCCGTGTCCTTCTCGATCGACCGGAGGGTGAAACCCGTCGGCGCCGTGCCTCAGGAATACAAGGACAAGAACACCGAGTCCTTCACCTCGATGAACCTCACCCCGCGCCTGATCGCGAAGCTGTTGACGAACTCATATCTGGACTCCTTGCCGACGGGGGCCCCCGCTACCTCCAAATCGCTCGCGTTCTTCGTCGATAACCCCGAGAAGGTAAACCACAACGCGAGGAACCTGACCGTTGACCCCGACTTCCTCGCCGTGAACGACGCGGAATGGCAGTACCAGGACCTGACGGGTCCGTCCCTCGGCGACATGCTCCTGCCCTCGGGGCGCTCCGACGAGGCCCTACAGCTGTGGCGCTACGTGCTCTCAGATCCGGATGCCGTGGCTTTCCTCAACGGCGAAGCCGACAAGTGGGGCATGAAGGTCAACCCCTGGTACGCAACAAAGGACGCCGTCAACTCCTCCGGCACAAAAATGACCGTGCCCCGCACCAACTTCCCCAAGGCTGACCCAATCGCACGGGTGGCCACGGCCGACGGCCAGACTGAAGTCAACCTCGTCACCTGGCGCCCGTACGCGAGCGACTTCGAGAACGGCGCCTACCTCACCCTGCGCGGTGACGGCCAGGAGCTCGGCGACTGGAGCCCGAACACGGTTCCGCCGAAATGGGGCAAGAGCGTTCGCAACCTCGTCGGCACCCAGCGGGTGCTCGGACTCACGACAACGGCGGCAGCAGCCCGGTACCAGACGGTGACGGCGTCACTGCGAAACTCGGCGGGCACTTTCGTTGCCGCGAACTCCGCATCCCTGCTGGCCGCGGCCGCGGCGATGACCCCGACCACCGAGAACGCGGCCGTGCTCGAATACAACCCCACGAGCGCGAGCGCCAGGGCGGCGGCGTCGGCCTACCCGATGACCATGCCGGTCTACGCGGCGCTCAACCCACTGCAGACGGATGCCTCCGCCCGCGCCATTTACGCCAACATGATCCGCTACGCCGTTGCCGCCGGTCAGGTTCCCGGCAGTGCGATCGGCCAGCTCCCCGAGGGGTACGCGTCGATTCCGGCCAGCTGGGTCGCCCAGGCCCTCGCAGCCGCGACAGCCATCGAAAAGGGCATCAGCCCGATCGTCTCGGCGACTCCGACACCCACTCCCTCACCGACCGTCGCGGCCACTGCCGCCGCCCCTGCGGCGGCCTACGTCAACCCGAACGCAGGCAGTGGAACGGCAGCGGTCGCGGCCGTCGCCGCCGCCGTCGCCGGGACCGCGACCGCGACCGACCCTGCGGCTACCGGCGCGTCGGCCGGACCCCTCGTCGGCAAGCCGACGCCTTCCGATCCGGTCATCGGCCCCATTCCGGCAGCCATCCCTGTCGGATTCCTCTCCGGGCTGCTCGCAGCCGGTGGAGTCCCCCTGATTTCGCGTGTCCGGAGACGATCCTGATGCGCGCACAGCTTGACGTCCAGATTCCGGGTTTCGGCTTGGGACCAGACATCAGGAAAGACGTTCCCGCCCGGGTTCGTCTCATGCAGTACACCCGAAAGGCATCATCACAGTGATTTCGAAGAAGGCAATTGCGCTCTGCGCGACCGTCGGCGTCGCCCTCACCGGTTTCGCCATCGCGACGCCGGCCAACGCCGAGCCCGTTTCCAACAGCTACGTCGCCGTCGGCTCGGACACCTTGGAAGACGTGGTCAGCGCCCTGGCCAACGGATCCTCGCTCTCCGGATCTTCGGTTCGCTCGACGACCGCAGGTGGCGCGACCATCGGATCGTTCGACGCGACCGGCACGGCCTACATCACCACGAAATCCTCAGGCGTGCGCTTTGGACGCCCGAACGGGTCGGGTGACGGTCGCACGGCGCTCCTCCGCTCCATCGATGGCGCGGCATACACGTCTGGTACGGTCGGCGCGCCTGCCGCTGTCGTGATCAGCGGTCAGGTTGACATCGCGCGTTCCTCGGGCTCCGGCACCGTCGACGCCGCCGGAAGCCTGATCCAGGTTCCCTTCGGCCGTGACGCCATCGCCTACGCCTACGACAATGGCTCTACCGCGACCGGCATCGACACGATCGACACCGCGACCATGACGAGCCTCTACACCTGCAGCGTCACCACCCTCGGCGGCGTCACGGTCACCCCGATCATCCCGCAGGCCGGTTCCGGCACCCGCAAGGACTTCATGGCCAAGATCGGCGTCACCGACGCCACTCTCGGTTCCTGTGTCCAGACCGGCCAGGAGCACGACGCGTCCAACCTCGGCATCAACCAGATCATGCCGATGTCGGTCTCTCGTTGGGTCGCCATGAACACCGGTGCCAGCTACCCCAAGAAGAAGGACACCACGGTTCTCGGCTCGCTCGTTGCCGGCACCACCCCCGTCACCGGCACCGGCACCTCGATGGTCCCGAACGCCACTTACTATGCTGACTCCGTCTGGGGTCGCGACACCTACCTGGTCGTGCAGTACGCCCGCGTCGACCCGACCAACGCCTCCTACGACGCCACACTGGCCGGCCTGCTTGACCCGACCAAGAGCACCAGCCTGACCAACTCGCAGACCTCCCTCGCCTCCAAGGCCGGTTCGCTGAAGAAGAAGTTCGGCATCCTGGCACCCTCCACCACCACCGCTGTCCGCATCTCCAAGTAGCCCGACCTACTTCCAGAAAAGGTATTTGAATCTCATGAAGCTCAACAACAAGCTCCGCTTCGCCGCTGTCGGCGTCGTCTCCCTCGCCCTCGTTGCCGGCGCCTCCATGGTCGCCTCGGCCACCACCCAGACCAACGGCTCCGCAGCACCCCTCTACCTCTACGACGGCAACGGCATTCCGCTTGTCGACGGCGCCAGCCTGGGGTGGGGCGATGACATGATCGGTTCCTCGGTCAACAACGACCCCAGCGGAGAGTTCGCCTGCCCCGTCGGCACCACCGGAATCTTCGCGTTCCTCTCGGCCCCCGGCACAGAGACGGTCCCTGGCACCTGGAAGGCATACGCCCCCCTCGGCTTCAACGGTGCCACCCTCAACGTGCTGAACCCGTTCATCACCCCGGTTTCGCTGTACAACGGCGCCCAGGGCGCCGCTAAGGCCGCCGGTGGAAACTACAGCCTCGGCATTGCCTGCACCAACCTGAACGGTGTCGCGGTCACCTCCGCGTTCTTCCGTTCGATCTCGGTCACGCCGGTGACCGGTGCCTTCACGGCCTCCGCCACGACCGACGTCGTCACGACGCCGACCGCCACCCCGACCCCGACCCCGACCGCCCCGGCCGGCACGACCGGTACCGTCGCTCTCGCGCCGACCACCGCGAACGCCACCAACGGTGCGCTCGCCCTCACGGTTCCGGCCGGCGCCGCGGCGACGTTCTCCGCTCCGTCGCTCGTGAACAACAAGTCGACCACGGTCGGTACCCTCGGTGCCGTCACGGTCAACGACGGCCGCGTCGTCTCCCGCAACGGCTGGGACCTGTCCGCGAACGTTGCGAACTTCGTCAACTCAACCGACGCGACCAGCACCATCAGCAAGGTCCAGCTCGGCCTCGCCCCGTCGGTCACCGTTGCCGGCACCTCCGCGACCGGCGTCACCGCCGCCGCAGCCCAGGTCGCCGGTTCGGCGTCCTACCCGGCCGCCTTCGCCTCCGGCGCGGCAGCCAACACGGTCGGCGACAGCGTTCTCAACGCCGGCCTGACCTTCGTCGCACCGCAGGAGAAGGCGGCCGGCACCTACACGTCGACGCTGACCCTCACGGTCGTCTCGAAGTAGTAGCGCTACCCGAGTAGAGGGGGAGGGGCGGCGCCCGCGCCGTCCCTCCCTTTCCTCAGCACCACTCCGCATTCCGCTCCACCCCCAAGATTTCGGATCCGCCCGCAGAAAAGAGAACGCCGATCGTGATTCCCCGCCACTCCCTCTCCCGCAGCGTCGCCCTCGGTGCCGCCGGAGTGCTGGTAACCCTCGGACTGACCCTGACCCTCGGAGTCGCGGGTGCCTGGGCCGCGGACGGTTCCGACGGCATCGCCGGGGCCCCGTCGTCCAACGGCGGCGTGGACCAGGACCGATCGCGTTTCACCTACCAGGTCGATCCGGGCCAGGTCATCAACGACGAATACCTCGTCGAGAACACCGGTACGACCACGCAGGCCGTCACCGTCTACGCCACCGACGCGTACAACGCCGAGGACGGCACGTTCGCCCTCCTCGAAGGCAGTGAAGCCCCCAAGGATGCCGGCAGCTGGGTCACCTTCGAGAACGGTACCGGCCGTGTCTCGGTCACCCTGGAACCGGGCGCCCAGCAGGTGCTCCCGTTCACAATGAAGACCCCGGCCGAGGCGAAGCCCGGCGACCACGCCGGCGGCATCGTCGTCTCGGCCCTCTCCCCGGCCGGGCAGGTCTCGGTCGACCGGCGCGTCGCCATCCGCCTGTATGTGCGCGTCAAGGGTCTCCTGCAGCCGGCGCTGACGATCAGCAGCATTGAATCCGCCTATGAGGGCAGCATCAACCCCTTCGCCGGCGACACGAAGATCCGAGTGAGCCTCACCAACACCGGCAACGTGTCCCTTGGGGCCAATACGGTCTCCCAGGTCAAGGGCATCTTCGGCATCCCCCTGTCCGGGCTGACTGACCAGGAGATCTCGGAGATGCTTCCGGGAAGTTCCCGCACCGTGACGCTGACCGTCTCCGGCGTCGGCGCCTGGGTCTACCTCAACCCGCATGTCTCCCTCGTCGGCACGATCGACCCCGACGCACTCAACCCAGGAGCCCTGCCGACCGCGGAACGCGACTCGAGCCTCGTCGTGGTGCCGTGGGCCTTCCTGCTCCTCCTTCTCGTCGCGGCCGTGACCTGGCTCATCGTGAGGCTCAGCCGCAAGCGCGACTCGACCCGGGCTGCGGCGTGGATCGAATACACCGAGGCGGAAGCGCGCCGCAAGGCTCGCGAAGAGGCCCTCGTGGGCGCCAGCGCGGACGGCGCCGCCGCGCACAACCCGACACCGTAACCACTGCACCTCCGCACGCCTTGCTCCACTGCCCTGCAGTTTCACCCAGGCACCGCAGCTCCACCGCACCAGGATCCATCGGGGAAACACATGTTCCAACTGCCCATCCGTTCGACTCTCATCACCGGCGCACTGGTCGCCCTGCTTGCTCTGGTCGGGACGGTCTCCATCTCGTCCGTGGCGCAGGCCGATGACAGTGGGGTGGTCGCGCTCACGGTGAGTGTGGCCGACAAGCTTCCGAACGGGCCCGTCGAGATCCACTGTGTGCTCCCGGTCGGCTCGCGGGTCGATTCGGCGCCGGTGTACGTCACCATCCGCGGGCTCAAGCCGTTTTCGCACGTCGAGGTCTGGGTGCACTCCACTCCGTTCCTGCTGATCAGCGGAAACGCCGACGCTGCCGGTGACTTCGCAGGCAGCGGCACCCTTCCCCCCGACCTCGAGGCCGGAGGACACACCATCGAGGTGATCGGCACCACGGCCGCGGACGACCCGTTCAGCCAGGTGGCGGCATCCTTCGCCGTGACGGACGCCGGAACAATCGGATCTGCAACGACGAGCGACACCAACGGCGTGCTCAGCCTCGTCGTGCCCGCCGCTGCCGTCGCCGCGTTCAATGCCCCGGTGCTGGTCTCGAACCGGTCGACGACCACCGGTGTCCTGGGCAGCTTCGCGGTCAGCGACTCCCGGGTGCTCACCCAGGAAGGCTGGATCCTGTCGGCCGATGTCGCCGACTTCGTGAACGCCGCGGACGGCAGCGTGATCGGTGCTTCCCAGCTCGGGCTCGCGCCGCAGCTGGTCAGCACCGACGCCACCGGGGTGAGCCTCGTCACCGCCCAGACCGCGGGTTCGGCGACGTATCCGATGAACCTCGCCGTGGCCGCCCCGGCCCAGACCGTGGGCACGACGGTGCTCAACGCCGGCCTCACTTTCGTCGCGCCGCCCGAGAAGTCAGTCGGCACCTACCGATCCACCCTCTCCCTCACCCTCGTTTCCCAGTAGCCGGCCGGTCGCCGACTCTATCCTGTCGCGCTCGTACGGCACGGAATGAGCGAGGCTCGGTTTCCTGCTGTGTTTGCCTCTTGTTTGCCCGCCCGTCAGCTCGCCGAAACCTCGAATGGACTAACTTGACTGTGCTCACATCCGCTCACGCGCGCCTGATTCTGGTCGTGGCCCTCATCGCGTTCGCGCCGGTGGCGGGCCTGGCCGGACTCGCCATGAGTGCACAGGCGGCGACGGATGACCCGAACGGTGTGGGCATCAGCGTGGGTGTCGTCGGGCCGTCGAGCCGGGCGACGACGACCCCGGCCGTCACGAACCCGGTGAAATCCGTGGCCGTGCCCGCGGTGACCCAAACGACGATCAAGGACACCGCCGCCGCGGCCTCGGCGCTCGGCGCGAACCCGACCAGGATCGCGGGCGTCTTCTACGTGAGCGGCCTCACGACGCGCATCGATTCTGAGGCCGGGCCGGGCGGCGGCACCATGGTGCTCGACTTCACGATGCGCAACATCACGGATGCCCCGATCACCTCGAGCCTGCGCTTCTGGCTCGACAACGCGGTCGACCTCCCCGTCGCCATCGTCGACAAGGTCAGTATCGACAGCCTCGCCCCCAATGAGACCCGCACCGTCTCGGCCACCATTCGGGACGTCGGCCAGTGGGCCTGGTTCAAGGGTCACGTCACCATGACGCCTCCCGCGGACATCGGCGGCACGGCGCTCTCGCCCGTCACCCGGGACTCGTTCAGCATCATCCCGCCCTACTTCGCCCTGATCGCGCTCGCGATCGCCGGCACGCTGACCCTGATCCTCCGCTTCGTGCTCCTCGTACCGCGGCCCACCCCCAAACTCGCGGAAGAGGTGGCGTCATGACGACAGCCAGGCTGCCCCGTCGTCCCCAACGCCCCACGGTGCCGAAGGTGCCGAGAATGCCGCGAGGCTGGGTCCCGCCGGTTTCGCCCGGCGTTTCCGAGATGCAGGCGGTCCACCCCCTCGCGGGACAGTCCGCGGGACCCCGGGACTGGTCACCGCCCGGCCCGGGCACTCTGGGCGGTGGTGGCGGACTCCCCGGCACACCGCCGGAGCGCGGCCGCCAGGGCAAGCCGCCGAAACCACCGAAGATCCCGACGCCGCCGCGGCGTAGCCCGCCGCCCCCTCGGCCGCCGGTCGTGCTCACCCAGCGCGACCAGGTCATCCGCTCGACCCTGGCGATTCTCGCCATCCTCATCTTCGGGTTCCTCGCCAACCTGACCGTGCTCGGCCAGCTGCAGCACATCGTGTCCCAGCAGCAGCTCACGAACACCTTCCGGTACGAGCTCGCCCAGGGAACGGCCCCGGTCAGCGAGGGCACCGTCGACAAGGTGCTGCTCACCTCCGGCACACCCGTGGCCGTGCTCGACATCCCCTCGATCGACGTGCACGAGATCGTCGTCGAGGGCACAGACTCCGGCACCCTGCGCGCCGGCCCCGGCCATCGCCGCGACACGCCGCTACCCGGCCAGTCCGGCATCAGCGTGCTCATGGGCCGCGCCGCCGCCTACGGTGGTCCGTTCGCCCGGCTGCAGGAACTGCGCCCCGGCCAGCAGTTCACCGTGATCACCGGCCAGGGCGAGCAGACGTTCTCGGTGCTCGGCCTGCGCTACGCCGGCGACCCCGCACCCGCAAGCCTCGGTGCAGGCAAGAGCCGACTGATCCTCGAGAGCGCCCGCGGGCCGGCCTACGTGCCGAGCGGCGTCGTGCGCGTGGATGCCGAACTCGTCTCCGAGACGAAGCCCGCCGGCAAGCGCCAGACCACCTTCGCGACCCTGCCCCTGCAGGACAAGGAACTCGCGACCGACACCACAACGGTGTGGGCCCTCGTCTTCGCCCTGCAGTTCCTGCTGGTCATCGAACTCGCCGCCGTCTGGGCGTTCCGCAGGGTCGGCCTCCGCAAGACCTGGATCGTCTTCCTTCCGGTTGTCACTGTCGGGGGGCTCTTCGTGGCCGACCAACTCGTGCGCCTCCTCCCGAACCTGCTGTAGTCCCGAACCTGCTTCAGTCCCGAAACTGCTGTAGACCAATGAAACGAGTGTCATGACCGACAATGTGCAGAACGACGAGCTCACCCAGGTGCTGCCGCCGGTGAAGGGACCGGTCCGGCGTGACCGCAAGCAGCGCGCGCAGGCGAGGACCGAGGCCCGGCCCGAGGTCGTGGCCGACGCGCCGGTCAAGGCTCCCCGGCTCGGAGGCTTCAGCGCGCCCTGGCTGAAGCGGCCGTCTGCCGCGGATGCCGGGGTCTACGCGAGCTTCAGCCCGCCGGTGCGCGAGATCGCACCACTCGCAACCCTCGAGGGCCGCAACGTCTCGGCCTGGTTCGGCGAACGCCAGGTGCTCGACCGGGTCAACCTCACCATGCCGGCCGGCATCATCACCTCCCTGATCGGCCCGTCCGGCTGCGGCAAGTCCACGTTCCTGCGCATCCTGAACCGGATGCACGAGCTCGTGCCGTCCGCGAGCCTCGCCGGTGAAGTCCTCCTCGACGGTGAGGACATCTACGACCCCGAACGCAAGCTCGTCGACGCCCGCAAGAGCATCGGCATGGTGTTCCAGAAGCCCAACCCGTTCCCGGCCATGTCGATCTACGACAACGTCATCGCCGGGCTCACCCTCACCGGCAAGCGTGCCTCCAACGATGAGAAAGACTTCCTCGTCGAGAGCTGCCTGACCAAGGCCGGGCTCTGGAAGGAGGTGCGCGACCGGTTGCGCGCGCCCGGTTCCGGACTCTCCGGAGGGCAGCAGCAGCGTCTGTGCATCGCGCGGTCGCTCGCGGTGACCCCGCGCATCCTCTTGATGGACGAACCGTGCTCGGCCCTCGACCCGACTTCCACGCGGGTGATCGAGGAGACCATGCTCGAGCTCGCCCACGAGGTCACGATCGTGATCGTGACGCACAACATGCAGCAGGCACAGCGCGTGTCGCAGAACTGCGCGTTCTTCCTCGCCGCCCAGGGCACGCCCGGCGGCATCGTGGAGCACGGGCCGACCGACGCCATGTTCGGCAACCCGATCGACAGCCGCACCGCCGACTACGTCAACGGCCGTTTCGGCTAGCCCCGGCCGGGTAAAGAAACGATGGGGGATTCTCAAAGCATAGACAAACGTCTATACTTTGAGGACATCGAGAGTGAGGAACCCCCGTGTCTGAGAAGCCCACCGTCCTGTTCGTCTGCATCCACAATGCCGGTCGCTCGCAGATGGCCGCCGGCTATATGCGCGCCCTGTCCGGCGGCGCCGTCGAGGTGCGCTCCGGCGGCTCGGAGCCGGGTGACCAGATCAATCCGATGGCGATCCAGGCCATGAGCGAAGAGGGCATCGACATCTCCCAGGCCGTTCCGCAGCTGATGACCACCGAGCAGGTGCGCGAGTCCGACGTCGTCATCACCATGGGCTGCGGCGACGTCTGCCCGATCTTCCCCGGCAAGCGTTACGAGGACTGGGAGCTCGTCGACCCCAAGGGCAAGAGCATCGACGAGGTGCGCCCGATCCGCGACGACATCAAGGCGCGCGTCGAGGCCCTCCTCGCCGAGCTCCTGCCCGCGAGCGTCTAAGCCGACGGCCACGACGGGTGCCGCTGCTCGGGTGGCCACTTCGGCCTGCGCTCTTGGCGGGATTCGTCGTGGTTGAGCGCTAGCTGCGCGGCGCCGGGAACAGGCGGGGCCGGAGCCAGAGCGCCACGTAGACGAGGGCGACGAGGACGGGGACCTCGATCAACGGGCCAACGATGCCCGCGAGGGCCTGACCGCTGCCGGCACCGAAGGTGCCGATCGCGACCGCGATCGCGAGCTCGAAGTTGTTGCCCGCCGCAGTGAAGGCGAGGGTCGCGGTGCGCTCGTACGGCAGGCCGATGAGCTTCCCGAGCAGGAAGCCGGTGAGGAACGTCACAAGGAAGTAGACGAGGAGCGGCAGGGCGATGCGGGCGACGTCCTGCGGCCGGTCGATGACCTGCCTGCCCTGCAGGGCGAACAGGAGCACGATCGTGAAGAGGAGCCCGTAGAGGGCGAACGGCCCGACCTTCGGCAGGAACCGGGCCTCGTACCAGTCCCGGCCGCGGGTGGCCTCGCCCACCCGGCGGGACAGGTATCCGGCCAGGAGCGGGATGCCGAGGAACACGAGCACGCTCGCCGTGATGGCCCAGATCGAGAAGTCCGCGCTCGTGGTGGACAGGCCGAGCCAGGCCGGAAGGATCTGCAGGTAGAACCAGCCGAGCGCCGCGAAGGCGAAGACCTGGAAGACGGAGTTGATGGCGACGAGGAAGGCGGCGGCCTCGCGGTCCCCGCAGGCGAGTTCGTTCCAGATCAGCACCATCGCGATGCAGCGGGCGAGGCCGACGATGATCAGCCCGGTGCGGTACTCGGGCAGGTCGGGCAGGAAGATCCAGGCGAGCGTGAACATCAGCGCGGGCCCGACGAGCCAGTTCATCACGAGCGACGAGACCAGAAGGCGCTTATCGCCGGCCACGGCGCGGGCATCCGAATACCGCACCTTCGCGAGCACCGGATACATCATCACGAGCAGGCCGATGGCGATCGGCACGCTGACCGAGCCGATCGTGAACGCGCCGAGCAGCGTGCCGATGCCGGGGGCGGCGACCGCGAGCAGGAGGCCGAAACCCATCGCCGCGAGAATCCAGACCGGGAGGAGCCGGTCGGTGAACCCGAGACGGGCCGGAGCGGTGATCGGGGTGGCGACGGATGGAACGGTCGGGGTTTCAGGGAAGGGCATGGGGCTCCGCACCATCAGAAAATGAATAGATGAACGTCGATATGACGCGTTCCCACTCTATCGACGAATGTCGATTCACGGTCACCGTGCCGGTTGGGGGCTGAGTGCGGTCAGTGCCGCCAGCTTCTCCTGTCCGATGGGCTCCGCCGGCAGGAGGGCGACGATGGCCATCCGATCCGCGAGGAGACGCACCCGGTCGATCTGTTCGACCTCGCTCGAAGCGCGTGCTCGAAGGAACGGTGACGCCGGGCGGGCCGCGGCCAGGGAGGCGTTGACGACCCAGGCCCACGGGTGGATGCCGGCACGTTCGAGGTCGTCCTGCAGACCTTCGGCCTCGAGCACCGGGGTCGTCTCCGCGAGGGTAACCAGAATGACCTTGGTCAGGGCCGGGTCCTGCAGACGCATCAATGGTGTCGTGAACGGAAGCGAGTCGCCGATCTGCCGCGCCATTTCGCGGTGATAGGAACCGGTCGCATCCAGCAGGAGGAGCGTGTGCCCGGTCGGGGCGGTGTCGACGACGACGAATTTCCGGCGCGACTCATGGACGACCCGGGAGAACTGCTGGAAGACGGCGACTTCCTCGGTGCAGGGGGAGAGGAGGTCCTCGGCCAGTGCCGCGCGACCCTCCGCGTCCAGGGCCGTGCCCTTGGTGGCCATCACGTGGTCGCGATACGTCTGCACGGCCAAGGCCGGGTCGATACGGGACACCGCGAGCCCGGGCACGCTGCCGTGCAGGGTCTCGGTGAGGTGAGCGGCGGGGTCGGTGGTGGTGAGGTGCACGGCGTGGCCGCGTTCGGCGAGTGCGACCGCGATGGCCGCGGCGATCGTGGTCTTGCCCACCCCGCCCTTCCCCATGCAGAGCACCAGGCCGTGGTCGTCCCGTTCGATCGCATCCACGAGGGCCGCGAGCGGGGCGTCGGGGAGGGGTTCCCCGGCCTCAACGATCTCGTCGGATTCGCCCGTCCCGGCGCTCGCCGAGAAGAGAGACTGCAGCGCCGGGATGCCGACCATGTTGGCGGCCTTGAGCTCGAGCACGTCCAGCGGGAGGCGGGAGAGAGCGGCGGGCATGGCGGCCAGCGCGGCTCCCTCGCGGGCGCGGACGGCCCGGGTGAGGTCCTCGTCGCCGGCGGCAGCGGGCAGCAGTCCGTTGACGACGACGAAACCGCCGCCGATGCCGATCTGATTCAGCTCGAGGTAGGTGCGTTCGATTTCGGCCAGCGAGGATGCCTGCGCCCGGGCGACGAGGACCAGTCGCGTACGCGCCGGGTCGGTCAGCGCGGCGACAGCGGCGGCGTACATCGAACGGTGCTTGTCGAGCCCCGAGAGCGGGCCGAGGCAGGACGGGTCGCCTTTGCCGGCCTCGAGAAAGTCGGTCCAGGAGCCCGGCAGCTGCAGCAGGCGGATGGTGTGCCCGGTCGGTGCCGTGTCGAAGACGATGTGGTCGTACTGCCCGAAGACGGCTTCGTCGGCGAGCAGGCCGGTGAATTCGTCGAAGGACGCGATCTCGGTCGTGCAGGAACCGGACAGGCCCTCGATGATGCCAGCGAGTTCGTCCTCCGGAAGCAGGCCGCGCACGGGCGCGACGATGCGCTCCCGGTAGGCCGCTGCGGCCTGTTCCGGGTCGATCTCGAGGGCGGAGAGGCCGGGCACACTCGCGAGGGGAGTGACCGTGTTGCCGATCGTCAGGCCGAATACCTGGCCGACGTTGGAGGCGGGGTCGGTGCTGACCAGCAGCACCTTCCTGCCCCGGCCGGCGAGGTCGAGGGCGGTGGCGCAGGCGACCGAGGTCTTTCCGACGCCGCCCTTGCCGGTGAAGAACAGGAAGCGGGGTGGGTCCTCAAGGAATCGCATCGGGGCGGCTTAGCAGCAGCCGGAGGCGCCGCCGCAGCATCCGCCCGATTTTGCGGTGAGGCCCAGCTCGGACCGGGCCGACTCGACCTGCGACGCGACCGTCGACGCGACCTTCGACGCGACCTTCGACGCGACGATGGACGAGTCACCGAGGCCGGCGAAGCAGAGCAGTTCGTCGCGGCTCGGATAGGTGCCGGTCGCGACGGTGACGCCGTCGACGACGGTCAGGGGGAGGCCCTTCGAGCCCACGGTGTGCATGAAGCCGCGGACCGTCTCGTCGGTCGTGAAGGCGGTCGGGTCGGTGGCGAGGTTGTGGCGTTCGATGTCGGCGCCCAGGTCCTTGAGCCGACGCACATCGGCGGTCACGGTGACCAGGGATGCGTCGGTGTCGGTTCCGCAGACCCCGGACTCGCAACACAGGGCCGGCTCGTAGATTCGAATGGCAGCCATCTCGTACTCCTCAATTCACTATATCGACATTCATCGATACCCCCAGTATGACCCTCTATATCGACAAGTGTCAATACGCGACTATGCTGGGCCCATGTCGATCACCTCCCTGCTCCCCATCGCCTCGCGTGGCGCGTGCTGCGCGCCGCTCACGCGCGAGACGCTCGCCGCGGCGGATGCCGTTGACCTCGCGCGCTCGCTCAAGGCCCTCGCGGACCCGACCCGGCTGCGCCTGATCTCGATCGTGGCCGCATCCGAAGGCCAGGAAGCCTGCGCCTGCGACCTGACGGCACCGGTCGGGCTGAGCCAGCCCACCGTGTCCCACCACCTCAAAGTCCTGACCGACGCCGGATTCCTCAGCCGCACCCAGCGCGGCAACTGGGCCCATTTTGCTCTCGTACCCGGCGCGCTCGACTCGGTCGCGCGGCTCCTGACCAGCGCATGACCTCGCAGCGATCGTCCGAAGGAAGGAACCACCCATGACTGAAAAGACAGACATCACCGAGCTCGTCCGCGAACGCTACGCCGCCGCGGCGCTGCAGCTCACCGACGTGTCGCCTGCGTCCGGCGCGTGCTGCGTTCCCACCGACCTCGGGAACGGCGACGTCTTCGGATCGGTCCTCTATACGGGCGGGGAGGGGTCCGAAGTCCCCGAGGAAGCGCTGCTGGCGAGCCTCGGCTGCGGCAACCCCACGGCGGTCGCCGACCTGCGCGCCGGGGAAACCGTGCTCGACCTCGGCTCCGGAGGTGGCATCGACGTGCTCCTCTCCGCGCGGCGGGTCGGCCCCACCGGATTTGTATACGGCCTCGACATGACCGACGAGATGCTGTCCCTCGCCCGGGCCAACGCGGACAAGGCCGGCGCCACGAACGTCGGATTCATCAAGGGCCGGATCGAGGAGATCCCGCTGCCCGACGCATCCGTCGACGTCATCATCTCCAATTGCGTGATCAACCTCTCCGCCGACAAGACCGCCGTCATCACGGAGATGTTCCGGGTCCTCAAGCCCGGCGGGCGGCTCGGGATCTCCGACGTCGTCGCGGAGGACCACCTCAGCGAACAGGACCGCATCGAGCGCGGCAGCTACGCCGGCTGTATCGCCGGCGCGCTCTCCCACCGGGAATACCTAGACACCCTGGCCGGGGCGGGATTCACCGGGATCAGCGTCGACTACACCCACGAGGTCGCCCCCGACATGCACGGCGCCATCGTCAAGGCGGTCAAGCCCACCGTCTAGCCGCGTGTGGCGCGGGCCGGGAGGCGCCCGGGCGTACACTGTCGGGCATGAATGCCGTGGATTTTTCCGAGGTTGAGCGCAAATACGACGTCGACGCGGCATCCGTTCTCCCGCCGCTGCATGAGCTGCCCGGCGTGACCTGGGTGGATGCCCCCGTCGACCAGTCGCTCGACGCCGTCTACTTCGACACGGCCGACCTCACCCTTGCCGCGCACCGGATCACACTGCGGCGCCGCACCGGCGGGGACGACGCCGGCTGGCACCTCAAGCTCCCGTCCGGCGTCGACGGTCGCGGCCCCGACGAACGCCGCGAGGTGCACGAACCCCTCGGCAGCGACCCCGAGCTCGTGCCGGCCGGCCTCCAGCAGCGGGTTCGCGTCCTCGTGCGCGACCGGGTGCTCGTGCCCGTCGTGCGGCTCCGCAACCACCGGATCGTGCACGTGCTGCGCGGGGACAACGGCGCCGTGCTCGCCGAGGTCTGCGACGACAGTGTCCTGGCCGACCGCCTCGGTGTCGACCCGCTCCGCCAGGAATGGCGGGAATGGGAGATCGAACTCGTCGACGGCGCCCCCGAGCTGCTCGACGCCGTCGCGGAGGCCTTCGCCGCCGGGGGAGTCCGTCGCGCAGGCTACCCCTCGAAGCTCGGCCGTGCCCTCGGCGACCGCATTCCCGCAGCCCCGCCGGCCCCACCGGCGACGCCGACCCGGTCGAGTACGACGGGGGCCCTGCTGCTCGCCTACCTCGACGCCCAGATGCGGGTACTCGTCCACCAGGACCCGCTCGTGAGGCGCGACGACGCCGAAGCCGTGCACCAGATGCGGGTCGCGACCCGGCGGATGCGCTCGGTGCTGGCCACCTATCGCGACCTGCTTCCGAACGGGCTGGCCAACACCCTCGGGGACGAACTCCAGTGGATCGCCCGTGTGCTCGGCGCCGCCCGCGACAACGAGGTCCTGCACCACAACCTCGCCAGGTCGCTCTCGTCCGAGCCGGCGAAGCTCGTGGTCGGGCACGTCAGGAAGCGCCTGGACGCGCACTTCGCGGCCGACCTCGCCACGGCGCAGCAGGCGGCGGATGTCGTGCTCGACAGCCCACGCTACTTCCGGCTGCTCGACGCACTCGACGCCCTCATCGCGGAGCCGCCGTTCACCGCGCTCGCGAAGAAGTCGGCCAAGTCGGTGGTACCTGGTCTCGTCAAGCGTGATGGCGCCCGACTGCGCAAGGCCGTTCGCGACGCTCGCGCCGTGCCGCAGGGCCCCGATCACGACGCAGCCCTGCACGAGGTGCGCAAGATCGCCAAGCGCCTGCGGTATACGACGGAGTCTGCGCTCATCCTGAGTCCGAAACGTGCGGCCAGGCTTGTGGCCGCCGCCCGACTGGTCCAGGACATCCTCGGCGAGCACCACGACAGCGTCGTCGCCCGCGGGGTGCTGCTCACCCTCGGCATGCGCGCCTTCATCGACAATGAGAACTCGTTCACGTACGGCCGCCTCCACGCGACCGAACAGTTCCGGGGTGCGCACCTCGAGAGCCGGTTCCGGTCGGCGTGGAAAAGCTTCCCCAAGTCCGTGCTCTGACGCCGTCGACCCCGGTCAGGGCTCCGCCGCGATTCTTGCGGTGCGCGCGAGCTCAGTCGAAGTCGAGGCTGAGCTTGCGCAGCAGGGAGGCGAGGCGTTCGCGTTCGCTGGCCGTGAGCGTCGCGAGCAGCTCGGCCTCGGCGTCGACGAGGCGGGTGATCGCGGCATCGACCCGGATCAGCCCGTCGGGGTTCATCACGACGAAGATGCCGCGGCCGTCGTTGGGGTCGGTGCGCCGGGTGACGAGGCCGCGCTCGACGAGCCGGTCGATCCGGTTCGTCATGGTTCCGCTCGACACGAGCGTCTGTTGCAGCAGCGCCTTGGGGCTGAGTTCGTACGGTGCGCCCTCGCGGCGGAGCGCCGACAGCACGTCGAACTCCCACGACTCCAGTTCGGAGCGGGAGAACGCGGTGCGCCTGGCCCGGTCAAGGTGCTTGGCGAGGCGACCGACCCGGCTGAGCACCTGCAACGGGGCGAAATCGAGGTCCGGCCGCTCGCGCAGCCAGGCATCCACGATGCGGTCTACTTCGTCATTGCCGGGCATCGTCCTATTATCCGGCCAGCCGGGGCATCCGCCTGCACAGCACGGGTCATCGGTACGCCCGGCTGCGCGCCGCAGCCGATACTTCTGGCAGACTTATCAGCGTTGGTCGGCTCCGGCCGGCGAATTCCGCCGTGGTGTAATGGCAGCACGACAGCCTTTGGAGCTGTTAGGTCCAGGTTCGAGTCCTGGCGGCGGAGCCGTAGATCATTACCAGTGCTGCATTCCAGTGGCGCCCGCACCCGGTCTTCCCGGCCGGCAACACAGAAGCACGAGGACCCCGTGACCGATTCCCGTCTCGCCATCGTCGTCCTGGCCGCAGGCCAGGGCACCCGGATGAAATCCGCGACTCCCAAGCTGTTGCACCCCCTCGCCGGGCTGCCCATCCTCAGCCACGTGCTCGCGACGGCATCCGCGTTGAACGCCGCGCACGTCGTGACCGTCGTGCGCCACGAACGCGACCGGCTCGTCGACATCGTCGAGGCCGACCTGCCCGAGAGCATCGTCGTCGACCAGGACGAGGTCCCGGGAACCGGCCGGGCCGTCGAGCAGGCCATCGAGGCCCTGCCCGCCGACTTCGAGGGCGACGTGCTCGTCGTCAGCGGCGACGTTCCCCTCCTGAACGCGGCGACCCTCGCGAGCTTCATCACCGCGCACCGCGAACGCGCCGTCGCAGCGACCGTGCTGTCCGCCTTCCCCGACGACTCCACCGGCTACGGCCGCATCGTGCGCGACGAGGCCGGAGCCTTCGACCGCATCGTGGAACAGAAGGACGCCAGCCCCGAGGAACGCCTGATCACGGAGACGAACGCCGGCGTCTACGTCTTCGGCATCACCGAACTGCGTGCGCAGCTCGCCCGCATCACGACCGAGAACGTCCAGGGCGAGAAGTACCTCACCGACGTGATCGGCCTGCTCCGCGAGTCCGGCTCCGATGTGCGCGCCGTTCCGGTAGCGGATGCCTGGCTCGTGGCCGGCATCAACGACCGGGCCCAGCTCGCCGAGTCCGCCCGGCAGCTCAATGCGCTCATCGTGCGCGGCTGGCAGCTCGCCGGCGTGACCGTGCAGGACCCTGCGACGACCTGGATCGACCTCGCCGTCACGATCGCGCCCGACGTCACGATCAAGCCGGGCACCCAGATCCTCGGGGCGACGGTCATCGAGACCGGCGCCGTCGTCGGACCGGACACGACCCTCGTGGACTGCGAGATCGGCGCGAACGCCGAGGTGAAGCGCACGGACGCGACCCTCGCGGTGATCGGTGCCGGCGCATCCGTCGGCCCGTTCTCGTACCTGCGGCCCGGCACGATTCTCGGCGCGGACGGCAAGATCGGCACCTTCGTCGAGACCAAGAACGCCGTCATCGGCGAGGGCAGCAAGGTGCCGCACCTGAGCTACGTCGGCGACGCGACGGTCGGTGTGCACTCCAACATCGGGGCGGGGACGATCTTCGCGAACTACAACGGTGTGACGAAATCGCCGAGCGTCGTGGGGTCGCATGTGCGCACCGGGTCGCACAACGTCTTCGTCGCGCCCGTTAGGATTGGGGACGGGGCTTACACCGGTGCCGGTACCATCGTCCGCAAGGACGTGCCGGCCGGAGCTTTGGCTCTCACCGTGGCCCCACAACGCAATATGGACGGCTGGGTTCAGACCAACCGCCCGGGAACCGACGCGGCGGAAGCCGCGGCTAAGAGCGGAGACTAGGTGCCTGGAATCAATGCCAGCGGCGAGAAACGACTTGTATTGGTTTCGGGGCGAGCACACCCGCAACTGGCACTGGACATCGCCAAGGAGCTCGGTACCGAACTCGTGCACACCGACGCACGTACCTTCGCGAACGGCGAGATCTACGCCCGTTTCGACGAGAGCGTGCGCGGCAGCGACACCTTTGTGATCCAGTCGCACACCAACCCGATCAATGAATGGCTGATGGAACAGCTCATCATGGTCGACGCGCTCAAGCGGGCCTCCGCCAAGCGCATCACGGTTGTTGCGCCGTTCTACCCTTACGCCCGCCAGGACAAGAAGGGCCGCGGCCGCGAGCCGGTATCGGCCCGCCTCGTCGCCGACCTGTTCAAGGTCGCCGGCGCCGACCGCATTATGTCGATCGACCTGCACGCCGCCCAGATCCAGGGCTTCTTCGACGGCCCCGTCGACCACCTCTTCGCGATGCCGGTGCTGCTCGAGCACTTCCAGGAGAAGCTCGACCCCGCAACGCTGACCGTGGTGTCGCCCGACATGGGCCGCGTCCGCGTCGCCGACATCTGGAGCGACAAGCTCGGCGCCCCCCTGGCGATCATCCACAAGCGCCGTGACCCGCTGGTGCCGAACCGCGTCTCCGTGCACGAGATCGTCGGCCAGGTCTCCGGTCGCGTCTGCCTGCTTGTCGACGACATGATCGACACCGGACGCACCATCGTCCTCGCCGCCGAGGCACTGCGTGCCGCCGGAGCGATCGGCGTCGTCGTCGCCGCGACCCACGCCGTGTTCAGCCACCCCGCGCTCGAGCTGCTGCAGAACCCGGCGATCACCGAGGTCGTCGTCACCGACACCCTGCCGATCCCCCCGGAGAAGCGCTTCCCGACCCTGACCGTTCTGCCGATCGCCCCGCTTCTGGCCCGCGCGATCCACGAGGTCTTCGACGAGGGATCCGTCACGTCGATGTTCGAGGGCGCCGCGTAACCCACGCTGCCCCGACCGACGGATGCCCCGCTCACCCGAGCGGGGCATCCGTCGTTAACCGCCGCGACACCCTGTGGGGCGCGCACGGGCAGCGGATGCCTAGGCCGGCACGACCGGTGGGCCGAACCCCGGCGCGCGGGGGATCAGGCCGAGCGAGATCACCCAGGTCTCCCGCTCGTGCACGTCGATCGCGTAACACTGCCAGCCGAACCCGCCGGGCCCGGCCAGGTCGAAGCGCGCGGTGGACCCCTCCGCGAGCGGGTAGTAGTGAGCGACCGCAACGGAGCACCCGTTCGTGGCGGTGACGGATGCGATCTGCATCGACGTGAGGATCCCCGGCACGATCAGCGCCACGAGCCCGAGTACGACGGCGAGGCGCATCACCAGCAGCATCCGCCTGCTGCGCAGCGGCCGCGCGCTGTCGTGCGGCTCATACCCGGCGAGCTCGGGGTGCTCGTGCTGCTCGCTACCGTCGTCGTCGTTCATCGTGGGGTCCAGTATCGCAAATTGCGCTCCCATTCTCCGCGAGAGCGTAAAAAGTGCCCCTTCCCGCAGCGGGAAGGGGCACTTTTTACGCTCTCGCGGAGAGAGGTGGATGCCGCGACTAGTGGGTCGAGGCCTCCGTGGCGATTTCGGTGCGGTCGCCCGACCACAGGGTGTGGAACACGCCGGGCTTGTCGACGCGCTTGTAGGTGTGCGCTCCGAAGAAGTCGCGCTGGCCCTGCACGAGGGCGGCGGGCAGGCGTTCCGCGGCGAGCGAGTCGAAGTAGCTCAGCGCCGAGGCGAAGCCGGGAACCGGGATGCCGGAGAGCGCAGCGGTCGAGACGACGCGACGCCAGGCCGACTCGCCGGCGGCGACGGCCGCGGCGAAGAACGGGTCGACGAGCAGCGTCGGGATCGACGGGTCGTTCGCGTAGGCATCCACGATGCGGTTCAGGAACTGGGCGCGGATGATGCAGCCGCCGCGCCAGATCGTGGCGACGGCACCCTTGTCGATGCTCCAGTTGTACTTGGCGGCACCGGCGATGATCTCGTCGAAGCCCTGCGCGTACGCGACGACCTTCGACGCGTAGAGCGCCTGGCGCACGTCGTCGACGAAGGTGTGGCCGACGACGGCGATCTCGGGGCGGGCGCTGATCGAGGCACGCACCGGTCCGCGCTGCTCGGGGTGGCTCGACACGGCGCGTGCGAACACGGCCTCCGCGATTCCGGCGACGGGCACGCCGAGGTCGAGCGCGTTCTGCACGGTCCAGACGCCGGTTCCCTTGGAGCCGGCCTCGTCGAGGACGATATCGATGAACGGCAGTCCGGTCTCGGCGTCGACCTGGCGGAGCACCTCGGCGGTGATCTCGATCAGGTAGCTCTCGAGGTCGCCCTTGTTCCACTCGGTGAACACGTCGGCGATGGCGGCGGGGGAGTGGCCGGTCACATGACGGAGCAGGTCGTACGCCTCGGCGATGAGCTGCATGTCGGCGTATTCGATGCCGTTGTGCACCATCTTGACGAAGTGGCCTGCGCCGTCGGTGCCGATGTGGGTGACGCACGGCACGCCGTCGACGACGGCGGCGATCGACTCGAGGATCGGGCCGAGGGTCTCGTAGGCGAGCGCGGAGCCGCCGGGCATGATGCTCGGGCCCTTGAGCGCGCCCTCTTCGCCGCCGGAGATGCCGGCGCCGACGAAGTTGATGCCGGTCGCGCTGATCGCCTTTTCGCGGCGGATGGTGTCGTGGAAGTCCGCGTTGCCGCCGTCGACGATGATGTCGCCGGGCTCGAACAGCTCGGCGAGCTGGCTGATGACCGCGTCCGTGCCCTTTCCGGCCTGGACCATGATGATGGCGGTGCGCGGGCGGCTCAGCGACGCGACGAAGTCCTCGATGGTCTCCGAGGCGACGAAGCCGGCCTCGGGGTGTTCCGTCATGAGGGTCTGGGTGCGCACGTACGAGCGGTTGTAGACCGCGACGGTGTTCCCCTCCCGGCTGGCGAGGTTGCGGGCGAGATTCGAGCCCATCACCGCCAGTCCGACGACGCCAATATTTGCCTGTGCTGTACCGGTTTCGGTCACGTTCGCTCCTTCAAAATGGTTGGTCTAGAACCATGTTCAAGGTTAGTCGGTCGGGCTGGGCACCTGCCCGACGGGGGCGGGCGGATGCTGGTGCGCGGTTCCCGCACACTCCGCTAGACTTAGCAGTTGAACTTCGGCGAGGGCTGCCAGGCGTGTCACGCACGCTCGGCATCCGTTATCGACGCGGCGAAATGCTTCACGGCCTTTCCTCACGCGACACGCGTTCGAGTTGAACCAGCACCCATACGCGCGGCCATCGGCTGCGCAACTGATCTGGGCCGTAGCGGCCTGACAAGGAGACACATCATGGCTGAGGCCAAGGACAAAAAGGTCATCGACAACAAGATCGATGCCGACCTGCGTACCAAGTTCGGCAAGGGTGCGGCCCGCAAGCTGCGCGTGCTCGGCAAGATTCCGGCCGTCATCTACGGCCACGGCACCGACCCGGTGCACGTTGCACTTCCGTCCCACCAGATCGGCCTGATCCTGCGTCGCGCCAACGCGGTGCTCGAGCTCGAGGTCAACGGCGAGACCCACCTGACCCTCGTCAAGGACGTCCAGAAGGACCCGGTCCGTCAGATCATCGAACACCTCGACCTCATCGTCATCCGCAAGGGTGAAAAGGTCCAGGTTGACGTCGCCGTGCACCTGACCGGTGAGATCATCGCCGGAAACGTCATCGACCTGGACATCAAGAGCCTGCTGCTCGAGGTCGAAGCGACCAACATCCCGCAGAACATCGTTGTCAACGTCGATGGCCTCGACGAGGGTGCCCAGATCAAGGCCGGCGAGATCGTCCTTCCCGACGGTGCCGTGCTCATCTCCGATGCGGACGCCGTCGTCATCAGCGTGCACCTGCCCGAGGCCGAGGAAGAGGAAGAGGCCGTCGCCGACGCCGACGCCGAGGCCGTTGTCGAGGAAGCCCCCGCCGAGTAGCATCCGCTTCACGCTTTCTGCCTGATCTCGTCGAACAAGGAGGATTTCCCTGGACGAGAATCTCTGGCTCGTAGTCGGGCTCGGTAACCCCGGGCCCGACTACGCCGGAAACCGCCACAACGTCGGCCACATGGTGACCGCCGTGCTCGCCGACCGACTGTCGGCGAATTTCAAGACCCACAAGACCAACGCGACGGTTGCTTCCGGGCGCAGTTTCCCCGGGGGCCCCGGGCTCGTGCTCGCGACGCCGAACACCTATATGAACGTGTCCGGCGGACCGGTGGCCGCCCTGCTCCGGTTCTACTCGCTCGAACCGGATCGCCTGATCGTCGTGCACGACGAGCTCGACCTGCCGTTCGACACGCTCAAGATCAAGGTCGGCGGCGGTCACGGGGGCCACAACGGGCTCCGCGACATCATCGCGGCCATCGGCACGAAGGACTTCGTGCGTATCCGCCTCGGCCTGGGCCGCCCGCCCGGTCGCCAGGCGCCGGCCGACTTCGTGTTGCACGACTTCTCCAAGGTCGAGCGCGAGACCCTGCCGAACCTGCTCGAAGACGCAGCGGATGCGATCCAGCTGATCGCGGCGGAGGGCGTCACCGCCGCCCAGCAGAAGTTCCACGCGCCCTGACCCGCCCGCGACAGTGACCGTCCGCGACAGTGACCGTCCCGACCGCGAGAATCGCCGTTCCGGTCGAGAGTCACCGGTGTGGCGGCGACTGTCGACCGGAAAGGCGACTGTCGGCGGTGCTGCGTAGAATTGCCGGGTGACCCTCCACGGCGTAATTGCCACACTTTCGCGCGCCTCCACGTTCGACCGAGCCCTCGCGTGCGCGGGCCGCGACGCCGACTTCTCGCTCACCGAAGGCCTCAGGGCTCCCGTGCTCGCCGCGCTCCTCGAACAGCGCGCCCGGCTCGGCAAGGCCCCGGCCCTGCTGGTCATCACCGCCACCGGGCGTGAGTCCGAATACCTGCACGACAACCTCGACTGCTTCACCGAAGACGCCGAGATCATCGGTTTCCCGGCCTGGGAGACGCTCCCGCACGAGCGGCTGAGCCCGAGTGCCGAGATCGTCGGCAAGCGGCTCTTCGCACTGCGGCGGATGCGCGAGTGGGAGGAGACCGACCCGGCCCTTCGCCGCCCGCTCATCGTGATCGCATCCGTGCGCGCAGCCCTGCAGCCCGTCGCGGACAACCTCACCGACTTCGCGCCCATCGTGCTCACGGCCGGCGCCCGCGGCAACGACCTGGGCGCGCTCGCCGTGCAGCTCGTCGAACTCGCGTACACCCGCGTCGACATGGTGACCCGCCGCGGCGAGTTCGCCGTGCGCGGCGGCATCCTCGACGTGTTCCCCTCGATCGCCCCGCATCCGTCCCGCGTCGAGTTCTTCGGCGACGAGGTCGAACAGATCCGCGCCTTCTCCGTCGCCGACCAGCGCTCCCTGCCAGAACCGGTCGCCTCGGTGAGTCTGCCGCCGAGCCGCGAGCTGCTGCTGAGCCCCGCCGTGCGGCAGCGCGCCCGCGAGATGCAGCACGAGTTCCCCAGCCTCGCCGGCCTCCTCGCGAAGATCGCGGAGGGTATCCCTGTCGAGGGCATGGAGAGCCTCGCGCCCGCCCTCGTCGACCGGCTCGTGCCGATCACGCACTACCTCCCCGCCGAAGCCGCCGTCGCCGTGGTCTCGCCCGAACGTGTCGCCAGCAGGGCGATCAGCCTCGCCGAGACGAACCGCGAGTTCCTCGGGGCGGCCTGGAGCGCAGCGACCGCGGGTGCAGACGCCCCGATCGACCTCGAGTCCGGCGACTTCCTCACCCTCGGCCGGCTGCGCGACTCGGTCACGCACACCGCTCCCGGCGCGCCGGCCTCCGCGCACGTCTGGTGGACTTTCAGTTCCTTCCAGGCCGCCCCGACGGATGCCCCGGTCCTGCCAGAGCACCGCGAAATCGACGACCTCCTCACCCTCAGGGTCGAGGGCGAGGCGGTCCCCAGTTTCCAGGGCAGCGTCGAGGGCGCCATCGGGCACCTCAGCAGCCGGATGAAGGACGGCTGGACGGTCGGCGTGCTCGCCCAGGGTGCCGGGCTCGTCGAACGAGCCGCCGCGGTGCTCGCCGAGCACGAACTCCCCGCCCGGATCGTGACCGAATGGCCGTCAGAACCGGAACCCGGCATCGCGTACCTGCTGAAGGCATCCGTCGACCACGGTTTCGAGCTCGCCGAGACGAAGCTCACCCTCGTCAGCGAGTCCGAGTTCTACGGCCGCACGGTCGGCTACGACGCCCGCCAGGTGAAGAAGCTCGCGAGCCGGCGCAAGAACGTCGTCGACCCGCTGCAGCTCAAGACCGGCGACCACGTCGTGCACCAGACCCACGGCATCGGCCGGTTCGTCGAACTGACCCAGCGCGAGGTGTCGAGCGGCGGCCGCAACCCGGTCAAGACCAAGCGCGAGTACCTCGTGCTCGAGTACGCGCCGTCCAAGCGCGGGCACCCCGGCGACAAGCTCTTCGTGCCCACCGACCAGCTCGACCTCGTCAGCCGGTACATCGGCGGTGAGGCGCCCGCGCTCAGCAAGATGGGCGGCAGCGACTGGTCGAGCGCGAAGTCGAAGGCCCGGCACGCGGTGCGGGACATCGCCGTCGAGCTCGTCAAGCTCTACTCGGCACGGATGGCGAGCAAGGGCCATGCCTTCGGGCCCGACACGCCCTGGCAGCGCGAGCTCGAGGAGGCGTTCCCGTTCGCGGAGACCCCCGACCAGCTCACGACGATCGACGAGGTCAAGGCCGACATGGAACGGCCCATCCCGATGGACCGGCTCCTCTCCGGCGACGTCGGCTTCGGCAAGACCGAGGTCGCCGTGCGCGCAGCATTCAAGGCGATCCAGGACGGCAAGCAGGTCGCGATCCTGGTGCCGACGACCCTGCTGGTGCGCCAGCACATGGAGACCTTCCAGGAGCGATTCGCCGGGTTCCCCGTGCACATCCGCGCCCTGAGCCGGTTCCAGACCGAGAAGGAATCCCGGGAGACCGTCGCCGGCATCCTCGACGGCACGGTCGACCTGGTGATCGGCACCCACCGGCTCCTGACCGGGTCGATCATCTTCAAGGACCTCGGCCTCGTCATCATCGATGAGGAGCAGCGGTTCGGCGTCGAGCACAAGGACGCCCTCAAGAAGCTCAAGACCAACGTCGACATTCTCGCCATGAGCGCGACGCCGATCCCGCGCACCCTTGAGATGGCGGTCACGGGCATCCGCGAGATGTCGACCCTCGCGACCCCGCCGGAGGACCGGCACCCGATCCTCACCTTCGTCGGGCCGTACTCCGACCGGCAGGTCGCCGCGGCCATCCGGCGCGAGCTGCTCCGCGAAGGCCAGATCTTCGTCGTGCACAACCGGGTGTCGAGCATCAACCGGATCGCCGCTCACATCGCCGAACTCGTACCGGAGGCCCGGATCGCCGTCGCACACGGGCAGCTGCCCGAGGCGCAGCTCGAACAGGTCGTCGTCGACTTCTGGGAGCGCAAGTTCGACGTGCTCGTCTCGACGACGATCATCGAGACCGGCCTCGACATCGCCAACGCGAACACCATCATCATCGACAGGGCGGACAAGTTCGGGCTGAGCCAGCTGCACCAGCTGCGCGGCCGGGTCGGCCGCGGCCGGGAGCGCGCGTACGCATACTTCCTCTACGACGAGAACAAGCCGCTCACCGAGATCGCCCACGACCGGCTCTCCACGATCGCCGCGAACAACGAGCTCGGCGCCGGCATGCAGGTCGCCCTGAAAGACCTCGAGATCCGCGGGGCGGGCAACCTGCTCGGCGGCGAACAGGCCGGGCACATCGCCGGGGTCGGTTTCGACCTCTACCTGCGGATGATCGGAGAGGCGGTGAGCGCCTTCCGCGGAGACGTCGCAGAGGGCCAGACCGAGCTCCGGCTCGAGCTGCCCGTCGACGCGCACATCCCCGAGGACTACGTCGACAGCGAGCGCCTCCGCCTCGAGGCCTACCAGAAGCTCTCCGCGGCGAGCTCGCCGACCGCGGCCAGGGACCAGATCGACCTCGTGCTCGAGGAACTCACCGACCGCTACGGCGAACCCCCGCAGCCGGTGCAGAACCTGATCCTGGTCTCCCGGCTGCGCTGGCTCTCCCAGCAGGCCGGCCTGAGCGAGGTCGTCGCGATGGGCTCCAACCTGCGGGTCGCCTCTGCCGACCTCGCCGACTCGATGCAGGTGCGCCTGAAGCGGATGTACCCCGGCTCGCGGTACACCGTCGCAACCGGGGCCATCATGGTGCCGATGCCGCGGATCAACGACGAACCGCTCGGCGACGCCGCCCTGATCGCCTGGGCCGGCTCCCTGCTCGCCGCGATCTTCCCCCGTCCCGTCGAGGAGCCCGCTGCGCCGGGTGCCGCACCCAAGGCCGCACCGACGACCACGCAGAACCCCAACCCCAGGAGGAAGTCGTGACCGACGCCAACCCGATCGACACCCCGATCGACCCGCGGACCGATACCCCGATCGACGTCCTCGTCCGGACGGTCGCGCG
This sequence comes from Cryobacterium sp. MDB1-18-1, assembly GCF_004402735.1. Classification (NCBI taxonomy): domain Bacteria; kingdom Bacillati; phylum Actinomycetota; class Actinomycetes; order Micrococcales; family Microbacteriaceae; genus Cryobacterium; species Cryobacterium sp. MDB1-18-1. Next base: position 7,702 of record NZ_SOFR01000080.1, on the reverse strand, counting down.
GCTGCGCGCTCCCGGCGGCTGCCCCTGGGACATGGAGCAGACCCACGCCTCCCTCGTGCCCTACCTGCTCGAGGAAAGCCACGAGCTGGTCGAGGCGATCGAGGCCGGTGGCCGTGAGGAACTCCTCGAGGAACTCGGCGACGTGCTCTACCAGGTCCTCTTCCATGCCGACCTCGCCGCGCACACCGCCGGCGAGGACTTCGACCTGCAGGATGTCGCCGCGAGCCTCACCCGGAAACTCGAGGGCCGGCATCCGCACGTCTTCGGAGACCTCGACCTCGCGACCGCGGACGACGTCGCCGCGGCCTGGGACGGTTTCAAGGCCACCGAGAAGCCCGGCCGAACGAGCGTACTCGACGGCATCCCGCAAGGCATGCCCGCTCTCGCCCTCGCTGACAAGGTGCTCGGGCGCGCCCAGAAGATCGGGCTGCTCGATGCGGACGGCGCCGACTTCCCGCTCCCGCTCGAGAGCGAGGACGAGCTCGGCCCCCTGCTGCTCGCGATCGTCTCCGCGGCGAAGGCTCGCGGCCTCGACTCCGAACGAGCCCTGCGCACCGCCGTGCGCGGGCTCCAGGACGAGATCCGTTCCGCTGAGCTCGACAGTGCGGGGCTCGACGGTGCGGGGTTCGACGGTGCAGCGGATGCCGCGACCGACTTCTCGGATGCCGGCATCATCGGCCTCCCCGCCGACAACGACTGACCGCCCCCGGGCCGGGCCGCCCGGCCCAACCTGAGACAATGGATCACATGGCAACACAGGTGACCCCGCCGCGCGGCATGCGCGACTTCCTCCCCGCTGAGAAGGCAGGTCGCGAGCACGCGCTCGGCGTGATCCGGCGCAGTTTCGCCGCGCACGGCTTCGACGAGATCGAGACCCCGGTCATGGAAGACTCCGCCCGGCTGCACTCCGGCCTCGGCGGCGACAACGAGAAGCTCGGCTTCGCTGTGCTCAAGCGCGGCCTCGCCCCTGCCGACGCCCTCGCCGCCGCGGAGTCCGGCGACCTGCTCGGCCTCGCCGACCTCGGCCTCCGCTTCGACCTCACCGTCCCGCTCGCCCGGTTCTACGCGACGCACCGCGCCGCCCTGCCCACGGTGTTCCGGGCGATCCAGATCGCCCCGGTCTGGCGGGCCGAACGCCCGCAGAAGGGCCGGTACCGCCAGTTCGTGCAGTGCGACATCGACATCATCGGCGAGGCGGGCCCGCTCGCCGAGATCGAACTCATCACGGCGACGATGGCCGCCCTCGACGCCCTCGGCCTCACCGGCTGCTCGGTGCGCATCAACGACCGCCGCATCCTGACCGCCCTGCTCGCGTACTGGCAGGTCCCTGCGGATCTGTTCGAGCGGGCCCTGATCACGATCGACAAGCTCGACAAGATCGGCGTCGACGGCGTCGTCACCGAACTCGACGGCCTCGGCATCCCCACCGACGGCATCGCGGAGACCCTCCGCTCGATCGCCTCCGCCGGCTGGGACCTGCTCGGCTCGGCCGGCGAGACCGATGCGTCCGCAGCACCCACCTGGCTCGACCCGGTCGCATACGCCGACCTGCTCGCCCTCCGCGACGCGCTCCCCGGCGCCGACCTCGTCTTCGACCCGACGCTCGTGCGCGGTATGGGCTACTACACCGGAACGATCTTCGAGATCGCTCACCCCGATCTCGGCTACTCGCTCGGAGGCGGCGGCCGGTACGACGGCATGATCGGCCGATTCCTCGGCGTCGACGTTCCCGCCTGCGGCTTCTCGATCGGCTTCGAACGCATCGTCGACCTGCTCGGCGGCACCGGTGCATCCGCCGAGAACGCCGTTGTGCTCATTCACGAGAAGGACGCGGCTCCCGGCCGCCTCGTCGCCCTGAAGACCGCACTCGTCGCCGAGGGCCTGCGGGTGCGGCTCGAGCACCGCACCAAGAACCTCAAGGCCCTGCTCGGTCGCGCCGCCGAGGCGGGCTACGGGCGGTACGCCTTCGTCACCGATGAAACAGCGGATGCCGCCGCGCTCGACTTCCGCCCGCTCGCGGGCTGATTCCCGCGCTCGGAGCCTCCGTCGCTAGACTGTTACATGATTGGAACACAGTGTCGTCTTCCTGCACGTTCCCCCCATACCAACACCCCACCCATTAGGAAATAACAGGAAACAGGAGATAGCTGTGGCTCTCATTGAGGCAGTAGTAGCGCGCGAGATTCTCGACTCCAGAGGCAACCCGACCGTCGAGGTCGAGGTATTGCTTGATGACGGCTCCGTAAGCCGTGCCGCCGTTCCGTCGGGCGCATCCACCGGTGCGTTCGAAGCTTATGAACTTCACGACGGCGACAAGTCGCGTTACCTCGGCAAGGGCGTCCTCAAGGCCGTCGACGCCGTTATCGACGAGCTCGGCCCGGCAGTCGAGGACCTCGACGCCACCGACCAGCGCATCGTCGACGCCGTACTTATCGAAACCGACGGCACCGAGAACAAGCACCGCGTCGGCGCCAACGCCATCCTCGGCGTGAGCCTGGCCGTCGCCAAGGCCGCAGCCACCTCGGCCGGCCTGCCCCTGTTCCGCTACCTCGGTGGCCCGAACGCGCACACCCTTCCGGTCCCGATGATGAACATCATCAACGGTGGCTCGCACGCCGACAACGACGTGGACATCCAGGAATTCATGGTTGTCCCGCTCGGTGCCGAGTCCTTCGCCGAGGGCCTCCGCTGGGGCACCGAGACGTACCACGCCCTGAAGGCCCTGCTCAAGTCGAAGGGCCTCTCCACCGGCCTCGGCGACGAGGGTGGATTCGCTCCGAACCTCCCGAGCAACCGTGCGGCACTCGACCTCATCGTTGAAGCCATCACCAACGCCGGCTACACGCCCGGCAAGGACATCGGCCTGGCACTCGACTGCGCCGCGTCCGAGTTCTACAAGGACGGCGTCTACCACTTCGAGGGCAAGGAACTCTCTGCCCAGGAGCTGTCCGCGTACTACGTCGACCTCGTCAAGTCCTACCCGCTCGTGTCGATCGAAGACCCGCTCGAGGAAGACGACTGGGACGGCTACGTGCACCTCACCGCCGAAATCGGCGGCCTCGTGCAGATCGTCGGAGACGACCTGTTCGTGACCAACCCGGAGCGTCTTGCCAAGGGCCTGGCCCTCGGCACGGCCAACTCCATCCTCGTCAAGGTCAACCAGATCGGTACCCTCACCGAGACGCTCGACGCCGTTGCGCTCGCGCAGCGCGCCGGCTACACGACCGTCATCTCGCACCGCTCCGGTGAGACCGAAGACACCTTCATCGCCGACCTCGCGGTCGCGACGGATGCCGGCCAGATCAAGACCGGAGCGCCTGCCCGCTCCGAGCGCGTTGCCAAGTACAATCAGCTGCTGAGGATCGAAGAGGAGCTGGGCGAGGCCGCCGTGTACGCGGGCCGCTCTGCCTTCCCCCGTTTCAAGGCCTAGTTTCGACTGGAGCTCTCGAAGCGCGGGGTGAATCCCGCGCTTCGAGAGCTCTGTTTTTTATCCGGTGAGAACCGGCGAGGATCCGGCGAAAGGAGTTGCCATGGCCGCGAAACGCACCGAACGGCAGCCCGTCGCGCTCGGCCTCGACGAGACCCCGATGAGTGGCTGGCTTCGCGGCCTGCGCCTGTCCGGGTTCTCGCTCATGATGATGGGCATCCTCATCCTCGCGGTCGTCGTGCTCGCCCCCGGCCTCCGCACCTACGGTGAGCAGCAGCAGGAAATCAGCCGGCTCACCGCCGACGTGTCTGCCCAGCAGACCACCGTCGACCAGCTCAAGACCGAGCGGGAGCGCTGGAACGACCGCACCTACGTCACGACCCAGGCCCGCGCCCGGCTGTCCTATGTGCTGCCGGGCGACGTGAGCTTCCTCGTGATCAACGACCTGCCGCTGCCGGCCGCCGCTGCAGCCGCGCCCGCCGCGACCACGGCCATCCAGAACACCGACATCGATTGGGTATCGTCCATGTTCGCTTCCGTCATGACCGCCGGCCTCGCCCCCCAGGCCACCCAGTGACCCGGCCGCCGTTCGCGCCCGTCACCGCCGACGACCTGAAGATCGTCAGCGCACAGCTCGGCCGCCCGGCCCGCGACGCCGTCGGTATCGCGGCGCGCTGCGTGTGCGGAGCTCCCACCGTCGTCGCCACCGCACCCCGGCTGAGCGACGGCACGCCGTTCCCCACTCTCTACTACCTGACCCACCCGGCCGCGACCGCTGCGCTGTCCTTCCTCGAGGCGACCCAGGTGATGAACGAGTTCAACCAGCTGCTCGCCGACGATGAGGCCGTCCACGACCGGTACCGCCGCGCCCACGCGGGATTCCTCGCCGATCGCGCCATGCTCGGCGACGTACCCGAGATCGCCGGCATCTCCTCAGGCGGCATGCCCGACCGGGTCAAGTGTCTGCACGCCCTCGCCGCACACTCGCTCGCCGCAGGCCCGGGCGTCAACCCGATCGGTGACCTCGCGCTCGCGCGGGCAGCCTGGACCCCGGCCGTCTGCGAGTGCCTCGACTATTCCGCGGCGGACGCGTGACCCGTTCCCTGCTGCAGCGGCGCCTCGGCGCCGCGCTCGCGGTGGCGCTGACCATTGTTCTGGGAGGCGCCTCCGTCGTCGGCGACGCGGCACCCGCGCACGCCGACCAGGTGCGCGACCTCGAGTACTGGCTCAACGATTACGGTTTCACGCAGGCCTGGGCGACGACCAAGGGCGCCGGCGTGACGGTCGCCGTGATCGACACCGGGGTGAGCACGAGCGTCCCCGAACTCGCCGGCGCCGTCGTCGGTGGCACGGATGTCTCGGGCCTGGGCTCGAGTAACGGCCAGACCCCCGTGGGGGACGGCAGCGAGCACGGCACCCTGGTCGCCTCCCTGATGGCTGGCCGCGGTTCCGCGGACGGGACAGGAGTCATCGGCGTGGCACCCGAGGCGTCCATTCTCGCGGTGTCGGTCGCGTTCGGGAGCAGCGGCGCAAAGCTCAGCAACGACGACCAGATCGCGGCAGGCATCCGCTGGGCCGTCGACCACGGCGCCGACGTGATCAACATGTCGCTGACCCGGAACACCCTGGACTGGCCGTCGAGCTGGGACGACGCCTTCCTGTACGCGTTCCAGCATGACGTCGTCGTCGTGGCCGCGGCCGGAAACCGGGGGAGCGGCACCACGGAGGTCGGCGCCCCGGCGACGATCCCCGGCGTGCTCACCGTCGGGGGCGTCGATCGCAACAAGACCGCGAGCTTCGACGCCTCCTCACAGGGCATCACGATCGCCGTCGCCGCCCCGAGCGAACAACTCGTCGGCGTGGTGCCGAACGGCGGGTACGTGCAGTGGAGCGGCACGAGCGCCTCCGCCCCGATCGTCTCCGGCCTCGTCGCCCTCGTGCGCGCCGCCTACCCGAAGCTCAACGCCGCCGAGGTGATGAACCGGGTGATCGCGACCGCCAACCCGAACGGCCACGTCGTCCCCAGCCCCGTCTACGGCAACGGCCTGATCGACGCGGCCGCCGCGGTCACCGCGTCCGTGGCGCCCTCGACGTCTCCGACGCCGACGGCCCTGCTCCAGGACTGGATTCACCTGCACCGGCGCATCGACACCGTCCCGACAGCCGCGCCGACGGCCGCACCCGTTGCCCGCGCCGTGCCGAGCAGCGACCCGCCGCTGCCGACCGACACCGCCGCGAGTCCCTGGCTGCCGACCGAGCTGACCCTGACCTATATCACCGTTCCGCTTCTCGTTCTGTTGGGGTTTGCTATCCTAGTAACGCTGTTCGGCATAGGTGCTCTTCGGCGGCTCAAGCGAAATCGATCGAATCGGTAAGTTTTCGCATATTCCATCATGTAGGAGGACCCTTATCGTGCCAAAAATTCTCATTGTCGGTGGCGGCTACGCGGGCTTCTACACCGCCTGGAAGCTTGAGAAGTGGCTGCGAAAAGGCGAGGCCGAGGTCACCATGGTCGACCCCCTCCCGTACATGACCTACCAGCCCTTCCTCCCCGAGGTTGCCGCCGGCTCGATCGAAGCCCGCCACGCCGTGGTCGCGCACCGTCGCCACCTCTCGAAGACGAACGTCGTCACCGCGAAGGTCACCCACATCGACCACGCGTCGAAGACCGCGACGATCACCCCGCCGGTCGGCGAGCCGTATGAGTTCAACTACGACATCGTCGTCGTCACCGCAGGAGCCGTCTCGCGCACCTTCCCGATCCCCGGGGTCGCCGACCAGGCGCTCGGACTCAAGACCATCGAGGAAGCCGTCGCCATCCGCGACACCGTGCTCACCAACTTTGACAAGGCCTCCCTGCTCCCCGCCGGACCCGAGCGCGACCGCCTGCTCACCTTCGTCGTCATCGGCGGCGGCTTCGCCGGCATCGAGGTCTTCGCCGAACTGCGCTCGTTCGCGACCTCGCTGCTCAAGTCCTACCCGCAGATCGGGTTCGACGACATCCAGTTCCACCTCGTCGAGGCGATGGGCCGGATCATGCCAGAGGTGTCCGTGCCGACGAGCCTCTGGGTCATCGACAACCTCGACAAGCGCGGTGCGAAGATCCACCTCAACACCCAGCTGACGAGCGCCGTCGACGGTGTCGTCGAGCTCTCCACCGGCGAGAAGTTCGAGACCGACATGATCGTCTGGACTGCTGGCGTGATGGCGAACCCCGGCATCGTGCGTCACACCGACCTCCCCATCGAGGAGCGCGGCCGCCTGCAGGTGCGCCCCGACCTCCGCGTCGGCACCGCAGACGAGATCATCGAAGACGCCTGGGGCGCCGGCGACATCACCGCCGTCCCCGACCTCAGTGGCGGGGGAGTGGGCGGCTTCTGCGTTCCCAACGCCCAGCACGCCGTGCGTCAGGGCAAGCTCATGGCCAAGAACATCGTCGCCGTCCTCCGCGGCGAGGGCCCCAAGGACTACATCCACAAGAACCTGGGCGCCGTCGCCGGTCTCGGTGTCGGACAGGGTGTCTTCCAGTCCGGCAAACTGGCCATCAAGGGCCCGCTGGCCTGGATCGCGCACCGCGGCTACCACGGCCTCGCCATGCCGAGCTGGGAGCGCAAGCTGCGCGTCGTCTGGGGCTGGGTGAACAACTTCTTCCTCGGTCGCGACATCGTGTCCCTCGCCGCCGTCGAGACCCCGCGCGCCGTGTTCGTCGAGTTCGCCTCCCGCCCGAAGCCCGCCGCGGGTGCCGCGGCGCCGGCGAAGGCCGCATCCGCTGCGGTCACGCCCCCGGCACCGGTCACCGTGCCGGCAGCGGCTGCCGCGGCAGCCCCCGCCGCCAAGGTCACGGCGCCCCGCGCGCCGCGCAAGACGCCGGTCAAGGCTCCCGCCGCCGCACCGGCGATCGTGGCAGCGGATGCCGCGACCGAGGCGACCACGCCCGTCAAGTAAGCGGCTGCTCCGGCAGCACCTACGCTTGAAGCGTCGGAGTCTGTTCGGACTGAGTTCGCTCAGCCCGGATGTACTCGGACGCGCCCCCGTAGCCCAATGGCAGAGGCAGACGACTTAAAATCGTCACAGTCTGGGTTCGAGTCCCAGCGGGGGCACCATCATTCGGCGCCGAACTTCCGCGTAATTCCGCGGGAGTTGGGCCCTCCGAGAGACCGTTTAGGGGCTCTTGAGTGTTATGTCTCAGGACATCGGTGACAGTTCTGCATCAATAGATCGGTGACCATTCGGGCGTGTTTGGTGGTGACACTTCTCCCGCGTACACATTTGAGG
>NZ_SOFR01000050.1:0-45967 GCF_004402735.1 Cryobacterium sp. MDB1-18-1 | reverse complement strand
GGAAGTGGGCAGATCTCATGGCCACCAGCGGGCAGTTCTACTGGCCGTCAGCGGGCAGTTCCATGGCCGCCTATGGGCAGCTTGTCATGGCCGCCGACACCCGGGGACCATGGACTCGGCCAGCACCTGGACGCTAGCGATGTCCTCCGAACTTCCCGTACAGCTACGCCACACCGCGTCGAGGCCAGCCCTCAAGGCCACGACTTGGCCTGCAGGAACCACCATGACTGCTGCATAGCGCTCGATCAAAGGCCAAATTCGCTCCGCACATGCCGCCGCAAAGGCCGTCTTCGAAGACCTGTCGAACTGCTCCAGCCGGCGCACGAACGTGGCCTCGTCATATTCGTCCGCTCCTACCATCTCGCCTCCCTCGCCTCCGTAGACGGCCGGCCGCGACTTGTTGCCCATGGTGTCGCCCCCTTCGAGTAGTTGATGCTTTCGTACGCGGGCAGCGTTCTAGCGGACCTCCAGTTCGCGAAACGGGTTAGTCGGAAGAACGTCAAGACATCGACGCATGATTGAATCGCTCGCAGGTGTCGACTCCTGGAACATAACGTGTAGCGGCGTCGGCGGTTGCTCACGATAGGGGTCGGCCTCCGAAGCGCCCTTTCCCCACAAGTCAATTGCTGATACGAGGCCTTCAATGGCGATCTTCAAATCTTTGGTCGTCGAGCCTGACAGGAACTCTCCCGATTCGATGATCACCACTACGAAGCCGCGCGTCGGAGGGAACCAATCGAGGTCAGTCATACATTCCCACCACGCGTCCCAGTTGCCGCCGAAATAGTCAGGGAACTCCAGCGCGGTAGAGAATTCCTTCAGCAGCGCACTCTTTGTCCGGCATTCAGCTCCGCGAACGACGCGAACGAGGAAGCCGTCAATTTCAAACGATTTCACAATCGACATCGCTGACTCCTTGGACCCCGCGAAGTGCCACATGTGACCGGGGTTGGACGTATGGGCCAATTCAATCTCAGATTTCATCGCATTCTCCAAAAACTCCGGACGGCGCGGCGGATGTCACCGCAATTCGACCGAAGTCCCCCTCTAGCACGTAGCCATCCTCGCTCGCCTCGAGAGCGTCAATCGAGCCGTAGTCCGGCTCGCCCGTTGCGTCAACCGCCGGCACCGCCCCTTGCCCTTTCCAATCCAGTGAGGAGACCGTGTCGAACCGGATAACCCCACGGCGATAGCAGTATTGCTCGCCAGTTTGAGGCGCTTCATAAGACGGGTGGGACTCCTGCAACACTAGATCCACGACGAACTCGAGGACGCCCGGCCGCGCGACGATGTGGAGAACCCAACTGTCCTCAAGGTAGAGCCCCGCAAATCCGGCGATGGTCCAATAGTCGCGCATCTCGATCACCGATCCCACACGACCGGCACCTTGTGGCATCGGGCGTGACCGCTTAAGCCTCCCCTGTAACCCAGCCGAGCGGGCTGAGCTGAACTGCCACGAGCAAGGAGTCTCACGGGTGGCCGCGTTCGTTATGAGGCGCCAGGGCGGGCTGGGATCCTCGAGCCCGATATTGGGCGGACTTGCGACTCACGAAGTCATCCCACCTCTGTTCGATAGCGCCATACCGGCTCGCCGAACCCTGAGGCCTGGGCATGAAACGGACCAGTCCTTCAATCTCCTCCGGGTAGTCGAAGTCCGCGTACAGCATCTCGACCACCTCGAACGGCTCCAAATACTCTGAGCGGTGCTCGAACACCCACGCAAGAGCCAGAAACAGCCACACTTCGCCAGGGTTCGGCTCGTCGACGGAGGACCGAGCGAGATCCTCCACGAGCTCAGGTGCCCGGCCGAGGTCGTCGGACAACAGCAACGCGAGTTCCTCCACCGCTGAAGGCAAGCCCGCGCCAGCATCGAAGGCGGCCAAGGCCACGTCAACGACCGCTCGATCACTGAGCCACCCGTGACGGTAGCCATGAACCAACTCACCTGGCGTCACCAGAACCCGCGCCGTGACAAACTCCGCCGGGATCGCGAACTTCACCAAGTCATCGCTCATGGCTTGATCGTAAACCGTTGACCGTCCCGCCACACAAGAATTAGATGCGTCAGATTTGCCACTCTCGACGAGCCTTAGGACGGAAACTGCCACGCACACACCCTGCCCAACTCCGTCTACCAGCCCAGCTGGCGACTCCGTTCCTCGGCCGCTCTCGATTGGATTTCGCCGAGATTGGTCTCCAGGACCCCGTTATCTTTTTCGTCCAGCATCGTCAGGAACTCGCCCAGGTATCGAACCACCTCGTTCGCCTGCTCCTCGACATTCAACGCTTGTGGCGTCGCCCAAGTGCCATCGACGAGGGCCGCGCAAACCTGCGGAGAGAACAAGGACCCTCGAACCATTCCGAGCTCGATCCACCACCGCCCGCGATCCTTCACGAAACGAATCCACGCACGCCCCTTGTGAGCCCACTCCAGTACCCCGTCCCCGAAGGAGACGGGCTCTTGGACGTCCTCGGTGAGGATGAAACCGTGCGCCTCCAGATGGCTGGCGAGATCATCGAGAGGGAGGGGCAAGTGGTCACGGATTGCGGTCATAAATTGCGAGTCCTTAGGAAGAACTTCTTGCCCATTGCTGGACACGCGGCAGACGCGTTTCCTTCTATTGTTGAGCACTCTTGCTCAAGGTCTGACCCTGCCCGACGTTTCTATGTAGCATCGCGCGTCGGAAGAAGCTCGGCAGCGACTTGTTCGCCAGCCTCGGTAAGCGTGAGCCAGATCCCCCACCCCCACGAATCAATATCACCGGATTCAATCTCGGCTCGCATCCGGTCTGACCAGCCTTCACGCGGCCCTTCCCAGGCTACAAAACCCACGTGCTCCTGAACTGCGCCCACGTCCATGAGACCTTGGCCGACTAGCGACAAGGCTGCACGGGCCACCTGTTGTTCACGCTGTCCATCGTCGGCCGACGGAGCCATACGTCGAGTCCTGGCGTCGATGAACGCGAGGGCGACCCAATCATCGAGACCTTCGATAAGGGCCCACTTCTCCAGTTCAGTCATCATAGGAAGTCAATCTTGGCTCTAAGACGAAACGTGACCCGGCAACCGTGGCTCTACAGCCCAGCGGTCGACGTAAATCACGGTTACCTGATCGCCCGCAACTGAAAATGCTTGACAGAGCTCACTGAGGCGGACCACGACTTCTAGCCCTAGGTGCGGCCTTGTCTCCAGGGCCGAACACAGCCCCCGGAAGACGATGACCAGCGGAAAGCTCCAACTCTGCCGGATCTCCTCAAATGCGTTCTCCAGTGAATCCCAACTCGAGGCACACCAATCAGGAAACGGCAGGCGACTCTTCAATGCGTCGATCACCGCGCCTGTGCCCGCGGCACTCGCGACGTCAACCGTCACCCACGTCGCGCCGGCAGCATTCAGAAATTCGAAAAGCTCTGAAGAACGCTCCTCGGTCACGAGATACGGCTCCGCCGGCCCCGCAGCCAGCAAGGCTCGAGGCAGGTCGATCCACTGGCTCACGATGGCCACGATCTGACCGTCCCGCAATGGTCGGGTGCGGACCAATCCTTACCAGGGCCTCCGGTCACCACTCGCGCAGTGCAACGTGGACCCCTTCCCCCGCCAGACCTCCCGAAGGACGCGCCTCCGCCAAACTCGTTGGGCCTGCCCGTCCTGGTGCATAACCCGCGAAACGACCGGTCCAAGGCGCACGGTCGAACGGACGACGAACGGCTCATAGGCCGGCCTCCTCCACTTCGCGCCGACGGGCCGTAAACACTTGAACCGCGTTGGGCTCCCTGTCCAAGAGTCGTTCATAAAATCCTCGATCATCCGCCCATTCCGGGAACGAGATAAGCGGGAACTGTTCCTCGACCGTGAAGCGGTTGTAGCCCACGATCCAACTCGCCGGTAGGGATCCGTCTGTGACATCAAACAGCGCAGAGGGAGTCGAGGTCGGCCAATCATGCCCATCATCATTGAGGATGTAGTACCAGGCCGACCCCAAAAATACCGTAATCGCGAAGACGGGGTAGTCGCGGCCAACCGTCAGTGGGAACTCGGTAGAACGGTCAAACCCGCGCCGAGGGTCAATGTTGACGGCCGGCAACGCGACAGCGGAGTTGGCAATACAGCGAACGATCATTGAACTACGGACTCCCCTTCTACCAGCTAGATACCCAGTCGGGCACGCGCCTGAGCGAGACTCAAGACGAGCGCGTGCGGCAGCGGCGGGTTGGGGTTGGTGATGAGCGACGCGGGCCCCGGGTAGAAATCGGCGTCGAACGGTCGCAGCCCGAGAGCCGCGCAGTAGTCGACCATCATCTGCTCGGTGAACCTGGAACGAACGGAACGCTTCTCATACGCCTCCACCTGCTCGAAGTCCTGAACCGTACCCGTCGCGCCAAAACGCCACCGGCTGTCGTCATGGGTTACGCCGACGGCCCGGACATGATTGAGGAAATGGGTTCTCAGTGGGCTGAGCATCTGGAACTGCAATGCCCCGAACCGCCCCGAATCTTCCGAACCCCTGCCGATTGTGTCCGGTACTGACTGGACGACCAGCCCTTGGCATAGGACCGTTTGCGCGATGTGACCCACTGTCGAGATCTGATTTCCGCCTGCGAATCCGGAATCGAAGACGGCCGTCCACTCAGGATTCGACGTTCCCACGAGAAGATCCCGCGCATTGTCGTTGGTTAGAGGCTCGAGACGAGGAAGGATTCGCTCGAGACTGCCCTCGAGGGGATCCATCGTGACGGGACCGTAGAGGCGGTCCCGCCAGACACGGAACGCCTCGGTCGCCTCCGACAGCGGCAGACGGAGCAAGCCAATCCGTGAGGTCAGGGGCGCAAATTTGTCGCCCAGCAATGTCAACACACCGCCATCCTATGGACTGACTCGCGGTATGACGACGCCGGACGGGTCATTGGCGACGATGCGAGTCTCATGGATCGGCCCCAGTTGGGAGGGCGACAGGTCGTAGTCCTCAACCTGCACTGTGAACTGCGCGTCCGGAGTTGGGCCTGGGCGGTCAGATCGGCAAGCCGGGCAAGACCGCAGTCGAGCCACCGGCGGTCCGCCGACCCTGACCTCAGCTGCCACCAGCGAGCAACTTTTGCCCAGGGCCGGTGACGAGCGACTTTCGGATCAGATCCTGACCGTCGCCTGATCGCAGGCCCTCCAGCGACGAGCTGGCCTCCATAAGAGGGAGGAGATGTTCGCGGAGCAAGTCGAGCAGCCCCTCCTTCCGGCTCATCTGATCAAGGTCGCTGTCGAGGTCCAGCAGCTCCGTCAGACGCTTCTCGAGGTCGGCTGGCAGGAGCCGAGTGAGTCGAGTTCGGATCTGGCACTTGTTCTCCTTCGGCGATTCCTCGTCGCCGAGCGCGCGTAGCCAGAGCGCCACATTGACGTAGTACTGGAGCCCGTTCTGCGACTTCTGAAGGTTGAGCACAAGAATCGTCTCGGAGCTTCGCCGGTACCAGGAGCCCGACTTTTTCGAGCAACCTGCCGTTTTCGCAAATTCGTCGAAGGCTGTCTGGATGACGTTGCGGTCACTCATGGTCCGTACGTTACCAGCCTGCCGGTCCATGTCGCACCTGGGTACCCTGCGTTGAGCTTCGCAATGTAGCTGTCCAACTGCTTCCCACCCAGTCGGATCTGACGAGGGTTGTTCGGCTGCAGCTCGCCTACCTTGCGGGTCTCGAAGTTGATCGCATCAACCCGACCATCGGCTTCTAGGGTGAACACTTTTTCAAAGCCCGGACCAGAGTCCCAGGCCGCGTACGTCTCCCGCCCCAAGCGCCGTGACGGCCGTCTCGACGCTGACCGCGACGCTGGCTCCCTCTTCTGCGACGGTTGCTGTTTCTACCGTGAGTTCTTCCGCAAGGACTTCCTCTGTGAAAGGCGAGAAGTTCAGACCATCGATCAGCGAGCTCTGCTCTTCAACAGAGCACGCGCTTCCTTTCCGAACAGCGGATCGTCCTTCAGGGACGTGAGAACGTCGAGTCCCCGCCTGCCACCGACCCTCTTGATCGGGCGCAGGAAGTGGATGCGAGTGCTGCCGCGGCTGGTCTCGTCCAGCAGGGCGATCAGAGCGTCGAGGTGATCAACGGTGGCAGAGGCGGCAAGCGCGACGGCCAGCCCTTCCTCCTCGCCGGGGCCCGGAGCGGCCAAGTAGAGCTGTCATAGCGTCTCCCAGACGGATGCTGCCGGCCCCACTCCCAGCGCCCGCCCAAGGCTCTCCATGATCCGGTCCGGATAGCCGCCGCGCTGCAGGTGGTCGAGCAGGATCGGTAGAGCTTTCGGATAAGGATCGGCGGTGTTGACCAGGTCCCAGACGGAATTCACCTCGACTCCCGCACTGCGCAGGTCTTTCACGATGGGAGACTCAGCCTGCGTAGCGCACTTACCCGCTCCTGCAACTCGGCGTCGAAGAGCTCCTTCTTGCGCTGATACTCCTGGTCGCCAGCCAGCTGGGCCATCAACTCAGCGGCCGTAATGCCTTGGGACGGCTTCTTCTGTTTGCTCACGGGATAAACCTCAGGTTGATCTGGCCACCGCGGATGGCATCTTGGAGCGGGCCGGTGAGATAGGTAGCCGTACCCGGACGCATGAAGAGGTCGAAACGAAGATCATTCCCTTGGGTGTGCGCGAGGCTGTCCTTCAGCTGCTGAGCTGACGCCTGACTGGCGACGTTCTTGACCTCCGAGATCGTCTCGCAGTTCAAGCCGTCGAAGATCCGAGTTCGTCCTCCGACCCACGACCTCGTGCCGGGCCGGCACCTCGATTCACGCGTCAGCCTGTGACTCCGCAAGGGCTTGAAGAAGGGTCGACTCGGAAAGGACAGCCATGGACTCCCCGCCCCACTCCAGCTCATCCCGCCGGTTGAACACCCCCGTCGCGTCCTCCCTCTGCCGCGCTCGCAGCTGACCGTTGAAGACCGACCTCAGTCGAATTGCGTCGTTCGAGTCGTTACCCTCCAAGAGTTCAAGTTGGCGTCTCGCCACGCTGGGAAAATTCGGGATCAACCGAATCTGGGGGTCATCCGGAAAGGTCACTCCGTCAAAGTGACACCCGCGGAACTCCACATTTTCGAATTTCGCGCCTGAGAAATCCACGTGGCGCATGTCTTCCGGAGCCTTGCGATCCGGAACTTCTCTAAAGTCGAAGAGGACGTCGCGGAGCACACCCGAGAAACGGACTCGGTCCAGGCTGCAGCCCTCGAACTGAAGCCCTTGGAGTCTCACATTGTTGAAGTCGCACTCGACGAAGGACGCTGCCTGCAAGGCAACACCACGCAGATCGGCGCGGTCGAAGACGATCTGGGTCCACGTGTCCGGTCGCTCGTCGTTGATTCCGAGGGAGGAATCGCGCAAGTTGCACCGGACGAAACTGCACCGAGATACGTGTGTCTGCCATAGTCGCCAATCAGCACAATGCGCTTCGTCAAAGAGGCAATCCGTGATCTCGGCGTCAAAGAACCGCAGACTCGGAAGAATCGCAAAGCTTAGGTCTAGGCCTTCCCACCGGGTGTCACGAAATGAAAGGGTGCCGTCCAGAATCGCGGCCGTCATCCCACCGACCTCGACATGACCGACAACCTCGGGCGACGGCAAGCCGAAGCCCCGAAGATCCACCCGACCGTCGTGCGTTCCAACATCGAGACCCTCAAATGACTCTCCGGACACAAGCCGGAACGCCACCTCCGTCGCAAGTGTCCGGCCCTCAACACTCATCCAACGGCCTCTGAGCTGCTTCTTGTTCATTGCGTAAAGAGTCCCAGACCATCCCCGAATAGCGAGGTCAGGGCGCGAATTTGTCGCCCAACAATGTCAACACAACGCCATCCGGCCCGACTGCGGACGATCAATATTCCGCGTTGAAGCTCATTCAACGACCCCGATACCGCGGACTTGTGCAGCTGGATCCCAATCCTTAGGAGGCGGTCGGAGGGTCTCGCTCGCCCAAGGCATGCCCCGACTCAACCACTGTCGACGCCATACATCGTAGGTAAACCCAAGGTCATCATCGGTGACGCCGAACTCGAAGCCGCAACTCCAGCAGATCTCGTACGATCCGCCACTGGCCTCCGAACGTGGTTGCTCGGTCAGGTGAGGCCAACCACATACCGGGCAAACATACTCCGTCATAGCACCGTCGTGTTCCGTAAAGGGTTCCTCTTGAGGTTGTTCGGGTGCCTCGATCCGTGGTGCACGCTTGTCCGACTAGACGTCACCAACCATTCCTGGAAACGGTCACCGATTGTAGTTCGCACTCCCGGTCCCAAGCTGGCATCCCCGCGATTACGTTGGCATCGGATTCATCGACGAAATCCGGCTGGATTCGACCAAGTCCCGTCAGCGTCAACGCGTAAAATGCCCCTCGCGTCGCTTCAACGGCCAAGTACTCCGTCGCGCCAGTGAACCCGATTTCGATTGACACTCCGGGAGAATCCCCTTCGACCCTGGAACCCATGACTATCCATGCCCGAGTTTCGGAGGGGAAAAGACTTGCAGACCACGTCAACTTCGTCACGCCGTCAAGCACCAGGAGACCCGTGTTGGAGCCTGTCCCCACAAAATTGAGACTGGTCCTCAGGTCGAACAAGAGGCCCCATCGCAAGTGGACAGCGTCGAACTTCATGCCGGCAAAGCAGGTCTCGAACAATTCGTCATCGAGCTCCAGCACGTTTGGAGCGGACTCGTTGACGTTCGCGAGAGGAACTTCCTGGAGAAAGACCGATTCCACTGTCAGCATTAGTTCCCCAAATCAATATGTGCGAATGGATCTTCGGGAGTTACGCCTCTCCCCGTCAGGGGATTCACGGTCTGCCCCTTTACGTTCGAATATGCCGCATAGCCATTTACATGTGTATAGCGTCCAGAAAGGACAGGGTCCATGATGCGCACGGAAGATACTCTAGCGTCCAGTCCCGGTGTCCCTTGGGGGAACTTGTATTCCAGTCCTTTCCCAGTCCGGACCAGAGTGCCAACCACACCTGACGGCACGCCCGGTAGAATTATGCCATCTGGCCCGACTATCTGCTCCGGCCGAATCGTCGCCCGCGCAATCGTCTCGGGAGCTAGAGCTGCAATGTCCTCGTCCGGCAACATAGCGAGAGGACATCTGCCTATCGCCATGCAGTAGTTGTAAGGCATCATAACTGCGTCGTAGACCAAGTACGCCTCCGTTTTGCGCACGAAGTTGGAGTAGGGCACGTTCGCGGGCACCGAAAGTGACTTGCCCACAGTTCCGCCCGCGGTCCTGTTCGGCTGAGCGGCATGCGGCTGACACGAGCTGGGATTCACCGAGACGCATCCGGAGCGCTTTCCGCTTCCGTTTCCTGCCGCGGGGGCGGCGCTGGTAGCCGTCCCTGAAGTGCTGGGTGCCGTCGACCTCGATCTACTGCCGCTGCACACATAGTCGTCCACCGTGTAGCAATTCCCAGACGGGTCCGTGAACGTCACTGGGCTGTTCGCACTGTAGGCGTAGCCGTTGTTCTGTTGTGGGTTGTACGGCGCAAGCACGGTGTCCACGGAGAGGAACTTCCCTAGGGCCATGTCGTAGGCGCGGGCGCCCAGCTGGGTGAGACCGGACAGGGACGATGTCGGGGCGTTCAGGTACCCGTGGCTGCTGGACCAGGTGGCGGTCGTCCCCCGGGTGATCCCATAGGGGTCGGCGTACCGACGTGTGACCGCGCCGGTCGTGACTGCGGCCTCCAAGTCCGCCGTGCCGTCGATGTTCGTGGTCACCCAGGTCGCCACGCTCCCGGACACTCCAGCCACCGTGGTGCGTTCGGCGATGGGAGTCCCGAGGGGAGCGTAAGTGCGGACAGCGGACGCCGTCGTGGATCCCGGCGCCACGTGCAGCTCGGTGTCACCAAGGTAGAGGGTGGAGCCGGTGGTGGCGTCCGTCTGGAGCAGCAGCGAGCCGGACGCGTCGTAGACGTTGGACTGCGTGACCGCGCCGGCGGTGACTGTGCCGAGTTTCCCGGTCGCGTCGTAGGTGAGCGTCTGGGCGGGACGTGTGGTGGTGTTCCCGGACGCGTCGTACCCGTATGTGCTGGTCGTGGTTGTGGTTCCCGTGGTGTGGGCGACGGACTGCACGGCGTGCGGCCTGGCGGCCCCCGCAGCAGGGTAGGTGTACGTGTCGGTCGTGGCGGTGCCGGTCCCGGTCGTCGGGTTCGTGGCGCTGCTTGTCCGGTTGCCGGTCGCCGGGTCGATGGCGTAAGTGGACCAGTAGGGTGCGGGGCCGCCAATCGTGGTGCTCGTCGGCGCGGCCGCGCAACTGTTGGAGGATGGCGTCCACGCCGAGGTCATGTCACGCAAGTAGTCGTAGCTGAAGCACTGTGTGTCGGTGGCGGCTGTGC
This sequence comes from Cryobacterium sp. MDB1-18-1, assembly GCF_004402735.1. NCBI lineage: Bacteria > Bacillati > Actinomycetota > Actinomycetes > Micrococcales > Microbacteriaceae > Cryobacterium > Cryobacterium sp. MDB1-18-1. The sequence goes on along the minus strand of NZ_SOFR01000050.1, from coordinate 35,622 downwards.
CCGTGGTGGTCACCGAGGTGACGTTGCCGCCGTTGTCGTGGACGTAGTTGCGGTCAGCGACAACCGTGTAGGTTCCCGAGACCGTGGTGCCTTCCTTGATCTCGGTGATCGCACCGTTGGCGGGGTCGTAGCCGTAGGTGGAGTCCAGGCTCGTGGTCGCCGCGCGGCCGTAGTCGACGAGTTGGCCGATGGCGCTGTACACGTTGCCGATGAGGTACGAGCTCTTTCCCCCGAAGCTGGTCAGGTGCCCGTTCACGCTGTACGCGTAGCGGAGCAGTTCGGAGGCTAGTCCGCCCTCGGCGGGGTCTGTCGTCGTGAGGGGTGTGCCGTCCTGGTTGTACCGGTACGTGGTGGCGTAGCTGGTGCCACCGAAGGCGGGCGCACCGGTCGGGACGCTGACCGTCGTCCCCGTCGCTAGGTAGCTGTCGTCGTACCCGGTGACAGCCCCCGTGTACGCGATGCCTGGATGCCCGGCGGTCGAGCCTGTGTAGCTACTCGAGGAGGTCAACTGCCCCTTGGCGAGGGTATCATACGTCCACAACGCGAGCAGGCTGCCGGTGCTACCTGTTGACGTGAGGTACTGTCCGGTCTTCCTGTTGAGGGCGTCGTAGGAGTACGCGAGGGTTGTCCCGCGGCCGTCGGTGCTAGTCAGCAAGTTGCTTGCAGTGTCGTAGCTGCTGGTCGTGGTGCCGGTGTCCGGGTCCGTGGCCGTGGTCTGGTCCCCGAGGACGTCGAATCCCCACGTCCACTGGTGGCCGGCCGGGTCGACCATGGCGCTCATCTTGCCTTGGGCGGTGTAGCCGTAGGTGGTGGTCTCGGCGGTCCCGGACGCGGGCGTGGCGGCCAGGTATTGGACCAGCTTCGTCTTCTGGCCGAGGGTGTTGGTGAACACGCTCGTCGGGGTTCCGCCGGCTGGCGGGGTCGTGTCGGTGCGGTCCGCCCCGGGGTAGGCGAAGCTGGTGCGGTACCGCTCCGTGCCGAAGGAGCTGAGGATGGTGGCGAGGGTGCGACCTGTCGGGTCGAACGTGGTGACGGTGCGGGACCCGATCTGCTGCGGGTTCAGCGGGATGAACTGCACCGCTGAGGGGTTCACGGACGTTGTCCAGTAGGCGCCGTTGGATAGGTTCGCCCGGCCGGCCTCGTCGTAGCCGGTGTCGGTGACGACCGTTCCGCTGCCTTCGGCGGGCCCTTGGGTCTGCACGACCTGGCCGAGGCCGTCGTAGAGGGTGTAGTTCGTGACTGTTCCCGCTGCTGTGAGCGTGGTGGTGGCCACCGCTGTCGCTGCGGACTGGGACAGCGTGTAGGCGTAGCCGATGGAGGGGGTGGTGTTCGAGGCTTGCGGGCGGATGGGCAACCAGACGGCGGTGCGCCGGCCGAGAGCGTCATAGGCCGCGGTGGTGATCTTGCCGTTCTGGTCGGTCGCGGACGTCTCCACGCCCCAGGCAGGGTCGTATGTCGTTGAAGACGTCCAGCCGAAGGGCGCCGTGTTCGTGACTGTTTCCGAGGTCAAGGCTCCGCTGCCGGCAGCTGCGGTGGCGGCGGGAACGTAGGCGGTCGTGGTCGTGTGTCCGAGAACGTCGGTGGCCGACGTCACCCGGCCGAATCCGTCGTAGGCGGCCTGGGACGCAGTCGCCCAGTGCGCCGTCGCGGCCGTTGTTCCGGAGTACGAGTCCACAATCTGCGTGGTGGTGGCGTCCCCGCGGGTGGGTGTCGCTCCCCAGGCGAGACCGTCATACGTCGTGCGGGTGTCGGAGATGGCGGCGGCCGGGTAAGTCGCGGAGGCGACGCTGCCACAGGAGACGCCGACCTTGGCGACTTCCGCCGTGCGTCCGATGATCCACGCTGTAGTGTTAGCCGGCGCGTACGAGGTCGTCGCGCACGTCGCTCCCGCATCCGAGGTGAGGGTGTTGACCGTGACCGGCAGTCCGTAGGTGGCCTCGTGGGTGGTCTGCACGTCGGTGGTCCGGTTGCCTCCGGTCGAGACGGGTTCCGTCGTTAGGGCGTCGGCATCGCCCGTCATTCGGGCGCTGCTTGTTCCGTCGGTTGCGGTCACGGCCGATGCCCACGGGGTGTTCACCGTGTCGGTGACGACGGCTCCGCCGGCGCCGTTGAGGGTCTTGGTCTCGCGGGTGAACCCGGCGAACCAGGCCGAATCGGGCACGCCGGCAGAGCCGGTGACGGACACGGACTTGCTGCCGCCGGCGGTCGTCGCACGGTCGCCGTCCATCCCCTGATAGAAGGTGAAGTCCGTGGTTTTCTGAGCGGCTGGGGTGCTCGGGTTGCCGACCCGGACTTCGACGGTGTTGTAGCCGGCGAAGACGGACCAGGTGCGTTGCGTGTCGGGCACCAAGGGCGACGTGTCGTAGCGCCACGCCGGTGTTCCCGTGTAGACGTAGTCGCTCTCCTGGGTGGCGTCGTTTCCCCCGCCGGTCCGGGGGTTGGAGACGACGGAAGTGACCACGTACTTGTGGAAGAGGTCCTTCTTGGCGGGCTGCGGCGGCGTCACTTGCGGGACCCACCACTGCGGGAAGCACCGTGCAGTGTTGGACTCGGGGGCCGCCTCGATGCTGGCCGCGTTGGCGGTCGTGCACTGCTGTCCGGAGTAGTTCACGGAGATCGTGGCTCCGGCGGCCGTGGTGATGGACGAGATCCGGTACTTGTCCAGGGGCGCGAGCCCGTCGACTACCCAGACCCTGTTCTGCAGGGTGGTGCCGGCGAACGTGGTCGTCGGTTCAGGCAGGGAGGCCCCACCGGAGTAGCCGGTGTGCGCAACCTGGGTGAGCCACAGGGCGGCGTTCGTGCCGTCGCCGGGGCTCGGGAACGAGTGGCCGAGGGTCCACACGTCGACGTTCGCATAGCTGCCGGCGGTGAGCGCCCGCGTGGTGACGGTGCCGAGCATCCCGGTGGTCCAGAAGGTGGGCGAGAGGAGGCCCGTGCAAGCGCCGCTCGTGCAGAGCTGGTCGAAGGGCACGTCCGGGTACGCCGTCGCCTGGGCGGGGGCGACCGCGGCGCCGGTGATGGGCTCTGAAGTGCATGTGGCGTGGGTGCTGTCGCTGCAGCGGCCGTAGGCGTCGTAGCCAAGGACGACCTGGTCGGATGCGGCGTTCGCGGAATAGGCGCTGCCGTCGGTGAGCCCGTAGTCGATGTGGTCGAGCTGCCCGCCGCGGATGTAGCTGGTGGCGGCAGTCCCGTTCTTCGAGTAGTTGTTGGCTTCGGAGTCGTAGTAAAGAGCTTCTGCGTTGTTGTGGGTGTCGACGACGTAGTCGAGATTCCAGCGCCACGCCTGGGCGCACGACGAGGTTGCGAAGGAGCCGGCGTTGCAGGGCTCACCGGCGTCGTTGCCGAAGACCGGCACCGTCCAGGCGGAGTTGGTTGCCGGCTTCCCTGTGGCCCATCCAGGCAGCTGGTTCAAGCCGAAGTAGTACTTCGTGCCGTCCATCGTCATCAGGCGCCAGCAGTCATTGTCATAGGTGCCGTTGGCGGCACACCCTTGGGCAGTCCCGACGAGATGCTCGAACCGGGAGCTGTCGTCGTTCTTGAGCTTCCAGATGCCGCTCGCAGTGTCGCGGACGAGTTGCCCGGTGTGACCGGCGAACGAAATCGTGGCGTTGTCAGTCTTCCAGCAGAGGTCCCCGGACGTTGTGACCGGACCGGATGCCCCGTTGTCCTGGGCGCACGAGACGTAACTGCGCTCGATGAAACCGCCGGCACCGCCGAGGCTCCACCCCTCCCCGACAGCCGAGGGCTGGTTGTTCGTCGAGCCGGTCTCACCGTCAACGGACTGGGAATCATAGGACAGCGCCAGGCTCGGGGCCGGCCCGGCCGCAGCCGGAGGCGTGCGTAGCGGAAGCGACCAGGAGAAGTCTCCCGTTTGGGCGGACACGTCCCAGGCGCTCGAGGGCTTCAGCGACGTGGCTGCGAAGGAACCTGTGCCGGTGGATGACACGGGCGCGGCCAGTGTCGTGAGCATGACTGCTGCGGAGCTCACCCGCGCTGTGACGAGGACAGCGCCGGTGGAGGAGTCCAGGGACGTTGCCGCGGGCACTGCCGTGGCTGCCACCTTGTCGGAGGGCGTTCCGGCGGGCACCTGCACCCACCGAGCTCGTGAAGCGTAGTCCGCCCCAAATGTGCCGGAGAGCACTGCCGAGGGGATGCGCACCGTCACGGCTTCGGAATAGGCCGAGGACTTGTCATTCGACAGGCGCAGCGCGAAGTCGGACAGCCCCGCCGAGCGCGCCGCCGCGGTCTCGAGCACTTCGACCGACGCCGGCTGCTGGCCGGACGCCCCGGCAGCCCACGGGCGGGCGACCAATGCGTACGGAGCGGCAGCCGACGCATCAATGGGCGTGGTACCGAGTTGCTGCCAGTCCCCGAAACGTCCGGCTGCGGTGCTCGACGCAGCCGGGACCTTGACGGCATAGCGGCCCGCGACGGGCGTCACTGCGGCCGGAAGCGAAACGGACGAGGACGAGCTCGCGTCGGACAGACCGGCGGCGTCCGCAGCAGACACGCCCGGCACGGGGGTCCCAAGGAAGGGCGCCGGGCCGGCATCACCCGCCGATGCCGCTGGAACAGGCCCGAGAGACGCGGCCAGCACTAGGGCGACCGCCCCCGCTGTCACGGCAACCGTGCGACTGAACCGGTTGAAGATCGGCTGGACGTTTCTCATTGCAGGCTCCGGACTGTCAGACGACTGAGGTGAAGGGCGTGGGAGCTTCGAAACGTCACGGGCTTGGATCAAATTGGTTATAGAGGGCGTAAAGCTGGACCTTCTCAACCACCCCGGGGAAGATGGTGGGGTCCACAATGAGACCGCTCCACTGGTTGACCGTCGCACTGCTTGACACGGCCGACCCGACCGTCAGGACCCCGGTTGCCGAGACGTCCCCCGCGGGCACCAGGTGCGAAGCGACAGCGGCCGGCTGAACCTGGTTGCCGATGAGGAGCCGAATTTGGCTGTTGGCTGAATCCCAGACTCCTGTGACGAAAACCCAGGAACCGTCGGGCGTTGGGCTACTCGCCGTCGCACAGTCCAATGTGGGAGTTCCCGCCTGCGTCCGAATGCAAAAACGCAGCAACCCACCTGGCATTTCCTGAAGATAGAAGCCTGAATTGACCGGTCCCGACTGGGCCATGATGGTGTGGTACCGCGGCGAGCCTGACGTCGCGAGCGGCTTCACCCAGGCCGACACCGTGAAACTCGCAAGGGTATCGACAGCTGGTCGCGAAGTCTGATCGGTGCCCAACTCGGCAATGTAGACCATCGGCCCCTCAACCCTTTGACCTTCACAGTTTGACGCGAGCGAGTCGAAGTGGTCCGTCCCGGCCAGGCATCGGTAGAACAGACTGGTGGGCGGCGCGGTCGGTCCGGTCGGCGGACTTGTCCAGGCATAACCGAGAAGGATCGGGGTGGCACCCGAGCCCTCGCAATTTGACGACAAGGAGGTCATTTCGTCTCCTGTCGAAAGCATGCAGGAGTACACGCCTATGGTTCCGGGAGGAGCCGGTGCGCCGATAGGGGCCAACTGTCCCAAGACCGACTCGAACCAATAGTTGTCCGGCTTCGAGCCTTCGACGATTGCTGAGTGATCGGGCCCCGAGTTCTCACGATCCAGTGACGAATACCCGGGCAGCGAGATCGCTGCCTCTGGCGAGCCTGATGATGTCGGGTCTGCAGTGGCTGTCCGTTGAGTGCCCGCACCCAAGGTCAAGGAATTCGAGTTCGTAAGTCCAGTTCCCGATGCCGTGTTCAGGTCTGGAATCGTCTGTGCAAGCGGCGCTGGCATAAACCCTGGAAGCCACCAGCCATGTCCCTGCGTGTACGAAATAGTGGGGGCGGCCGCCGCGTGCACTTCGAGTCCCGCTGACGTTGAAGCCGGGGTGGCCGAATTCTTGGAGACGTTGCCCGCCTTGTCAACACTCGCCACCCAGAGAGTCGACATGTCATCCACGGGAGCGACCGTGACGTTCGCTGTGCCATTGGCGTCTGCACAGGCGAAGCGCACTAGGCCGGATGAACTGCCACACGCCGGCAACACGCCACCCGAGCCCGTCGTGACAGGTGGTGACGGGCTCGGCGTGACAAGCGGCGAGTTCGTCCACCAGTACTCAAAGGCAGCGACGTTGTCAGCCGCGTTCGAGGTGAACGTCGCAGCCAACGGCAGGCCCACCGTTGATGATCCGCTCTGGGAGATACTCACCCCGGGAAGTGCGGGGCCCGAGTTCTTGACCACGAAATAGCACCAGAATTGAACGTTTGAACTGTCTATTCCATCCCACCCGGCGACTCCCATCGCGTAGAAGCCAGGAACCAGAGTGTTGGCTGGGAGCACCGCCGTCTGCGCGCCTTGCGCCTGTGTGTTGGACGACAGGTATCCGTTGGGAGCAATGCTCGCCGGTAGCTTGTTGTCCGCTCCGTTGTACGCGTTCACGACGTAGAAGCGTCCGGCGACGTTGCCCCCGTCGGAGTCGGTAAAGTACGCCGCCATTGTGATCGGGAAAGTCTCATTGACATACGACGGGGACTCCGCCGTGCCGCAGAATCGGACGGGGCTCGTAAATCCGGCGTTCACCGGCCGGTTTGGGACAGTGTTGTAGGTGATGGTCAACGTGGCGCCGACGGCGAACTTCTTCCAGGAGTACGTGTCGTTCTCGTCGCTGGCGCGCATGCCCAGTGTGACGCTGCCCACGCCCGCTGCCGAGGCGGCTGCGACCGCGGGCGTCGCGTCAAAGCCGACTGCCTGCGCCGGGCAGGACGAGTTGTATCCGTGCGCGACGTTCTGTGTGTCCAGTCGCTGCTGCCAGCCCAATGCGCTGGACCCATTCCAAGACATGCCCGCAGAGACGCCGGTCACGGACCACAATTCGATGGGCCTCGCCTGACAGGACGAGGCGTAGAGTTCGGTCGTGTTGAACCGCGCTTGCAGGATGTGTCGTCCGGTGATGGCCGAAGCGTCCATCTGCCAGAACGCTTCGGCACGCTGCGCTCGGCCGTCTGACGACCACGAGGCCTGAACGTACCCAGCGAACTGCATCCCGTCCGTATATGCACCGCCGTCGATGTAGCTCTGGTTCGGATATGCCTGGTTGATCCACCAGGCGTGGATGTTGCCGCCGCTCCAGTCCGGGTCCACGAATACCGGATATGTGAGTCCGGGCTTCGCCACCACTGCCGCGACGTCGAGAGACATGGTGTCGCCGGTGACCGTCTGGTCGACGGGGAGACCGACGTCTCCGCCGCCGGGGCCGCTTGAGCTGGCGTCGGTCGCGGACGAGTCCCAGGCTTGCGGCTTGTTGGAACGTAACGAGGTTTCAGTGTCCGGCCCTGTGGACGTGGATCCATCTGCCGCGGCAGCCACGGGAGCCCCGCTGACGACGAGCTGGACCGCACTGAGTTCTGGGTTCGCTGCAGCCTCTTTGGTTTTCACCACGAGCACCTCGGACATGCCCGTTGAGGTGGCCGTCAATTGGAGGTCGACGCCTGGAAGCACTTCCGGATAGGTCGCTGACGCTGCGTCGACTACTGGTACCGGCAGGGCTCCGAGGGGCCACGTCTCGGTGAGCCACTCGCCGGTGGGAACCTGGATTTGGGCCAGGCTGTCGGCACCGCCCGAGGAGAATCGCACCGGAACAGTGGTGGCAGCTGGGGCCAGGAAGCCGTCGGTTGACTTGGACAGTGACGTGTCGATATCCGCCCAGGAGCCGTTCTGCTTGACCCTGATGGGTTCCGTGTTCACCGTCAGTTGGAACGACCCGTCTGGGAGGGCCATCACCGTATCGGTCTCAGTGGACGCCGAGTCCACCATGACGCTGTGGTTGTGAGCCTCGGCCACCACGGACGCGGATGACTCGTCGGGTGCCGACTGCGCGTCGTCCACGCTTGACGATGAAGACGCAGCAGTCCTCAACGTACTGTTCGGCGCAGCTGATGCTGGCGCAGCCACGGACGCCATCAGCGCGATGGTGGCCAAACCCGCGAGGAGCACTGGCCGAAAATTCGGCAGAAAGAGTACGGGTCTGGGACCCCGGACGCGACCATTGGCATTCGAAAACAACTGACGCGTCACAGATCCCCCTGCACACCAAACCCGCCCTATGGCGATGCCTGAAGGTAGCAGTACATAGGTCACCAGCGCATCCCCCAAATTCGCGGGTCGACTCAGGGTGACCTGCTGACCGTGAATGGCTCGGCGGTCAGGCCATTTTCACAGGGACGACCATTGGATGAGTTAGGCCGGATTCCGCAGTTCCGTTCGCGGATTGACTCGAACCGTTTGTGAAGCGAACCATGCGCCCCTAAGCGAGCCCTGATACCACAGAGTCAGGGCTGCGCTCATCTCGCTCGCAATGGCAATCTTTTTGTCTAGATTCTTTTGCTCAGCCAGTTCGAGAGCCTTTTCAGTGAGCCATCCGTGCAACGCCTGCTGCCGTTTCGGTACGTCCATCAGCAATCGGTTGGTTGCCAGGCTGACGTCCACAATGCTCGTGTTCCAAAGATTGCTGATGATCGGGTAACGAGCGGATCGGATGGTCCTATCGAGCTCGTCAAGTATCCTCACCACGTTCGCGCGACGCCGTTCTTGGCGTGAATTCGCTGCTGAAATTAGTTGATTCGCGACAAAGACCAACACGCCAACGAGAGCCGCTCCACTCGTCGAAATTGCGGCAGCCCAGAGCACGGCGGAATCGGCAGAAGTCATGCGGAAGATCTTATCGACGGCGGTCGGGTCTCCCCGGGCCGCCTGCCGTCTGAGAAATCACCTCGGTGCTCAACGAGGTTCGAGGCCCCGTCATTCGACAGGCGGCCGTGTTCTGCAGGGACGGTAGTGTGTGAATAAGCGCTGGAATACTAGGCCCAGTCAGGCCCGTTTCTCCTTCTCGGATCCGGCGTAAGACGGGGGTATGCATGCGCGTTCAGGAGCAGATTGAGTTTGACCTCGGCGAATTCGTCGACCGGCCTCAATACCGTGTCATATTTTGGATCCCAATGTCACGAGGGCGAGGCGTACAGAGCTACCAGCATGAATTGTGGACCATCACCGACGCTATCGGCCTCAGTGAGGTCGATAGCTGGGCGCGAGACACTGGCAAAAGCCAGCAGTTCACGGTCTACGTTGTCGTACCGTCCTCCGGTCGGGATCCCGCACTTTTCCGCGTTCAGGGCACCGACCCGACCTCAGGAGAAGACGTCACCTTCACTCTTTGACGAGATAGGTGACGCCTCCATCCTGGGTTTCCTACTGGTCGAAGCTGAACTTAGATTCGGCGAGGCTGAGATCCACCGCTTTGAAGGCCGAAGTCGGCTGCAATGTGAAGGCTGAGAGCCCACAGGCAACGTCGACCCAGGAGCTCTGGAGCGTCTCCGAGTGGTTGCCGGTGCTGCCTACGGGAGCTTGGACGCTGATGTAGGTCACGTTCCGGAAGGAACCAGGACCGTTCGAGCATGACGTCGCCGCATTTGCTGAACCCGACTTAGTATTCAACATGCTGTAGGCGCTACCCTGCCAATTCCTCCCGTCTGATTTCTCGAGGATCACGGAAATGTACATTTCTGCCGCCGCGCCGTCACAGGTGACAGTCCCCTGCGCGTTGATCGTCCCGCTTACATGGCTAGAGGCGTGCGGGTTATTAGCCTTGGCTGCGCAGGTAATCACGGTTGCTTCAGCCGAGGTTGCCATCAAGAGGCCCGCTCCTGAGAGCAATCCGACGAGACCCAACGTTGCACCCGACTTTTTCAATAAACTATTCACAATTCCCCCAAATTTAGTTCTTCGAATACTGCCAGTTAATTGCACGTTTCACCAGCATTTATGACCATTGCCCCAGATTTGGGGACGCGGCTGCAATTTTCGCGGTCACGTTGGTGCGAGGCCCCGTGGCCGCCCGAACGAGTCGCTGCAGCGAACCGGCCCGGCCCGGCCGCGCACCTTCGGTTCAAGTCGACCGACCTACGTCATGGTCTTCGTCGGCACGACCTTCGGCGAATCGAGAGTGCGCAGGCTCGAGCATTGACGCCGTCCGCTAAGGAAGAAGCTTCCATCAGCCACACCAAATCCCTGCTCCCCAAGCACCCCGTCAACGAGCTTCACCAGCCGCGCCACGGCTTCAAACCCCTTGTCGCTCACCATGAACCCAATGAGCCGGTCCTTGTCGAGTAGGCCCATCGCACGAAGCTCACGAAGGTCGTGGAGCGCATCGCGCTTGCCGGCAGCGTCGGCCCATCCGTTGTTGCCGTTCCAGAGGATCCGGTCATACAGCTTTACCTCCGCAGCTCCGAGCGGAGCCTGCACCTCCCGCGTCGCCACGTTGAACGCCCCGTTCGCAGCTGCCCAACCGTGAAGAGGCACGGTGGGGAACTCGACGACAACTGCCTTGCTCCCGCTGTCGCGGGGAAGCGCTCGAGAGAGAAGCTTGAGGCTGGGGTGAAGCAGGACTACGACGCGCGCCTGGATTCCGAGGTGCCCGGACGACTTCTCTGTGACGAAGTCCACACCCTTGAGCAAGTCCGGGATCTGGTTCTCCACAGTGACGGCCACTTGAAGCGGGAGGCGTGCGTCTCGTGCAACGAGCCGGCCGAGTTCGGCGCCGGGGACGAAATTGTTGACCTCGTCAGTCCAGGGAACGTAGAACAGCCTGTGGACAAGCGCGTCAGCGTGCGTGGAATCCTGTGAAGTCATATTCCTGAGGCTATGGCCCGTTCCACGAAGGGTGCGCCCAGGGGAGCGTAGGTGCGGACAGTGGACGCCGTCGTGGATCCCGGGGCACGTTCAGTTCAGTGCGCCAAGGAACAGGGTGGAGCCACTCGTGGCATCCGTTTGGACTAGTGGCGAGCCGGACGCGTCGTAGACGTTGGACTGCGTGACCGCGCTGGCGGTGACCATGGAGAGGTTCCCGGTCGCGTCGTAGATGAGCGTCTGGGCGGGACGTGTGGTGGTGTTCCCGGCCGCAACTCTCGACTTCAATTGAGCTACGGTTCGCCGCAGCCGAACGTCACGGCCACTTCGAGGTTTAGAACGATTGGTAACAAGCAGTGATTGAGAGCAACATGGCGGTGACTGGGGGCGTTGAAGGCTCACCACAGCGGTCATGCAGCGGAACCCAAGTACTAGCCTCGGTTCAGCCCCGGTAACTCAACTGCAGAATTGAAACACATCTGGTTGATTGCCTCGACGCAATTGATGTATGTTGAGGGGACGACAAGGTTCAAGCCTTGCTCGATAACAAAATACAGTCATCGGCCCGTATGGGCTGGAAGACCACAGATGGGCCCGCACGCGCTGAAAGCGAACTCGGCGCAATGCCATCCCATCGAATTCGGATCGTCAGCTGTACATCTGACGGTACGTGTTCATTGAACCCACGGGGGTTCCTGGAAGCGGTGCTGACAGGAGCGTGGTCACATTCACTATTCGTAGATGGCAAAACAATACTTCGAGATAGCCCCCTGCAACCGCACGGGGCTATCTGAATGAAGGGGTTTAGCCAATGAATGAACTGACTGCGACCGTATCAGCGGAGCCGGCCTTCGATCTTGCTGCGCAACTCATCGCTGAAGCTGCCGCGCGCGACTTCCACCCGACCGCTGCAGAGTTCAAGCTTCAAATGCTTAATCGCATGCCGATGTTCTCTGAGAAACAACTCGGATTCCGGAAGTTCATTGACTTCCTTCGCGAGGCTCAGGCTCAAGGCCGACTATTTGTCTTTCTGGACAACAACGGACACCCAAGAGTCTCGGGTGAACCCGTCCTCGCCGAGCCGGTGTTACCCAGCCAAATAGCACCTGAAGAACAGCCCCCTCGCATGCGACAGGACCTTTGGAGTTCCATCGTTCATTGGGAGGACATGAGCGACCGGTTCTGGGACCGGAAAGAACGGCGTGCCATCTACGTTCCAGTGAACGAGGCTGGATCTCCACTTTGGAATTCAGAGCCAGATAGGTTCGCTCGAATCATCCCTGTTTCCAGGGACAAGCACGTCGAGTGGATGAATGAGTTCGCCGAACGCTTGGGAGGGGAGAAACGCGACGCGCTGCTCCACGCGGTTGGCCCCGACGCGAAACGGGGGGCATTCAAATTCGCTCTGCGCCGCTACGACCTCACAGCGCAGTGGGGGGCCGAGCTCCAAAGCCGCGTCACCGAACACGCTGAAGCCTGGGCTAAATCAGAGGACGTGAGGCTGGACCATATTGTTGAACGGACTTCCCCTCAAAGCGCTCCAGCTAGCCCGCCGTCCGACACCAAGATTGCGCCACCGCCGCGGCCGTCGTTCTCCCTTGACTCGGTCCAATCACACGTCGAACCTGTCACCGAAACCGATCTGTTGCGCCGCAGGGTACATGGGGTCATCGACAGGATGAACCTGGCTGAACTCGCTGCTCTTCAGGTTCCTGCCATCTATCTGCTGTCTGAATAGGCTGCTCAATGGCGAGAACGATTCAAGAGCTGGAGCGCAGCGCAACTTCATATCTCGGTAGCCGTGATGTCTTCGATTCACGCATGGACATCGCTGAAGAGTTCAGGCTGGGCAGGAAGCTTCGCGCGCCCATCCGGTGCGCACTAGAGGAATCAAGCAGTTTCTTGTTTGTGGGGGACTTAGAACGTTCGCTCGCCAAAAACCTAGTGGATCTTGGCCTGAAAGAGAGCCTTGCGCCGGCCATGATTTGGGAAGTTCTGGCCGAACCGAGTGTAGCGCTGGCTGCCGAGGAGCATGGCAACCACAAATTTCGACAGGCCGTCGTGATTGCACGAGATGGAAATTCCTCTCCTTTTGACCTACGCCTCGTCGTCGACGCTGTCATCGTGCCGCGCGGTCATGATGCTCGACAGCAACGAACACCACCCGCAATAGTGTCCGTCGCTGTGTCGATAGATATGTATGACCTGGATGAGGAGCCCGAAACTGCCCGCCTAGTTCGGGAACTGTTGGATTGGTGCCTCGAATTCCCTGCGCCGCTCAGTGAAAGACGTTCGCGGCCTCAGCCGATGGCATTTGTTGGCGATCCTCGTCGCATTGGTATCGAAGAGGTCCCCGACTCGTGGCGTCAATACCTCACGATTCTCGCTGCAATGTTCATGTTAACCGCCGAGGTAAAGGACGGGCCAAGTTTCGACGGGACGCTATCATCTAAAACCACTCTGGTCGTGAAACTGGACCCATACGCGGGCAAGACGCTGGTGGTGCCAAGTGACACCGGAATAGTCCTAATCGACGCTAGGGGACGAACTTTCATGTCCGTTGTCGATGAGATATCAATACACCTGGTGACGAGGGAAGCCGCGTTGGTGGACATCCAGAATGCGACGGCGGCACGTGACCTACTTCCGGGTGAGCGTGTCTACCACCGGAAAATCGGCAGCTCCCGAAACTTCGACCGCTTCAATGAGGGGTCTCCGAAGCCCTGCTCCCACGGAGAATCATCCTTCATCCCATGGCACGGTCCCAAGGCTACAAAAGGCTTAGAACGCCGCTACACGAATTTCGAACCCGGCATGCACAAGCACTGCAGTCGTTACCCAACTTGCGGCATGTACGCGGTCTTCGCGTAGGCCGGTCGGCACGGAGTCACCCCGAAGACGCCTGGGGAATCCGCGGAACGAGCGCACAGAACAGCGAGTGCCAAATGTGCAGCGCGCTCCGAGGATGTTGCTTTCAATAGCCCGGACTCGCGCTCCTCAACGCGCGTAGCTGCGAAGTCAGTTCGCTGCGAGGTTTCTTCCAGCTGACCACGTTGGCTCCAATCGATTTCCGACACGGAGAAAATCACCCTTAGCAGGCGCGCGAACGTAGAGATCAGAAGTGCAAGTATTATCAGCACTTGAGAACAAATTCGGGGGCAAGTTGTTCAGAGGCGTATCGCCAACCGGCGCAAGAGCTAGCGGGCTTGAGGAGCCGCGAGGCGAGGCGAATCGATGGGACCTCCGATCCGCTCGTAGTGTTGCTGACGAGTTCAGCGCGCTGCATGCCAACAATCTTCACCCGCAGCTCGCTGCAACTGAACATCGAAGAGCCTTCGCCGCAGTAAAGGATATGGTTCTCGAAGCCACGCATGGCCGACTTCAGGTCGGGTCAGCGAACACAGATCCATGTCGAGTGATCGACCGGGTCGAGTTTCTCTTAGAACTTCGACCACTTTTCGAGTCACAAACCAAGACACGATTCGGGCGATCTAGACGACTAGTGCGGTTGTATTTTGCCGAACCGTCCTCCGCCCCGAATTTGCTGCTGGCACTACACTTGACAACAAAGGACGCCGTGTACAGTGCGACGGAGCAAGACTCCGCAATTGATGAAGCAGCCGCTCGCGCGAATGAATGGGATTTCAAGCGAGCCACAGTCCGATAGGAGCCGGCATGACATTCAGCATTTTTAGTTTGCTGACACCTGGGGAGCACAGTGACGCTGAAGTCATTGAGCAAGCCATCGCAGACGACAACTTTGCCTCACAGAAGCGACTGATACGTGAACTCCGCAGCGCTCAATCGAGCAGTGGACGCGCTGATTCCGCCGTTGCGGCCCTTCTAGGTATCGCGACGTCTGAGCTGGAATTGGCTCTTTCGGGCTCCGAAGACTTGTCACTCAGCGAGCTGGCTGAACTGGCTCAGGCCGTCGACGCACGCATTGAATACGTTGTTCGCCCGAATTACAGTGCAGTGCTGAAGAGCATGGCAATCGATGCCCACTTCCAGATGAGCGAAGAGCCAATCGATTTGGTTACGGAATCTGAAGAAACCGTTATCGCAGCCCTATACGCGGCATAGACGGATGCTTGATTATCGATATGACCACCTCCTCTTCCGATTGGACGTGTCACATGGGCGTCCGAAGAATGTAGATGCGGCTCCTTCCGTTCATTGGGACATTTCCTTGAATCCCTCGGGGAGCATCTTCTTGGTGCGCGCCGGACTTCAAGCTACGGCCTCGACTGGCTACGCCAGGGCAACGGCTTTCACGTTCCTATTCCCTTTGAATGAGGAGAGTGAGGCCGCATCTCTCCAAGAAGTCGCCGATTGGGCAGAGCCTCACTGCCTCGACGAGCTTTATGCCAATTGCAGGCGTGCGATCCAGTCGCAGGCAGCCACAATGGATCTTGACTTCAACCTTTCCACAAAGCTCCCAGAGGGAAGGCTAACGATCAAGGAGCACACTCCCTTGCAGTAACCACAGGCAGTCGATGGTCTTCGGCCGCCGACAATGTTCGATTACGTCGCCCCAGGCTTCGGCTCACCCAGCCGAGCAGCGGTTGCATCCACGGGACTCGCATCCCGGGTCCACCAACGAGACGCGACTATGAAGGTCGATTTGGTCATCCCAGACGCGCGCTTCTCGTTCTAGAAATCCCGTTGTAGGTCGGGACTGCTCCCGTCAATCGTCTTTGAAACCGAGCTTGAGGCAGAGGTCATGACCCATGCTGTAGTGCCAAATTTGATCGTGCCACAATCGGCCGACAACAATGCCCGGACTGACGCCGATATCCATGGCGAAAGCCATAACCTGGCTCTTGGTCTTCAGCGCCCTAAGCTCGTCGCCTCTTTCGACGGGGATCAGAGTATTGCCAGCAAAATCATTGGCCTCGCGCTCTGCAAGATCTCCGCCATCCGAGTCTTGATCGACCGCGCGAACGTGTGTTTCATCGCCCGGGTGGAGGAGCACGTGTCCAATTTCATGCAGAAGGGTGAACCAAAACTGGCCATCATTTCGTCCTCGAAGTGTCAGTGCGACTACAGGATTTCCTCGTATCCATCTAGTGGCACCAAAAACTCGAGCACCTGTCACCTCTGGAACAAATATCAACTGCACACCGGCCGCATGAAGCATTAGGACGAGACGCTCGCCGAAGTCGTGTGGTGGCTCTGCGGAGAGTGCTCGCAACTCCGGGATAAGCGCTTCCAAGTGCTGTGGCGAGAATTGCGGCAGATCCTCACGAGTCGCAGCGGCCTCGAGTTCTCCTAGACGGAGCCAAGTAGCAAGTGCGTGAATATCAACCGGGTGCGCAAGACCTTGACGGAAAGCAATTGCCTGCTTCTCGGTGCAGCGACGCAGGGCGTCAGCTGAAGCCACCCCAAAGAAGGCAAACAGCTCCACAACCACCTCCCCGGGCCGGCGAATTGTGGCCGTTACGAAACCCAATTTTCGAAGGTGGGCAAGGGGAAATGACATCGCCAAAGGCTTTTCAGTCACGAGGAGTTCCGCTAGCCCGAGCCTTGACACATCGGCTCTGTAAGTTGCCTCGTAGCCAAGCCACAGGCGCGCCGGCACGCCGGTGACCAAAGCTAGTTTCGTGGCCATGTCAGGCGTCATGGGAGCGCCTCCAATGAGCTTGCTGACATGTTTCGCGCTGACTCCGAGACGCCTCGAGAGTTCGGCCTGCGATAGCTCGTTTTCTTCGAGCCATTCGGCAACGAAATCACCGGTGGGTACGGCGTAGTCCGTCAATGCCTTAGTACCGTTCATCGGGTCCCCCCTCCTTAGTGATAGTCCTCAATTGAAAGGACAGTAGAACTTGCGGCACCATCAGCGGATTCGACGAATTGAACCAGGATTCTCCAGTTCGCGTTCAGATTCGCTGCGTATACGAGCAGGCCGCGATTAGTAAGAGAGTGCCATTTCCCAAGGCCGTCCAAGAGGTCGCGAATGGTTGATGCGCTTTCCAATTGCTTGATTCGATTCCGCAGTCCCTTGGCGACAGCGGGCGGAAGCGATCCGCGCATCGATCTTTCGACGGTGCATGTGTCCTCCAGATTCGACGACGAGAATGCTATCTCCACGCTACGAGCCCGTTACCTATCAGGTAACAGTATGACATGTAAAACTCCAAACACTGACTCTGAATTCCGCAAAATGTTGCGGGTCCCTTGCATCGTCCCGCACTCCTGTCGTGATGACGAACTCGCCACGCCCCCGTTCTGGGTTGATGCGTCGAGGAGACGGCTCTGGGAAAGGAAGTCGACCGTCGGCAGCTGATCCATATAGGTCTACGACACGCTTCCTTCCGAAAGTGAGCTTCAAGTCGAAATGCTCCGCCGTGTCCCGCGTCGCTCGTAGTGCTCGACATGGTCGATAGTCCGCGCGCCTGGTCGTGTGCCCCATCGCTGCCAACAGAATGGAGGTTCGTCGCGTATCTACTGGCGAGAAGGTCGACATCTTGGCAATTGGAGCGTTGTGAACGAACTTTGGACTGCGTTGATTCCAGCCATCACCTTGGCAGTTGGCGTCTTTGGCACTCTCGCCACCGAGTCGCTGAGAGATTCGCGACTTCGAAGACGCGAGGAAGTCGCTCGAGTCGATGGGCGCCGACGGATATTTGCCGACAGGCGAGACTCCTTCGAACTTGACAATCTCATTGAGACACATCGATGCCTAAATCGAGTTGCTCGCGCGGCGACTCGGTACCACCTACTCGACATGAAGGTAGCCAAAGCCACCCACAGTGACTATGCGTCCCACCAACTCGGAAGTCTCGCCGAAGAACCCGAGCTTGGCGAAGAGCTACGGCTTTCAAATGTGGAGGCCAGCGCCTCAGTCCAGCTGGTGCTGGATGACGACGTCCGAGGGCTCGCGGACATGGCGCTTTCCTCCTTCAACGGGCTCGGTCGAACGCCGAGATCCGTCGAGGAGGCGGAGCGAGACTGGGTCTCCGCGGCGCAACTCATGCGAACAGCTCAGACCGCGATCACTGATCGAATAAGGTCGCTCTACAAATTTGGAGAGGAGTCCTAGCGACTGAAACTTGCGGGGTTGCGCCTCTCTAGAGCCTGATTTGCCTGGCTGGACCCTCCGTGTCGCCCGTGGCCGCTAGGTTCTGGATATGGGACCAAGTGAGTGGATTGCACTAGCTGCCGCATTCCTCGGCGGCACGGCGTTGGTACTGGGCGAGTATCGGGCCCGGCAAGCCCGGCTCTCCGCCAGCGAACGAAACATCGTCGACTGGGAATTCAGCTGGACAGAACGCGATGTGCTGGAGCTGCGCAACGACGGCCCGGACGCAGCCCACGATGTGCTCATAAAGCTCACGTCGGACTACGTGCACGTGGAAGGCCAACGGCCCAAAATGCTCAGAGGCGACGTCTTGGCCCTCTCCGTTCCCCACTTGGCTGCAACTTGGGATTCAGCTGCGCAGAGACGGCAAGTCCCCGGTGAGTACCCAGTGGTGACGAGAATCACTTTTGGCGCACGGATTACCTGGACATCACCTCGAGGTCGACAGCAAGTGGACACTTTCACCTCGTCCGTGTCAGCGCCTGACGGGGGGACCGTCTAATGCGGGTTTCGCGGGGTCGGCTCGCCGGGCCCGAACGTACCAAGTGGCCTCAGGTCATCGGGCTGGCTTTAATCGCCTCTGGGCTCCTACTCTCCGCCTCCCTGTTCTTGCCAGGAATTGACCCGTTTCTTCGAGCGGCGGGCGCAACGGCGTCAGGCCTTCTCATAGGAGGCGGCCTTCAACTGGCTCCGTCGCTTTTCACCCGCAGGGCTGGGCCTGCCCAGCCAAGAAAAGCCTGGCTTTACATAGCGACTGCCGCCGTTCTCGCGTCAGGTTTTGGCGTCCTCACATGGCTCCGGCTATGGACCGATGACTGGGCCCCCGCAGGCTTCCTACTGCTGGGGCTTGCCGTATGCGCGCTCGGCGCTGGTCTTGGCCATCTATATCCCGGCCCGGACAAACACCCGGCAGTGTTCCTGCTGCCTGTGGGATTCAATGGCCTGCTCTTGTTCGAAGCTGGACTTCACTCGACCACGGACGATTCTCTCCCCGTGACGGTGATGGTCTTTGTGCCCGCCTTGGTTGTTTCAATTGTCCTCACGATCTGGGCATTTCGAATTCGCGAGGCTACAGCCGCCGAATATGCCAAGGCGACCGAGGTCGCTCGTGGTGCCCTTTGGGGGTGGCTGCTCCTTTTGATTGCGAGCGCCTTTTCGTCCGCTGTCGGGATCCAACTTGACGGCGAAGATTCCCTCGACCCGCTCCGCTTCCTGCTGCCCTTAGTTACGTTTGGCTCGGTCATTGCCGCCGTAACCAGCGGGTTCTCGAGGTACGTCGAGGTTCGTGCTGCACTGGAGTTGGAAAAGTCCCATAGCTGAATTTCAAGGTCCGGAAACCGGACTGACAATTCGGATACGAATTACTTAGTCGACACCTCCTTCGCTGGCCTCAGCATGCTGTGTTTTTGCTGGCGCGCTGCAATAGTCATGGGATGGCAATATCCCTTAGTAGCGACTCCGCGACCCGCGGTCTTCTCTTCATCAGAATCCTGAACGACGAAGGGATTTTTCCGTCGCTGGTCCAAGTGGATTCTTTTTCGGCAGCCAGCCCGCCTAGCTCCTTCGGTGCACGGACAAGCTCCCTGCCTTTTGCAATAGCTAGGGCGTCTGGCGCGGTGAGTGGGTATCTTCAGGATTCTCATCTAGCTGAGCCCCATGGCCCCGGTTTACAGCTCACCGAAGCTGGGCGAGCGTTCGCTGATTGGTTGGACGGCCACTCAGCTGACAGCGACAGGGAAAAGCCGATTGAAGTTGTTGGTCGCCTCGACTCTCCGTTTACGTATGCAAAATTGCTCGCCGAGATTGACCGTCGCGAAAACGCGATGATCGTGGATCCCTATCTCCCCTCGACCGAAGTCGTATCCCTTGTACAGCTTTCCAATGTGACTCGCTTTCTAACACGAGACGTCAAGGCCGCGGGCCAGGCAAAGGAGCCGCGAAGAAGGCATCTGGCCTATGCCCTCGGTGCACGAAATGGCGTTGAATTGAGATTCGCGGCCGCCGGACTATTGCACGACCGTCTTGTGATTCCATCGCGCGGTCAGGGTCTGACAATCGGGACGTCGCTCGGCGGAGGGCAGATGACCGTGATGACGAATCTCTCAGAACAAACAACGAAAGTGTTGCGGGAGCATTACGAAACCGTGTGGTCCACCGCGACGCCACTCCGGCCGGTGAGTCGCTCTGCCGGGACGGAGGACTTGCCCTGACCGTTCGATGGGCCCGTCACCACTCCACGGTCGCGTCGGCCCTAGCCTTCTCGAGGAGCTCGTCCGGCTCATCCAGGTGCTCCACCGGCCGGTCGCCGCCGAAGTAGCCGGAGGGGAAGCACAGCCAGACGACGAGCTCGTTCTGCGACAAGGCCACTTCGTGCGCGAGCTCGACCAGGGCGGGAATGACCGGTGCGACATGTCCTGATTCGAATTGGAAGCCTGGATACGCGTACGCACGTCCTCGCTCGATGGCGAGGAGCTGTCCATCCGCTCTCATCCGAGAGACCACGTCGACATCGGTCTTCGGCAGATTCAGGGCCTCCAACACTTCCTCAGGGTTGAGCAGCCCCCAGGTCGCCTCTATTTCGCGCCAGACCGTCTCAATCCTCATGGCCGGCACCTGACTGCTCGACGCGTTCAATCCGTCGGATCTGGCTGGTGACGTGCCAGTAGAAGTCAGTCATCTCGTCGTCCGAGATCATCGTCCATCGGCCGGATTCCCCGACACTGCACGCCTCGAGGGTGCGAAGTGGCCGCGTCACGTCGTTGAAGGTGGCCGGCCTGCCCGGTCCTGGAACACGAGTGACCGTCTTGGCGTCCAGGTCGAGGATGTGTGAGCTGCCCTGCGTGACGACGCGCCAGGCGCCGCCCTCGTCACCCACCAGGGCGGTGACCTCTTGCCGTTCGTTCTCCATGTCCGCCGACCCTCCCTGTCGACCATTTCGCATGGCCGACACACTCTGGCCTCAGGTGCGTTTGATGCATATACTAATCCGCAATTCAAGCCTTTGGGGTTGCGGTGACAAGTTCCGAATACGAACCGAATCTGGACTTGGCAGTCTGGATCGAAGTGAAGCAATTCGTTCTCGACGTAGTCGCCGACTCCGCCGACGGCACCCCGTACAAGGATGCGGCGCTGAAGGTCGCGGCGTCACGCCTCGCCGCCTGGACCTGGCAGACGGCAGGGCTGCCGCTCGAGCGCGCTGTGGTCTTCCGACGGGACGTGGTTGCCCGGTTCATCGCAGTCGGCTGTCCCACGTTGAAGCCCGCATCCCGGGGCAACCTCCGTAGCCAGCTTCTGCGGATGTCCGAGGTACTGCTCGACCCGCGCGAGGTACCCCGGCGGCTTGCTCCGCTGCCATCATCAGACCCGGCAGCCCCGTACTCGAGCGCTGAGCTGATCTCGCTTCGCAGCTGGGCGTCGGCCCAGTCGACTCCGGCACGGCGCGCGAACGCCTGGGTGCTGCTGGCCACCGGTGTCGGCGCCGGACTGGCCGCATCCGAAATCGGCCAGCTCCGCGTGCGCGACATCGCGGTTGACGAGGTCGGCGTGCTCCTGCAAATCAACGGTGAGCGCCCACGTGCTGTGCCCGTCCTGCGAGAGTGGGAGCAGGTCTTGGTCGACCGGACCCGCACCCTCGGACCAGAGAGGTTCGTTTTCCGCGAGAACCATGGCGCTTACTACCCGAACCTCATCGCCAACTTCATCGACCGAAGCCAGGTCGTCGGCGTCAAACCCCAGTCACAGCGACTTCGCGCAACTTGGATAGTCCGGCATCTGGAAGCGGCTACACCCGTGGTCCCACTGATGCGCGCCGCGGGCATCGAGTCCCTGGAGGCGCTCACCCGCTACGTGCGGTTCGTGCGCGACGGCGATGCAGGCGAGGTCAGGGCGAGGCTGCGGGATGCGTGAGGGGCGGTTCCGGCTTACCTGCTCTGTGTCACGCCGGCGGCCGCGGCACCACGTCTGGCGCACCTGGAATCTTCGGGACGAGGGTCCGGCACCTGGACGCGGCCACACCCGTGGTCCCGCTCATGCGCGCCGTCGGCATCGAGTCACTGGAGGCGCTCACGCGGTACGTTGGGTTCGTGCGCGACGTCGATGCGGGTGAGGTTAGGGCGAGGCTGAGGGACGCGTGAGGCTACAATGCACGCATATCCGGGCATGCACGTATGCACGAATAAGCTTGCATTGGGCTGAGTAGCCGGCGAAACCGGCCTGGAGAGAGACAACACATGTACACGGTGACCGTCAAGCGATTCCGGGACCTCGGTGCAGTCATCAAGGCGGTCCGCGCATCCCGTGGCATCCGCCAGGAGGACCTGGCCTACAAGCTCGCGTTCTCCCGCAACTACCTCCAAGGGCTGGAGAACGGCAAGCCCAACCTCTACGTCACCCGGCTATTTCGCACTATGAACACCCTCGGCATCACCATCAGCGTCTCCTACACACTCGGCGACAAGGCCGAAAGCCAAGACTGAGACACAGGCAGCGCCCAGCTGCGGACCGCTGCCGACGTCCACGGTTCCCAAGCTCTCGCGGCGCGTGTTTCAGCACCCGGAACATCTGAGAACACCCGTTTCTCCATCCGTCAATCAGCGAATGAGCACCTGGCCAAAAGTGCGCGCATAGATACGGCGTGCAAACTACTTCCACCATCCGACCGACAGTCCCCACCGAGAGCGCTCAGCGCGCCCCCGAGAGGCACTCGAATTTATTTGTCGAGGCGTCCGGGCCAGAGGTCGACGCCGAAGCCCATTTCGAGCTTGGCGATTGTGGCGAGGTCGGGCCAGGAGCGGCCGTGGAGGACGGACATCATCGTCGAGGGGTCCACGCCCACGTCGCGCGCAGCGGCGCGAATGCTCCGGTCTCCGATGGCGGCCTTGACGTTCAAGGCGAACTGCCGGGCGACCTCTCCGACGGGGTCTACCGAGGGCATTTCGGGCCAGTTGTCCGTGAGGTCGTGTGGGTTGGGTCGGGCGGGCCTGGACATAGGACGAGCGTAGAGCACTCGACGCGGGGTGCCGTATGACACCCGAGGCCTTGACCCTTGTCGACGATAGTCATAACGCATATAGTAATCCGCAATTGGGTGCAGATGTCGCCCAAACCATTCAGAACTTCACTCCGATGATTCCCAAACGCCTCTGGGACGACGTCGCGGACTTCACCCGGTCCGCCGTTGCAGACTTCGCGCCGACAAATTGCGCCGAAGCCAGCAAAGCCCTGACCGTTATCTCCCGGCTCGCCGTCTGGACGACTGAGACGGCCTGCCTCCCACTCGAGCGGAACATCGTCTTCAGCGGACGGCACATCGAGACGTTCGCCGCACGCCAGATGGCAGGCCTCAGTCCCGTCGTCGCCCGGGCAGAGCGCCTCCGCCTCCTCCGCATCGCGGGTGAGCTCCACTCCTTCGACCCCGTCCGACGTGACGCGGGCAAGAAGCCGCGGCCGAACCCGTTCGCCCCGTATTCTCCGGCGGCGATGGTTCGGTTCCGGAGCCAGGCCGCCACGCGGTCGACCGCGCTGCGCCGGCACAACTGGATGGTGCTGCTCGCCCTTGCTGCCGGCTGCGCACTGACGACGACCGAGATCATGCACCTCAAGGTGGAGGACGTGGACTCAACCGGCGACGGCCTCACGGTCACCGTGAGGGGTGCAAGCCCGCGGACGGTCGTCTGCCTGGCCGACTGGGAAGACGACGTCACGCGGCTCCTGGGCGGGCCGCTCGTTTCGGACTACCTTTTCGTGAAGGCCGAGCGCCCCAACAACGCCGTCGCGTACGTGACGAAGTTCTTGAACTCAACGGCAAAGGGCGGCGAGTTCCCGACCGTTGAGCGTCTGCGGTCAACGTGGATTGTGGGTCACCTCGAGGCCAGGACGCCCACCGTCGCCCTCGCCGAGGCGCTCGGCGTCAAGACGTTCAGCACATTCGAACGACTCGCACCTTTCGTGAAAACTCCCGACGCCTCCGACTTGCGGGTCCTCTTCCGCGGGGAGCTGCGACCATGACAACGACACCCGCGCCGCCGGTGTCTACGACAGTCATGGAGCAGCTTCGACGGACCCTGCCCAAGCACGGATTCACCGGCAACTCCAGCCGTATCTCGCACAGCCAGGTCGAGTTCATCGGCAAGCTCGTCGACGACTCCAAGGTCGCCGACCGAATTGACGCCTGGCGGGTGGAGGACCGGGTGAAGACCGCGCCTGGCGGACGCCGAAGTGTCGCCAGCACCCGCACGGTACTCATCCTGTTCCTGCTTCTCAGCACCGAGCACAGCGCTCTGTTCGTCAAGGAGATGGCGGCCATCGCGTCCGACCGGCTGAGCGGCAAGTCCCTGCGACACCTCGACTTGTGGGGCAAGCGGGAGACCATAACGGGCTGGTACTTCCCGCTCTGGCGCGCCCTGCACCGGGCCCTGGACGCAATCGACCCGAAGCCCGGTAAACAGTGGAAGTTCTCCACCCCCGAACAATACGAGGAGACGCTGCGTCGCCGCCTCGAGGCCAACAGCGAGGTCAAACAAGCGCGACTCGACTGGGTGTGCAACGCCTTGATTGAAGCGACACTCCAGCTCGTGCCCGACGCCGCCCGCAGCCAGTGGCAGGGCGACCTGTGCGTGGACGCGACCGTCGTTCCCGCCTACGGGAAGCGCGGTGCCCCTCGGTCCAAGACGCACGTGGCCATAGAGTCCGACGCCGGCTGGTACCGCCGCACCAGCAGTCACAAGGAGACCAACGACTCGACGAAGTCGGTGAAGTCTGTGTTCGGCTGGGACCTCACCATCGCCGTGCAGACCAACCACGACCCCAAGACCCTGCCCGGGTACCCGCTCCTCGTCGCGGGCATCGGCTTCAACATCCCCGGCACCGCCCTCATCCACACCGCACGCCACATCTTCGAAAGCGTCGCCGAGAGAGGGCACCCCGCCGGGCGCGCCACCGGTGACCGCGGGTACCACGTCGCCGCTGTAGCCAAAGAATTCCAGATCCCCCTCCGCATGCTCGGCTACACCGTCGTCACCGACTACCTCGACATCCAACTGGGCCTCAAGGACGGCTATGCCGGCGCCATCCAGGTCGAAGGCGCACTGTACTGCCCGTCGATGCCCGAAGGCCTAGTCAACGCGACCGTCCTCTACCGAGCCAAGGACATCGACGCCGACACTTGGCGAAAACGCATCGTCGAACGCCGCCAATACATGCTGCGCCCCAAGGAGAAGCCCGACGCCAAGGGGCGCGTCCCGATGATGTGTCCCGCCCGCGGACCCGGAGCCACCGTCAGCTGCCCACTCGTCGAGAACGGCTGTTCCAAGGTCGACGACGCCCTGACGACCATCTACAACCCGCCCGTCAAGCCCGACACAATCTGCACAAACGCCTCCTCGGTGAGCGTCCCACTCGACGCAGGCGCGAAGCTCGCGCAGCACTACCAGTACGGCAGCAACGAGTGGCAGGAAATCTACTCCCACGACCGCAACACCATCGAAGGCGCCAACGGCTTCCTCAAAGACAGCTCCCACGAAGCCATCGGCGACTCCAGCCGCCGACGCGTCCGCGGTTCCACCGCCCAGTACCTGCTCGTGAGCATCCTCG
The DNA here is from genome assembly GCF_004402735.1 of Cryobacterium sp. MDB1-18-1. Classification (NCBI taxonomy): domain Bacteria; kingdom Bacillati; phylum Actinomycetota; class Actinomycetes; order Micrococcales; family Microbacteriaceae; genus Cryobacterium; species Cryobacterium sp. MDB1-18-1. Next base: position 10,278 of record NZ_SOFR01000050.1, on the reverse strand, counting down.
TCGTCGCCGGCAACCTCCGGAAGCTGCAGAAGTTCCGCGACGACATGCTCCGGCCCGAGACCGACGACGAACGCGCCGACCGCAAGGCACGGAAACTCTTACTCCGGAAGAGGCGCAAGAACCGCAAGAACAAGCGCGTCGCCGCTTGGGACGACTTCCAGGCGTCGCCGACCAAGACCTAGGCCCGGCCCGGGTCCACCGACACTTTCACCCGCAATACACGGCGCTCCAGCACGCTCGAAAACAACTCCTCGAGGCAGCGGGGGCGCTTTTTCGCGCCCATGGAGCCGACCCGGGCGAGATCGGCCTCGCTGTGAGGCGACGTAAGCGCCGGGAATGACGAAAGGCCCCCGATTTCTCGGGGGCCTTTCTTGTCCGACCGGGTTTCGCAAATAGATTCAATCTATTTGGCAATCAACCCACTGTGCGCGAGGGGGGACTTGAACCCCCACGTCCTTTCGAACACTGGCACCTGAAGCCAGCGCGTCTGCCAATTCCGCCACTCGCGCGAACTTAGAGAGGCTAGCACTAATCGGGGTGCGAATGCCATTCGTCCAGCCGCCGGGCGAGGCGGGAAGGGGCGCGCAGCATCCGCCCCGTTTGCCGTCTCGTGACCCTCTCGGACGCGAGTCATGCGAGACTGCCTCCTGGCCGGACAGAAACGGACCCACCTCCGTGCCCATAGCCGCCTCCCGTAGGATGACAATTCCGGTTCCATGTGCCCGGCGGGCGAGTTAACACGCGAGGCAAGTAACATGCTGATAGCCGAAAGGATCGGATCGGGAGACCTGTGGGCATTCTGGATAACTTTGAAAAGGGCCTTGAGCGCGCCGTAAACGGCGCATTCGCCAAGACCTTCAAGTCGGGACTACAGCCGGTGGAGATCACCTCCGCGCTGCGTCGCGAACTGGACACCAAGGCAGCTGTGGTGTCCCGCGACCGCATCCTCGCGCCCAATCGCTTCACCGTCCGCATGAGCCACACCGACTTCCAGCGCATGACCAACCTCGGACCCGCACTCATCGACGAGCTCACCGACCTGGTCCAGCAGCACGGCAACGAGCAGCGCTACCAGTTCGCCGGCGGCATCTCGATCAGCCTCTCCGACGACCGCGGCCTCAGCGAGGGCATGGTCCAGATCGACTCGTCCACCGTCAAGGGCAGCGTCACCTGGACGCCCGTCGTCGATGTCGGCGGCAAGCGGTACCCGCTCCGCAAGTCGACCACGGTCATCGGTCGCGGCACGGATGCCGACATCACCATCGACGACACCGGCACCTCCCGCCGCCACGTCGAGATCACCTGGGACGGCGCCCGTGCGCAGGTGCGCGACCTCGGCTCCACGAATGGATCCCAGCTCAACGGTGTCGCCGTCAAGCAGGCGATCCTCGAACCGGATTCGGTCATCACCATCGGCCGCACCCGCATCGTCTTCCGGGTGCTCGCCCAGGCCCACGCGGATGCTCCCGCTGCCGACCAGCGCTCCGATCTGCCGGCCGCACCGCACGAGCGCCACGACATGGGCGGATTCTGGGGGCCCTCCGCATGAATGTCAGCGAGCTGACCCTGCTCGTCCTGCGGCTCGGGTTCCTTCTCGTGCTCTGGCTCTTCATCTTCGGCATCGTCTATGCCCTCCGCAGCGACCTTTTCGGCCAGAGGGTCCGCAAGCAGCCCAAGGACGGCGCCCCCGCGGTGGCGTCCGCAGGACTCGCCGCAGCATTCCCGTCGGCCGTACCGGTCGCGGCACCGGTGATGCAGGCCGCTCCCGCCTTCGTCCAGCCGCCGGCGGCATCCGCTGCGGCACCGACGGAACAGTTCTCGGCGCAGGCCGCGAAGGACGACCTCGGCCCCGGCGACAAGGCCACCGCCCAGAACGCGACCAGGCTCGTGATCACCTCCGGCCCGAAGGCCGGCACCGAATTCCCGTTGACCGTGGATTCGGTCACGATCGGTCGCTCCGCCGATTCAAGCCTCGTCATTCGCGACGACTACACGTCGACCCACCATGCCCGGCTGATGCTGTGGAATGACAAGTGGATGATCCAGGATCTCGATTCGACAAACGGCACCTTCCTCGCGGGCGTACGCCTCGCGGTTCCGACACCTGTCCCCTTGAACACCACCGTCAAGATCGGCGCGACCAGCTTCGAGCTTCGGCGGTAGGTCCATGGCGACAGTCAGTCACAGCGCGGCCGCGTCCCACGTTGGAAAGATCCGGTCCAACAACCAGGACTCCGGCTACTCCGGCCAGCACCTGTTCCTCGTCGCAGACGGCATGGGCGGGCACGCGGGAGGCGACGTCGCCTCCGCGATCGCGACCAAGCGCATCATCGAGGCCGACCGGGACTACCAGAGCCCGCAGGACGCCGAATTCGCACTCCAGGCCGCCCTCATCGCGGCGAACTCCCTCCTCGCCGAGACGGTCTACGAGCACACCGAGCTGACCGGAATGGGCACGACCGTCAGCGCCCTGATCGTGCTCAACGACGAGGTCGCGATCGCCCACATCGGCGACTCACGCATCTACCTCCTGCGCCAGGGCGAGCTCTCCCAGATCACGATCGACCACACCTTCGTGCAGCGCCTCGTTGACAGCGGCCGCATCACCGAGCAGGAGGCGATGGTGCACCCGCGCCGCTCGGTCCTGATGCGCGTGCTCGGGGACGTCGAGGCCGCCCCCGAGATCGACACCTCGATCCTCGCGACCTTCGCCGGCGACCGCTGGCTGATCTGCTCTGACGGACTGAGCGGCGTCGTCTCCAACACCAGCATCGCGGCCGCACTCTCGAGCGAGCTCGACCCGCAGGGCGTCGCCGACCGACTCGTCAAGGAGAGCCTCGACGGCGGAGCCCCTGACAACGTCACGATCGTCGTCGTCGACATCGGCGCGCCGGACCAACGCATCGACACCCCCATCGTCGTCGGGTCGGCATCCGCACCGCTGGCCTTCGGCGAGGAACCCGGACGCAGCCGTGCCCTGCGTATGTCGAGCCTGCGCCTGCACCCCGTTCGCGAGACCCACTTCGAACCCGATTCCCAGGACTACCTCACCGAACTCATCGAGGAGGACGCCCGCCGCGCCCGCCGCCGCAAGGCCACCTGGCTCGCCGGCGTCATCCTGCTCATCGTCGCCCTCGTCGGCGGCGGAATCCTCGGCTACCAGTGGACCCAGACGCGGTACTACGTCGGCGTCGAGGGCAGCACGGTCGCGATCTTCCGCGGCGTGCAACAGGACCTCGGGCCCATCTCCCTCCACTCCGTCTACGAGGAGACCCCGCTCCAGGTCACCGACCTGCGCGTCTACGACCGGCAGCAGGTCGAGCAGACCATCAGCGCAGCGTCGCTCGATGAGGCCCGCCTCGTGGTCGAGCGCCTGACGAAGGCGAAGAATGAGTAACGCACGGGCAACGGATGCCCCCACGCGCGCTCCGAAGTCCAAGCCCGGCAGCACGCGGCGACTGCACCTGCCGCAGAAGATGCGGAACGTCGAACTGTTCCTGCTCATCGTCGCGTGCGGGATCAACGCCTCGGCCGTCGTGCTCGTCCAGCTCGGGGCGCTCGGGCACATCGATACGACCCTCGTCGTGCTGGGCGCAGGGTTGTCCGGCCTCGTGCTCTGCCTGCACATCGTCCTGCGCTTCGTGGCGCGGGACGCCGACCCGTTCATCCTGCCGATCGCCACGCTCCTGAACGGCATCGGAATTGCGATGATCTACCGCATCGACATCGCCAATGGAGACGCCGGCTGGGACAGTGCCGCGGTGCGCCAGACCGTGTGGAGCGGCCTGGCGATCGCCTGCGCCATCACGGTGATGCTCGTCATCCGCAACCACCGGGTGCTCTTCCGCTACACCTACGTGTCCGGGTTCGTCGCGGTCGTCCTGCTCCTCCTCCCGCTCGTCCCCGGCCTCGGCCGCGAGGTCAGCGGTGCCAGGGTCTGGATCGGAATCGGCTCCTTCGCAACCTTCCAGCCCGGTGAGATCGCAAAGATCGCCCTCGCGATCTTCTTCGCCGGCTATCTGGTCCGAAACCGGGACAGCCTGTCGATGGTCGGCCGCCGGGTGCTCTGGATGAAGTTCCCGCGGCTGCGCGACCTCGGTCCGATCCTGGTTCTCTGGGCCCTCTCGATGTCGGTCATCATCTTCCAGCGCGATCTCGGAACAGCGCTGCTCTACTTCGGGCTGTTCCTCGTCATGCTCTACATCGCGACCGGCCGGCTCAGCTGGGTCCTGCTCGGCATGACCCTCTTCATCGGCGGCGCGATCATCGCCAGCCAGACCCTCGATTACGTGCACGGCCGGTTCCAGAACTGGCTCGATGCGCTCAACCCCGACGTCTACAACGCAGACGGCGGGAGCTACCAGCTCGTCCAGGGCTTGTTCGGGCTCGCCAAGGGCGGCCTTCTCGGCACCGGCCTCGGCCAGGGACGCCCCGAAATCACCCCGGTTCCGCAGAGCGACTACATCATCGCGAGCCTCGGCGAAGAACTCGGCCTCGCCGGGCTGTTCGCGATCCTGGCCCTGTACCTGCTCTTCGTGGCCCGCGGCATCCGCATCGGCTTCGCCGGGCACGACGACTTCGGCAAGCTCCTCGGTGTCGGGCTCTCCTTCGTCGTCGCCCTCCAGTGCTTCATCGTGATCGGCGGTGTCACCAGGGTCATTCCGCTCACGGGGCTCACGACACCCTTCCTCGCGGCCGGCGGGTCATCGCTCGTCGCCAACTGGATCATCGTCGCGCTCCTGCTGCGCCTGTCCGACACCATCCGCAACCAACCCAGGCTGGTGGTCTGATGAATCGCGAACTCAAGCGCGTCAGCATTGTCGTCATGCTGATGTTCGTCGCCCTGCTGAGCTCGACGACGATCATCCAGGTCTTCCAGGCCGAAAGCCTGTCCGCAGACTCACGCAATACCCGCACGCTCTACGACAGCTACATGGTCGAGCGCGGCGCCATCCTGGTTGCGGGCACCCCGATCGCACAGTCTGTCCCGACCGATGACAACTACAAGTACCTGCGCACGTACAGCAAGGCCGCGCTCTACGCCCCTGTCACGGGGTTCCTGCCCGTCAATGGCGCGGCCACCGGGCTCGAGCACGCGCTCAACGGCGAGCTCAGCGGCACCTCGGACTCCCAGTTCTTCGACCAGATGAACTCCCTCGTCACCGGCCAGGTCTCCAAGGGCGCATCGGTCGAGGTCACGATCGACCCGGTCGCCCAGCAGGCCGCCTGGGATGCCCTCGGGAACCTCACCGGTGCCGTCATCGTCACCGAGCCGAAGACCGGCCGGATCCTGGCCATGGTGTCCAAGCCGAGCTACGACCCGAACCTGCTCGCCGTGCACGACAGCGAGGCCGTCACCGGCACGTACCAGAGCCTCGTGAACGACCCGGGCAACCCCCTCATCAACCGGTCCATCGATGCCCTCAACCCTCCCGGCTCCGTCTTCAAGCTCGTCGTCGCATCCGCTGCCATCGAATCGGGCAAGTTCACCCCCGACAGCGCCTTCCCGAACCTGGCGACCTTCACGCTGCCGGGCAGCTCGTCGATCGTGATCAATTCCGGTGGCGGCACCTGCGGCAGCGGCGACACGGTCACGATCGCCACCGCGCTGCGCCTGTCCTGCAACATCCCCATGGCGGAGCTCGGGCTGCAGCTCGGGTCGACGGCCATCCGGGAGATGGCCGAGAAGTACGGGTTCAACACGAGCTACTCGGTTCCCCTCGACGTCGCGACGAGCGTGTACCCCACGGTCCTCGACGACGCGCAGACCGCACTTTCGGCATTCGGGCAGTACGAAGTGCGCGCAACGCCCCTGCAGATGGCGATGGTGTCTGCGACGATCGCAAACGGCGGAGTCCAGATGGCGCCGAACCTGGTGGAGGAAATCATCGCCCCCAATCTCAGCCCTCTCGAAAGCTTTACGCCGAAGACGGTGAAACAGGTGATCAGCGCCGCAACCGCGGCCACGATGACCCAGATGATGGTCAACGACGTCGCGGATGGCGCGGCGAGCAATGCAAGAATAGACGGGGTCAACGTGGCGGGAAAAACGGGTACGGCCGAGAACGGAACTGACGAGCCATACACACTCTGGTTCACCGGTTTTGCTCCCGCAGAAGATCCAAAATACGCGATCACCGTCCTCGTCGAGGATGGCGGAGGTCTTGGCCAGAAGGGGTACGGCAATTTGCTCGCCGCACCCGTTGCAAAGCAGGTACTAGAGGCGGTGCTGAACAAATGAGACCCACAGCAGGGCTCACCTTCGGGGGACGCTACGAACTGAAGTCCCGGATCGCCATCGGCGGAATGGGCGAGGTCTGGCAGTCCGTCGACCTCGTAATCGGTCGTACCGTCGCCATCAAGATCTTGAAAGACGAGTACCTCGGTGACCCGGGCTTCCTCGAGCGCTTCCGCGCCGAGGCCCGTCACGCCGCTCTCGTCAACCACGAAGGCATCGCCAATGTCTTCGACTACGGCGAAGAAGACGGAAGCGCGTTCCTCGTCATGGAACTCGTACCCGGCGAAGCCCTGTCGACGATCCTCGAGCGCGAGCACGTCCTGCCGACCGACAAGGTCCTCGACATCGTCGCGCAGACGGCATCCGCCCTGCACGCCGCGCACGCCGCGGGACTGGTGCACCGGGACATCAAGCCCGGGAACCTGCTGATCACCCCCGACGGCCGCGTCAAGATCACCGACTTCGGCATCGCCCGCATCGCGGACCAGGTTCCACTGACCGCCACCGGCCAGGTCATGGGCACCGTGCAGTACCTCTCGCCCGAACAGGCCAGCGGTCGCTCAGCGTCGCCGACGACCGACATCTACTCGCTCGGCATCGTCGCATATGAGTGCCTCGCCGGACGCCGCCCGTTCACGGGCGAGTCCCAGGTGGCCATCGCGATGGCGCAGATCAACGAGATCGCCCCCGACCTGCCCGACACCGTGTCCGAGCCGGTCCGCAACCTCGTCATCTCCTGCCTCGCGAAGAACCCGGCGGACCGCCCGGCATCCGCAGCCCACCTCGCCAGGGCCGCGACCGCCCTGCGCCGCGGTGATGTGGCCCTCGCGGCCGCTTCCGTTCCTGCCGTCATGAACGGGGTCACCCCCACCATGGCGACCATGCTCATGCCCGGTGCCGGCGCGAACGCGCAGGCGACCACGCTGCTTCCCTCCGGGCTGCCGCCCGTCACGCGCGCGTCCGCGGCAGCGGCCGAGGAGGCCGCGAAGAAGAAGCGCAGCCCCTGGACCTGGCCTCTCATCGCCCTGATCGCACTGCTGGCCCTTGTTCTCATCGGTGGCATTGTCGCGTTCGTTTCCCAGCAGAACAGCGGAAGCACCCCCGTCACGACGTCGAGCACGTCGAGCACCCCGTCGCCCACTCCCTCGAAGACGCCGAGCGCCACTCCGACGCCCACGCCGACGCCGACTCCGACGCCGACGCCCACCACGGCGGAAGTAACCGAGTCCGATTTCATCGGTAAGACCAGCGGGGAAGCCCGCACCATGCTCCAGTCTCTGGGCTTCGTCGCCGACGTCGTCACGGGTAAGGCCTCGGTCGACCCGGCAACGCAGGTTGCAGACACGGTCTACTCGGTCAACCCCACCGGCCCGGTCAAGAAGGGCGAGAAGATCACGGTCACGGTCTACGCTCCGGCCGTCGTACCCGACGCCCCGAGCGCCGCTCCGACGACGACCACGACCACCGTCGCCAGCGGCAAGACGGTGACCTACACCTGGGTCGCGCAATCGTGCCCCAGTGGCCAGACCCTGGCCGGGTACAAGCTCGAGGTGACGGGCGGCACCGTGCAATCCGCGAACCCGACGGGCGCCGATGTCACCACGGCGACCGTCGTCGCCGGCCCGGTCGGATCGATGACCGTCAAGTACCTGTACTACTGCGGACAGGTCGCCTCAGCCTGGTCGCCGTCCTCCACCGCGGTGCCGATCACCGCTGCGACACCGTAAGACTGACGCAGGGACGTCAGCTAAAATAGCCAAGATCCGCGCAACCAGGGTTGCCTCAGCCGGGGCGATGCCTGGAGCCGAATGGTCGACAAGAGTGGGAGTGAGTCTGTGAGTGATGAAGGCCGCCTGCTCGCAGGTCGCTATCGAGTGGGGGCACTCATTGGTCGCGGCGGCATGTCCGACGTGCATATCGGCACCGACGCGCGGCTCGGCCGCACGGTTGCGATCAAACTCCTGAAGTCGTCCCTCGCGGCCGATCCCGCCTTCCGCACCCGCTTCCGCCAGGAGGCCCAGGCCGCGGCGCGGATGGCGCACCCCACGATCGTGCGCGTCTTCGACGCCGGCGAGGAGACCGTAGGAGAACCCGGCGGCCTCGAATCGCAGATTCCGTTCATCGTGATGGAATTCGTCGACGGACGCCTGCTCAAGGACATCATCCGCGAAGGCCCTGTCCAGGCCACCGAGGCCGTGCGCATCATCGACGGCGTCCTGACGGCGCTCGAATACTCGCACCGCGCGGGTGTCGTTCATCGCGACATCAAGCCCGGCAACATCATGATCACCAAGACCGGCCAGGTGAAGGTGATGGACTTCGGCATCGCCAGGGCCATCTCGGATTCCTCGACGACGGTCGCCCAGACCACGGCGATCCTCGGCACGGCATCCTATTTCTCCCCGGAGCAGGCCAAGGGAGAATCCGTCGACGCACGCACGGACCTGTACTCCACCGGCGTCGTTCTCTTCGAGATGCTCACCGGCCGCGCGCCCTTCCGCGGCGATACACCCGTCGCCGTCGCCTACCAGCACGTCAGCGAGACACCGGTCGCCCCGAGCTCGATCAACCCCAAGGTTTCCCCGGCACTCGACGTCGTCGTGATGCGCGCCCTTGAAAAGGACCGTTTCGCCCGGTACCAGAGCGCCGTCGAGTTCCGAACGGATGTCGAGATCGCCGGCTCCGGCGTGATCCCGCTGCACCGCCCCGTCGATGAAGCCACCGCGAGCCTTTTCGGCGCACCGCCCACGGCGACCTCCGGATCGGAGCTTGCGCTCAAGCAACTCGCCGAGGACGCCACGATGGTGCGCACCCAGCGACGGCCCCCGGTCATCTGGATCTGGGCCGGCATCCTCAGCGTGATCGTGATCGTGCTTTCCGTGATGATCTGGGCCTTCAGCCTCACCCCCAGCAGCGACCTCCCGGATAACTCCCGGAAGGTGCCCTCGTTGGTCGGCCAGAGCTACGAGACCGCTCAGAACACCCTCATCGAGTCCGACCTCGCTGCCACGATGGCCCAGGAGGCAAGCGCAACGGTCCCCAAGGACAAGGTCACCCGCACAGACCCGCCCGCTGGAACGATCGCCCAGCCGACCGATGTGATCAAGGTCTACGTATCAACGGGTCCGCAGCCCGTGACGGTGCCCGATGTCACGAACCTGCCGATCGCCGACGCCCAGGCCGCGATCAGCGCTCTCGGGCTCCTGCCAGGGTCGATCACCAAGGAGAACTCTGCGACGATCGCGCCCAACCTTGTGCTGCGCACCGACCCGGCGCTGCAGGGGAGCGCCCAGACCGGCGACACCGTCGATATCTTCATCTCCAGCGGCCTCGTCACCCTGCCGAACCTCGTCGGCCAGTCTCTTCAGGCGGCCAGCGAGCTCCTGCTGGCCCCGTCCGTACAGCTTGTGCCGATCCCGACGCCAGACGCCACGTGCGCCATGAAACCGGGATCTCCGGTCACCAAGCAATCCCAGGCGCCCGGAGACGTGGAGCAGAAGTCCCAGGTGGCGCTCACCTACTGCGCAGGCTAACGCCGCGTTTTCTGCCCCACCCTCCCTCACGCTCGGGATGCAAAGCGCTCACGAGCGCATGTGCCCGACAGGCCAGCGCGCTGGCCACCGTGCCGCCTGCCGTGCCCGAGCGCAGAGGATCCCAGAGCAGGGTGAGTGTGTCGAATTCAGGAGATCCGTGCAACCGGGCTGGATTGACCGCACTGGTCCGCTGGCCGGTGTCGCTCACCCGGGCGGATCTCCTGAATTCGGTACCACGAGCACGCACCCGTCGTCTTCAGATGTGAAGATAGAGCTTATATACGCATAATTATGTGATCAAACCTCGTCTTCGTGTTCGATTCGGGGTAGAATCGGGGTATGGCAGGAGCTTCAGATCCCCAGTCACACACCCCGCAGACCCACGATTCAGTGGCCGCGGGCGATCAGCCCACCGTTGGTGTCGAGTCGGCCTATCCGGTCGCGGTTGCCGAGGGGTTCGAGGGCGCTGAGGGGTTGGCCGGCTCGGTGCCGTCGGTGCATGCGGAT
>NZ_SOFR01000054.1:0-39429 GCF_004402735.1 Cryobacterium sp. MDB1-18-1 | reverse complement strand
GCGCAGCAGCGCTTGCACCCTGGCTCAACTACTACAACACTGAACGCATCCACTCCGGCATCGGAACAACCCCCATCAGCCGAGTGTCACCAACGTCATGACTCAGTACACGCTACACGCTGAACCCGTTCGAGCTGGACTGGACCGGTCTCATCCTGCTCGACCGCGACGGTTCGATGAACCCGGCCTTCAAGGACGTCCGGATCCGCCAGGCGCTCAACTACGCGATCGACACCAAGGCCATGCTGACCGCGGTCGGTGAAGGCCTCGGCACCCCGACCACGCAGATCAGGTGAAGCGCGGGCTCCAGGTGCGCGGGCCGCCGCCGTTGCCAGTGAAGCGGTCCGTCGCCCGGGCGAAGCGCAGGGGCCGCACGCCGAGTTCGCCGTGCTCGAGCACCTCGGCGTGGCGCAGGGTGATCGTGTGCCCCGCCGGCGCGTCGACCGTGATCGACAGCCAGCCGACGAGGTTCTGCCCGAAGTCGACGAGGGTCGCTCCGGACGGGCTCGTGAAGATGCGCCCGGCGGCCCGGGTCTCGATCCGGCGCACCGGGGGAGCGAAGGAGGGGAAGACGCGCGCGGGGTCCGCCGCGTCCTCCGGCAGCACGATGACGGCGAGCGGATGCGGGAACGACGTCCCCGGAACCGCGAGCGCGTCGTCCTCCGCCCGGGCGTCGTAGTTCTCGCCCCGGTAGATCCCTGCGCTCGTGACCGGGCCGTCCGTCGTCGCGGTCCATGACGTATCCGTCGCCACGGTGTCGATGCGCCCGTCGGCATATTCCAGCCGGAGCTGGAGGGCGAGCGCCTTCGGTCCGGGATAGCTCTGCGCGAAGTTGCCGTCGAAGCCGAAACGTTCGCCGTACCAGCCGTCTGCGACGGTCGCTCCGACCACATTGGGGCCGCCCGCGTGCACGAGATCGGTGACGTCGAAGGTCTGGCAGGCCAGCCGGTCCGCGTAGCTCGTCCAGCCGGGCGTGAGGACCTCGTCGCCGACGATGCGCCCGTTCAGCACGGCCTCGTAGACGCCGTGCGCCGTCGCGGAGAGGGTCGCGCGGATGAGGCCGTCCCGGCTCTCGAAGTCGGTGCGGAACCGCACGGTGCCGCGGTCGGCGGAATCGAGGTCTGCTGCAGTGGCGGGGCCAGTGGATTCGGCAGCGTCGGAGGCGTGGCCGGCTGCTGTGGCTGCGCCGCCAGCGGGCCCCGCCGCGATGAAGGAGCCGACCCAGTCGGCGGCACCCAGGGGACCCGTCTCGACCGAGAGCCACGGGGAGAAGTCGCTCGTCAGGCCATCAGCGCCCGCGACCCGCACCCGCACCTCGCCGCTCGAATACGCGGGCAGCGGGTCTGCCGGCCACGCCCGGTGCTGCGACTCCCCGGAGGCCACCCGGGCACTCAGCACGCGGGAGCCGACCCGGGTTTCGAGTTCGTAGGACTCCTGCAGCCATCCCGGGGAATCCGTCTCGACCTGCCAGGAGAGCGCCGGGCTGCCCGTGGCGAGGAACCGCGGCCGGCCACGCCCCTCAGTGCGCAGGGAAGAGATCGAGGGTACGGTCCGCAAGTTGTCTGGCATGGTCTCTCCGTTGAGAAGGGCGAGCTGAGTCGAGCATTGGTAAAACCTTATATGTGTTCGGTATTTGGGGCCAGCCGGTGCGCTCGTCCGAGTGCCGGGCGGGAATGGCCCCTGAAGACGGTGCCGGAGGAGGGCCGGAGAGGCTTGACAGAACCCGCCGAGGTCCATAGGTTCATTAGTGTAGTAATGGACCAAAGGGGTACAGGTGTTTTCCGAAAGCAGTCCGATCTTCCAGCAACTCGCTGCGCAGATCGCCAACGACATCGTGGCCGGCACGTACCCGGAGGGCACGGCCGTTCCGTCGGCGAGTGAATACGCGATTTTCTACCAGATGAATCCGGCGACGGCGGGCAAGGCCGTGAACGTGCTCGTCGAGCAGGGTGTGTTGTTCAAGAAGCGGGGGGTCGGCATGTTCGTGTCCGAAGGTGCCCGCGAGCTGCTCAGCGCCCAGCGGCACGCGGCGTTCCGCGCGCTGTTCGTCGAGCCCCTCGTCCGCGAGGCGCACGTGCTCGGCATCGAGACCGAAGAGCTCGCCCGGATGATCGCTGCCGAGACCGAATCCCAGTCCCAGAACCAGGATCCGTCCCAGTCCCAGACCCCCCATCGAAACCCGACGATCGAGAAAGAAGCTCTCTCATGACCGCAGCCATCGACATCCGCGCCGTGACCCGCACCTACGGCCACGCCACGGCTCTCGACGACGTCAGTTTCCGAGTGCCGGAAGGCTCGATATGCGGGCTCTTCGGTAGCAACGGCGCAGGGAAGACCACCGTGATGTCGATCATCGCCGGCCACGACCGGCCGTCTTCCGGTGAGGCCCTTGTGCTCGGCGACACTCCGTTCGAGCACGAGCCCACCGTCTCGCGGATCAGCTTCATCCGCGACAACCAGCGCTACCCCGACAACTACCAGCTCAAGCACGTGCTGCGGATCGCCCCCGAATTCGCACCCGACTGGAGCGCCGAGGTCGCCGCTGAGCTCGTCGAGGGCTTCCGGATCCCGGCGAAGACGCCGATCAAGAAGTTCTCCCGTGGCCAGATGTCTGCCGTCGCGATCGTGCTCGGCCTCGCCTCCCGGGCCCCCGTCACCCTCTTCGACGAGCCGTACCTCGGTCTGGATGTCGGAGCGCGCACCGTCTTCTACGACGTGCTCCTGCGGGACTACGGCCGGCATCCGCGCACGATCCTGCTCTCGACGCACCTCATCGACGAGTCGGAGTCGCTCTTCGACCGGGTCGTCATTCTCAACGCGGGTCGGGTGGCCGTCGATTGCGACCGTGACGAGGCCCGCGAACTCGCGGTCGTGATCAGCGGCGCAGCGGATGCCGTCGGCCGGCTGTGCATCGGCCGCACGGTCCTGCAGACGCGCGCCATCGGCACTCTCAGTTCGGTGACCGTTACCGGCGACGCCGACGAGGCCCTCCTCGCCGACGCCCGGCGAGCGGGAGTGCAGGTCGCGCCGGCCTCGCTGCAGCAGCTCGTCGCGGCATACGGCGCGCCCGCCGGAAACGCGGAGGAGCAGACCGCCCCCCAGCCCACCCGCACCACCCAGCAGAAGGAAGCGGCAGCAGCATGAACGCCATCACATCGGTCGTCAAACTGCACCTGAACCGGCGCGTGGTCGCCCTCCTGGTGCCGCTCTTCATCGTCGCGGTCGTCGTGGTGATTTCGATCCTGATCTCGCTGCTCTTCTTGCGGGGTGGCAGCCAGCCCGGCTCCGCAGTGTGGATCAACGCCTCGCGGAGCAACACCGGCATGCTGTTCTCGCTCGCCGGGTTTCTGGTCAGCATGGGCGTCGCCTTTGCCGCGACCACGTTCCCGTTCGCACTGGCGCTCGGGGCCACCCGGCGGGCGTTCACCCTGGGGACCCTGGCCTGGAACATCCTGCAGGCCGTCTATCTCACCGTGGTGTTCGCCGTGCTTACGCTTCTCGAACTCGCCACCGGGCACTGGTTCTTCGGCTTCTACATCTTCGACATCAACATCCTCGGGGCCGGCGACCTCACGAAACTGATCCCGATCGTCTTCCTCTCGGTGCTCGCCCTGCTGAGCGTCGGAGGGGCCTTCGGCGCATCCTGGGTGCGGTTCGGGGCGCGCGGCCCGCAGGTGATCGCGGCCGTCGCTGCCATCCTGATCATCGTCGGCCTGATCGTCGTGATCCCGTCGGCATCCGTGCTGATCGCGAACTTCGCGCTCTGGTGGCTCGCCGTCGCCGGCGTCGTGCTGGTCGTGATCGCGATGGCGGGCATCTGGTTGCCGCTCCGCACCGCGACCGTGCGTTAGTTCGCCGTGATCTCGCACTGAGTCGTTATGTGTCGCACCGAGACTCCCCGCATCGCACGCAGTTGATAGCGTGCAGGTCAAGCACTACTTGGCAGGCAGGGGCACCTCCGGCCATCCACCGGAGAGATTCTGATGACGACTTCCCGCTTTGACGACATCACCCGCGAGCAACTGAGCCGGCCCGACAGCCGGAAGTGGAGCCTGCACGCCGGCACCATCGGCGCCTGGGTCGCAGAGATGGACTTCGGAACGGCCCCCGTGGTCACCGAGGCGCTGCACCGCGCGATCGATGACGGCGACCTCGGGTACCTGGCCCCCGCGACCACGCGGCGGATGGCCGAGGCCGCCTCGGAGTGGCTCCGCACGGATTGCGGCTGGGAGATCGCCCCGGAGAACATCCACCCGGTCTCCGACGTGATGGCCGCCCTCGAGGTCGCGATCACCAAGTACTCCCCGGCCGGGAGCGGCGTCATCATCCCGACGCCCGCCTACATGCCGTTCCTCTCCTTCATCCCGACACTCGGCCGAGAGGTCTTCGAGGTGCCCGGCATCGACTCGGACGGGCGCTGGACGCACGACCTCGCCGGGATCGAGGCGGCCTTCCACGCCGGCGCGCGCACCCTCATCCTCTGCAATCCGCACAACCCGACCGGGACGGCGATCTCCCGCGAGGAACTCGAGGCCATCGCGCAGATCGTCGACCGACACAACGGCCGGGTCTTCGCCGACGAGATCCACTCGCCGCTCCGCTACGGGTCCACGCCGCACGTGGCGTACGCCTCCCTCTCGACCGTGACCGCGCGGCACACGATCACTGCGACCTCAGCGTCGAAGGCCTGGAACATCCCCGGGCTCAAAGCCGCGCAGCTCATCACGTCCAACCCAGCCGACGAGGAGCTCTACCAGATCTTCGGTTTCGCGGTGCTGCACGGGGCGTCGACGCCCGGGGTCATCGCGGCCACTGCGGCCTACCGGCACGGTCGGGAGTGGCTCACCGAGGTCACCGATTACCTCGACGGCAACCGACGCGAGCTCGGGCGGCTCCTGGCGGAGCACCTGCCCGAGGTCGGCTATCGCATCCCTGAGGCGACGTACATCGCCTGGCTCGACTGTCGGCGGCTCGGTATCGAGGGGTCGCTCGCCGACTTCTTCCGCACAGAGGCGGGTGTTGCGGTGACCGACGGAGCGCAGTGCGGGAAGGGATATGACGGGTACGTCCGGCTGATCTTCGCCATGCCCCGGCCGATCCTCGAGCAGGCCGTGTTGCAGATGCGGGATGCCGTCCTGCGGCATACCGCGCAGCGCCAGAACGTGCACAGCAACAACGTACGGACAGGAACACCGTGACCCACCAGGCCGACATCGAACCCACCCTCGAGGACACCGCGCCAGGGCACAGCGTCACAGGGAACACCGCCACGGGGCACACCGTCGCCGCGCCGGAGTACGACTGGGACGGCTACGCCTTCGACACCCGCCAGGTGCACGCCGGCGAGACCGAAGACCGCTCCAACGGGGCCAGGATCCAGCCGATCGCGATGACGGCCGGCTACCGTTTCGACTCCTACGACGATGCCGCCGGACGCTTCTCCGGTGAGGGAGACGGCCTGATCTACTCCCGGCAGCGCAACCCCTCGGGAACCGTCGCCGAGAAACGGATCGCCTCCCTCGAGGGCGGCACCGAGGCCATCGTCGTCTCCTCCGGCCAGGCCGCGATCACCGCCGCGCTGCTCGCGCTCGCCGGCTCCGGCGAACGGATCGTCTCGACCGCGAGCATCTACAGCGGCACCCGGGTGCTGTTCGGCCGCAGTTTCAAACGCTTCGGCGTCAGCGTCGACTACGTCTGGAACGAAGCCGACGACGATGAGTGGGACCGCCAGATCACCCCGGACACCAAGGCGATCTTCACCGAGACCATCCCGAACCCCAAGAACGACATCGTCGACATCGCCCGGGTCGCGCGGGTCGCCCGCCGGCACGGGATCCCGCTCGTCGTCGACAACACGATCGCCTCGCCCTTCCTGATCCGGCCATTCGAGCACGGCGCCGACATCGTCGTGCACTCCTCGACGAAGTTCCTGAGCGGCCACGGCGCCGCCCTGTCCGGCACCATCGTCGACGGCGGCCGCTTCGACTGGGCCGCCTCCACGCGCTCCTACCCACTGCTCACCGACCCGGTGCGCCCGGGCCGGCCTTCGATCTTCGACCAGTACGGCCCCACCGCGTATGCACGGATGACCCGCGAGGCCGTCGTGAACGACATCGGTCCCGCACTCTCCCCGTTCAACTCCTTCCTGCTGCACCAGGGCATCGAGACCCTGTCCCTCCGCATGGAACGACACCTCTCGAATTCGCTCGCGATCGCGGAATGGCTCGAGGGACATCCGCGCGTCGACAGCGTCGACTACGCCGGCCTGCCCGGGAGCCCGTACTACGAGCTCGCCGATCGGCTCTACGGCGGCCGCAGCGGCTCGGTGTTCTCGGTCACCGTGCGCGGCGGCACCGCCGGCGCCCGCCGGTTCCTCGACGGGCTCCGGGTGATCAGCCGGATGACCAACATCGGCGACGTGCGCTCGATGGCGCTGCACCCCGCGACGACGACCCACTCCTCGTTCACCCCAGAGCTCCGCGAGCGCCTCGGCATCGCGCCCGGCCTGATCCGGCTGTCCATCGGCATCGAGGACCCGACCGACCTGATCGCCGACCTCGACCGGGCCCTCTCCGCGCTCTAACGGCACGTGACTAGGCTCGGAGCATGACCGAGACAATTCGCTGGGGAATCCTGGCCACAGGCGGCATCGCCCACGCATTCACGAGTGACCTCATCCTGGCCGGGCACACCGTCCAGGCCGTCGGCTCCCGGTCCCAGGCCGGGGCGGATGCCTTTGCGACCGAGTTCGGGATCCCCACGGCCCACGGAAGCTACGAGGCCCTCGCCGCGGACCCCGAGGTCGACATCGTCTACGTGTCGACCCCGCATCCGTTTCACGCCGCCAACGCGACGCTCGCCCTGAACAACGGCAAGCACGTGCTGATCGAGAAGCCGATCACCCTCAACGCGCGCGAGGCGAGGGAGATCACCGAACTCGCCGCGGAGAAGGGCCTGCTCGTGCTCGAGGGGATGTGGACCCGGTTCCTGCCGCACATGCGGCGAATCAGGGAGATCATCGCAGCGGGCACCCTCGGCGACGTGCACACCCTGATCGCCGACCACACCCAGGATCTCCCCGACGACCCCGGGCACCGGCTCAACTCGATGCAACTCGGCGGCGGTGCGCTCCTCGACCTCGGCGTGTACCCGATCACCTTCGCCTCCGAGCTCTTCGGCACGCCGGAGACCATCCTCGCCGCGGCGACCTTCAAGGCGACGGGAGCGGACGCCCAGGTAGCGACGACCTTCCGCTACCCCGGCGGCCAGATCGCCGTCACGCTCTCGGCGAGCGACACGGCCGGGACGAACACGGCCGTGATCCTGGGCACGCTCGGCCGGATCGAGATCGACGCGGTCTGGTACTCGCCGACGAGTTTCCGGGTGCTGAACAGCAGCGGCGAGGTGCTCGAATCGTACGTGTCTGCCGTGAACGGCCGCGGGATGCAATTCCAGGCGGTCGAAGCCGAGCGGGTCATCCGCGCCGGCCTCACCGAGAGCGACCTGCTCCCGGTCGCGGAGATGGTGAGCATCATGGAGACCCTCGACACAGTCCGGGAACGGATCGGACTGCGCTACCCGGGTGAATAGGCCGCTGACCAGCCGACGCTAGTGCTTCAGGCACGGTAGCCTGACCTCACAGGCAACCGCGACCCGGGGATGACCCCCGGCCGGACGGTACGGCAATCGAGAGCTCGGATCCAATGGAATTGCTGGTGCGGGAGGATCGCAGGCGAGGTGCAGCCACGCCACGGTCGGATGCCTGGCTCGTTTGGTCACTCATCGTGCTGGTGGCGGCGTCGGCGGTCCAGACCCTCGTCGCGGGTGTCGCAGGCGTTCGGACCCCGGTCGGCGACATCGTGGGGGTGCTGTCCTTCTCCGCGCCCATCGTTCTCTGCTGGATATCGGTCCATCGCGCCGCGGCGCGCCGGACCGAGTTGGTCCTCACTGCCCTAGCCCTGAGCGCCTATTCCCTGTCGGGCATTCTCTTCTCCCTAGTCTACCTGGTCTTCGCGGGCATTGCCTCCGACTCGCTGGCGATCCTTGCGACCGCGCTCTTCTTCTCGTTCTACCCGCTGGTGCTCGCGGCCCTCGCCGTCCTGGTCTACCGGCAGAAGGGGCGGCTGTCCTGGGGTGTGACTCTCGACAGCACCGTCGGCGCCCTCGGCGCGGCCTCCCTCGTCGTCGTCCTCCTCGGCCCGAGCATCGACAGGGCATTCGGGAGGCCGTTCTCGCTCGACTCGTTCGTCGCCGCCGTGAATCCCCTCCTGGACATCCTTGTTCTCGCCGCCCTCGCCGGTGTTGCCGCCTCACGGTCGATCAGTGCCGGGCGCAACTTGCTCATGCTGGTCGCGGGGCTGCTGCTCTTCGCCGCCGCCGACATCGGCTTCTCCCTCACCGGGATGACCATCGAGGGCAGTTACTCGACGGCGTCGCCTTTCGACCTCGGCTGGATCGCGGGCCTCGCACTGATGGCCCTGTGGGCGCACCGCTCGGCCAGGCCCGTGCCGCCGGCGCCGGCCGTCCGCGACACGGCCGTGATGCGCTGGGCGCTCTCCCTCCCTGTCCTGGCTACGACCGCGGGACTCGTCGTCCTCCTGATCGCGAGCGAGATCGAGGTCTCCCCGCTCGCCATCTCCCTCGCGGCAGGGGCCGTGGTCCTCTCCGCAGCCCGCACGACGCTCGCGTTCCGTGAACTGCGGCGGATGGGCGACATGCGCAGGCAGGCCAGGACGGACGACCTCACCGGGCTGCCCAACCGGCGCGCCCTCTACTCCGAGGTGCCGTTGAGCCTCACCTCCGGTGCCAACCGGGCCCTGCTGCTCCTCGACCTGGACCGCTTCAAAGAGGTCAACGACAGCCTCGGGCACGATGTCGGGGACGAACTGCTTGTGCAGGTCGGGACTCGCCTCACGAGCCATGTCCGGGGGACCGACCTCGTCGCCCGGCTCGGCGGCGATGAATTCGCGATCCTGCTCGCCGACGCCGGGGAGGCGGAGGCCGTGATCGTGGCGGGGACGCTCAGGGAAGCCCTCGCCCGGCCGTACCTGCTCGAAGGAATCACCCTGCAGACCACGGTCAGCATCGGCATCGCCCTCTATCCCGGCCAGGCCCTCGACCTGACCGGCCTCCTCCGCAAAGCCGACATGGCCATGTACAAGGCGAAGGCAAGCCGCAGCGGTCACCGGGTCTACGACACGAGCGACGACAGCCACGGCGCCGCCCGGCTTCGCACCCTCCAGGAGCTGCGCGTGGCCCTGGCCGAGCGGCAGCTGGAGCTCTACTACCAGCCCAAAGTCGACCTCGCGACCGGGGCCGTGCGCGGTGTCGAGTCGCTCGTGCGCTGGAACCACCCGGTGCGCGGACTCGTCCAGCCCGGTGACTTCCTGAGCATCGTCGAAGAGGCCGGTCTGATGAACGCGATGACCGAACAGGTGCTCGACATGGCCCTCGACCAGGCCGCCGTCTGGCATTCCCGCGGTGCCGACCTGACCGTCGCCGTCAACCTGACGGCGAGCGCGCTCGTCGACGCGGAACTGCCGGAGCGGACCGCGGCGATGCTCGCGGACCGCGGCCTGCCGGCATCCGCCCTCATCCTCGAGATCACCGAGGAATTCCTGCTCGAGGACCGCGCCCGGACCACCGCGATCCTGACCCGGCTGCGGGCGGGGGGCATCCGCATCGCCATCGACGACTTCGGGACGGGATACAGCTCGCTCGCGTACCTGCGCGACCTGCCGGTCGACGAACTCAAGCTCGACCGGTCGATCGTGTCGCCGATGAAGGACGACCCGCGCGCGGCCGCCCTCGTCTCCTCGACGATCGAACTGGCGCACAGCCTCGGGCTCACGATGGTGGCCGAGGGTGTCGAGGACGCCGAGGTCTACGCCGACCTGGCCCGGTACGGCTGCGACGAGGCCCAGGGCTTCCACATGTCCCGGCCGATGCCAGCCGGCGAACTCGACAGGTGGCTCGCAGAACGTCGACTCGCCCTCACGGCGTCACCGTGACGGCCGTCGTGACGCCGCGCCGCCAGGGCCTGGACCGCTGGATGCTCTGGGCGCTCTGGCTGATCATCGCGGCGCACGTGGCGAGCCTCGTGCTGCGGGCACCGGCGGACTACGTCTCCTCCGCGTTCATCCTGCTCGGGGTGCTCGCCGCCGCCGCGCCCCTCATCGTCTGCTGGGTGGCGGTCGCGCGCACCCGGTCGAATCGACTGCAGGCCAGGCTCGCCGCCTCGGCCGTGACCGTGTTCGTGATTGGCAATGGCTTCTTCGCGGCCGCCGACCTGCCGGCCGGGGACTGGGTGCCGGTGCTGGCCGCCCTCGCCCAGCTCTGCTACCTCGCCTTCTACCCGCTGATGCTCGCCGCCCTGTTCACCGTCGTGCGGCACCAGTTGCGGAGCCTTTCCCTCGCGATCGCGCTGGACTGCGTCGTCGGCGGTCTCGGCGCCGCCGCTGTCGTGTCCGCCGTGCTCGGGCCCGTGCTCGCGGTCGGCGCCCAGGGGCCGCCGTCCATTTCCACCTTTGTGGGCATCGCGAGTCCCGTGCTCGACCTCGTCATCGTCGCAGCGGTCGTCGCGATCGCGGCGTCACCGATCCTGATGGCAGGCCAGAGCTGGATCCTGCTCGTGGGCGGGCTGCTCTCGTTCGCCGCGGGGGACATCCTCTTCGCGTTGGGCAAGCTCAACGGCACCTACGTGGTCGGCCACTGGCTCGACGCCGGCTGGTCGATCGGACTCGCGCTCGTCGCGACGTGGCTGCGCACGGCAGCGACCCCGGACACGGACGACGAGGGCACGGGCGACGGAGGCACGGCCGAACGCGGCACGGATGCAGCAGACCGGCTGGGCGCCTCGGCGAGCGGATCCGGCGTGCTCGCGGTCCCTGTCGTCGCGACGATCGCAGGTCTCGCCGTCCTCCTGGTTTCGAGCAGGCACGGAGAGTCACAGGTGACGGTGGGGCTCGCCGCCGCCACCCTCGTCGTCTCGTCAGCCCGCACGGTCATCGCATTCCGGGAACTCGGCCGGATGGGCGATCTCGCCAGGCTGGCCCGCAGCGACGACCTCACCGGGCTCCCGAACCGGCGGGCCCTCTACGCCGAAGTGCCCGCCCGGCTGGCCCTCGGCGGGCGCAATGCCCTGCTCCTGCTCGACCTGGACCGGTTCAAGGAGGTCAACGACAGTCTCGGGCACGACGTCGGGGACGTGCTCCTCGTACAGGTTGGCCTGCGGATCGGCGCCCAGCTCGGCGCGGACGACCTCCTCGTGCGGCTCGGCGGCGACGAATTCGCGATCTTCCTCCGCGACTCCGGCCGGGAAGAGGCCGAAGTCGTCGCGATGAAGGTGCAATCCGCCCTCGCGGCACCGCACACGCTCGAAGGCATCTCGCTGCAGTCGAGCGCGAGCATCGGGATCGCGCTGAGCCCCGAGCACGGCGAGAGCCTCGGCATCCTGATGCGCAAGGCCGACATGGCGATGTACCGGGCCAAGGTGCGGCGCGGCGGACATCGCGTGTACCACCCGGTCGACGACAGCCATGGCGACACCCGGCTGCGCACCCTCGAGGAATTGCGCGCGGCGCTTGTGACCAACCAGCTGGTGCTGCACTACCAGCCGAAGGTCGAACTCTCCGGCGGGGAGGTGCGCGGGGTTGAGGCCCTCGTGCGCTGGAACCATCCGAAACGCGGCCTGCTCTACCCGAGCGAATTCCTCGAACTCGTCGAGGACGCCGGCCTGATGCAGACGCTGACGGAGCGGGTCCTCGAACTCGCATTCGACCAGGCCGCGGTGTGGCACCGTCGCGGCGAGAGGCTCACGATCGCGGTCAACCTCGCGGCGAGTTCGCTCCTCGACTCCGGCCTGCCTGAACGGGTCGGCGTCATGCTCACCGCGCGGGACCTCCCGGCGACTGCCCTCATGTTCGAGATCACCGAGGCGTTCCTACTCGACGATCGCGGCCGGGCGAGCGACATCCTCGGGAGACTGCGTGCCCGCGGCATCCGCATCGCCGTCGACGACTTCGGCGTGGGTTACAGCTCGCTCGCCTACCTCCGCGAACTCCCGATCGACGAGCTCAAGCTCGACCGCTCGTTCGTGGCGCCGCTGAACGGTGACAAGCGCGCCGCCGCAGTGGTGTCGTCGAGCATCCACCTCGCCCACAGCCTGGGGCTGCGGATGGTGGCCGAGGGGGTCGAGGACGCCGAGGCGTACGCGCAGCTCGCGCGGTTCGGTTGCGACCAGGCCCAGGGCTACCACGTGTCTCCGCCGGTGCCCGCCGCCGTTCTCGACGAGTGGCTGGCCGCGCGCCTCACAGCGGACGCAGGTACAGTACAGGCGTGAACGATCAGGACAGCACCGCGCCGCAGGGTCCAGGAGCCCAGGACGCCGCCCCGCATCGCCCCGGAGTGAGCGGCCCCGGAGCGGCCGGGATCGCCGGGTTCCTCGCCCGGCACCGCACCGCTTCCTGGGCCTTGTCCTGGGCCGTTGCCTTCGCCCTGCTCGGCAGCGGCGCCGTCGTCGCCGGCGCGTCCACGCGCGCCTCCGCGCCGGTCTCCCTCCCGGTCACGGACTCCGCGACCCCGACGCCCACCCCGACCCCGACGCCCACGCCGATCCCCGTGCGCCCGGTTCCCGGAGCGATCGTCCCCGCGAGCCACCTGCGCACGTGTTCCGTCGCCGCACTGTCCACCGACTCCCGCCTCGGCAGCTTCCAGTCCCAGGTCGTGAACGCGACGACGGGCGAGGTCCTCTTCGACCGGGGCGGCAGCACGCCCTCGCGCACCGCGAGCGTGCTCAAGGTCCTCACCTCCGCCGCGGCGCTGAGCGTTCTCGGCTCCGACTACCGGGCGACGACGACGGTCGTGAAGGGCGCGGAACCCGGTTCACTCGTGCTCGTCGGCGGCGGGGACCTGACCCTTTCCCGGCTGCCCAGCGGGGCGGAGTCGACCTATACCGGAGCGGCACACCTCGACACCCTCGCCGTGCAGGCCGTCGCGGCGTGGCAAGCCGACCCCGCGACCGCGAACGTCCCGATCACCTCCCTCGTGCTCGACTCCTCCCTGTTCGGAGACCCGGCGTGGGACCCCAGCTGGAACCGCAAGGAACTCACCGACGGGTACATGCCCGAGATCACCGCCCTGCAGGTCGACGGCGACAGAGACAACCCGAAGCAGAGCACCTCCGCCCGCAGCAGCGACCCGATCGGGCGCGCCGGGCAGGCATTCGCCGACCTTCTCGGCAGCAGCGTCACGGTCACCCGTGGCACGGCGCCGGCCGGGGCAACCCAGCTCGCATCGGTCCAGTCGCAGCCGGTGTCGACACTGATCAAGCAGGCGCTCATCGTCTCGGACAACACCATCGCCGAGATGCTCGCGCGGCTCGTCGCGGTCAAGTCCGGCGCGGGCAACACCTTCTCGGCACTCAAGAAATCGACGGTCGCCGGGCTGCAGACGTATGGAATCGACACGACCGGCATCGTCATCGCCGACGGCTCCGGCCTGAGCGACAACAATGCCGTTCCACCGTCGTACCTGACCAAGCTGTTCATCAAGATCAACGCACGCGAGGGCGATCTCGGGGTCATCTTCGACGGACTGCCCGTCGCCGGCGGCAAGACCGGTTCCCTCTCTTACAGCGACCGGTTCACCGGCAAGAACGCGGACGCCGACGGTTCCGTGTTCGCGAAGACCGGCTGGATCGACACCGGGTACACCCTCGCCGGCATCATCCACGCCGCGGACGGGACTCCGCTCACCTTCGTCGTTTACGCGCTCGGTGATGTGGGTGATAATGCGAAGCAGGCGATCGACACCATCACGGCGGCGTTCTATCGCTGCGGAAACAACCTCTCTAATACCTAGCGTCTCACGCAGGCGCAGAACCCAGAACGGAGCACCGTGGCCAGGGCCTTGTTCATCATCGACGTGCAGAACGACTTCACGGAGGGCGGCGCCCTGGGGGTTGACGGCGGGGCAGCCGTGGCCGCGGGCATCAGCAGACTGCTGGCGGAGCATCCGCTGCACTACGACTATGTCTTCGCCTCGCGCGACTGGCACAACGCGGCGGGCGACAACGGTGGCCACTTCGCCGCGGCGGGCGCAGAGCCCGACTACACCGGCACCTGGCCGGTTCACTGCGTCGCGGACACTCCCGGCGCCGACTACCACCGGGATCTCGCGCTACCGGCCGGGACCGTGCATATCCGCAAGGGACAGGGCGAACCGGGGTACTCGATCTTCGCCGGCGTCGACGAGTCGGGCGCGCGCACGGCAGAGGTGCTGATCGAGCACGCGGTGACGGATGTCGACATCGTCGGAATCGCGACCGATCACTGTGTGCGGGCCTCGGGTCTCGATGCGCTCGAGCACGGCCAGCGGGTGCGCGTGCTCACCGACCTCATGGCCGGCGTCGACCCGGACGCGAGTGCTGCAGCCCTCGCCGAGCTGGCGTACGCCGGCGCCACCCTGACCACCGCAGCGGACCTCGCGACCGCCTAGCACCTGTTCCGCCACCTGCCCCGCCACCCTCGTGGCCCGGCAACTGTTGCCGATGGGGACACCTGTTGCCCGCCCACCGGGAACTGTTGTCCATATCGGCCACAGTTTTGGCCGCGGGTGCATCCGGATGCGGGGTACCACCCGAAGTGGGGGTGGGAGGCAATGCTGCCTCCCACCACCACGACAAGCAGGAGGTAACCATGCGCAAAATTCTAGCCGTAGGCGCCGCAGCCGGTGTACTCGTAGCTCTCGCAGGATTCGGGCCGGCGTACGCCGGGGACGGGGGGCACGGTCACGGTTCCGGTGACAACGGGCCCGCCGAATTGACCGTGTTCCACGGTATCCCCGGGGTCACCGTCGACGTCTATGTCGACGGAGCCCTCACGCTCGACAACTTCACGCCGGGCTCCTTCTCGGACACCCTGTCCCTGGACCCCGGCACCTACTCGGTCGCGATCACCGCTGCCGCCGCAGCGGATGCGAGCAACCCGGTGATCGGCCCTGTCGACCTCACCCTCGAGAGCGGCGACAACTACACCGCCGTGGCTCACCTCACCGAGGCAGGGACGCCGACGGCCACCCTGTTCACGAACAACCCCGACCCGGTTGGCAAGGGTGAAGGCCGGCTCACGGTCCGTCACGTTGCGGCAGCGCCGTCCGTCGACGTGCTCGCGAACGGTGCCGCGGCCATCACCGACCTCACCAACCCCGACGAGGTCGAACTCACCCTCCCCACGGGGACGATCTCGGCGGCCGTCGCCGCGACGGGCACCACCGACCCGCTCCTCGGGCCGGCCGATGTCTCGATTGCGAAGCGCACGAACACCATCGTGTACGCCTACGGCAGCCTCGCCGACGGAACCCTGGCGCTCGCCGTGCAGACGGTTCCACTCGAGAAGGGCCACAGGCACTGACCGCCGGCACTGACCTCCGGCACTGACCGCCGGCACTGAAAAGTCAGCGGCCGGCTCGAGCGGACCGGCCTGCGCAGACACCCACTGCGCAGGCCGGTCTCCGTCCGTCCGAAGCCGGGCGCTCATTCTCCTCGAGGAATTCTTTCCTGCCGCTGCATCCGAAATGGCATCTGAACAGGAAGTAAGGGTAAGAAGCAGCTCACCCCCACCGTAGGAGGACATGATGCACGCGACACACAGCACAGAATTCAAAGCTTCACTCACCGCCTCTCTCACGGCCGCTTCGATCGGAGCGCTCGTCATTTTCGGTGGTCTCGCCCCCGCCAGCGCCGCCACGGATGATGCGAAACTGTCGGTATTTCACGGCGTCCCCGGACTCACCGTCGATGTCTACATCAACAACAAACTGACGATTGACAACTTCAAACCGGGTGACATGGCCGGTCCCCTCGACCTCCCCGCCGGCACCTATTCGGTCGCCATCACGCCCTCCGACGCAGCAGATGCGAGCAAACCCGCGATCGGCCCGGTCGACCTCAAGCTCGAGGCGGGTATGAACTACACTGCAGTCGCGCACCTCGGAGCAGACGCGAAGCCCACGGCGACCCTGTTCACCAACGACACGTCCATGATTGCCGCCGGCTCTGGCCGCCTCGTCGTGCGGCACGTCGCCGCGGCGCCCGCTGTCGACGTCCTGGCGAATGGCGCGGTCGCGATCTCGAACCTTTCCAATCCGAAGGAGTCGGTCCTGACGATTCCCGCGGGCACGATCTCGGCCGTCGTTGCGGCCACCGGCACCACGGCACCCGTGATCGGCCCGGCCGATGTGAAGGTGGCCGAGGGAGTCGACACGATCGTCTACGCCTGGGGCAGCCTCGCCGATAAGAGCCTCGCTGTCGCCGTGCAGACGGTCGCGGGCATGAACTCCGACCCCAACGGCATTCCCGCCGGTGAGGCCGGTCTCGTCGCGACCAACCGGCCGGCGGACACGACCCCGTTCTGGCTCGCCGGCATCGCCGTGCTGCTGCTCGGCCTCGGGTCGGCCAGCTTCCTCGGACTCCGCCGAGTGCGTCGCTGAGCGCGCGAACGAGGACTGAGGGAGAACGATGAGAGCCACGGCGGGCAAAATCGGGATGCTTGCTGTGGCCCTTGTCCTGCTCTCCGCAGCTGCCCTGATGCTGATGCTGATGCTGAGCGGATGCGGGAGCACGTCCGTCGCGGGGAGCCTTGCCGGTGCGCCGATGCAGCTCCCCGCGACGGGCGCTTCTGCGCTTCCAGAATCGTCTGCACTCCCCGAACCGTCCGCAGCCGCGCCGATACCTCCCGCTCCGACGGCGACTCCGCTCCCTCCGGCGGTGCCACTCGTCACCGGGGTGAGCGCCGACATCCGCTCGGTGCAGGGCGTGGCACTGGTCGCACCGGTGCGGATCAGGATCGAGGCGCTCGGGATCGATATGGGTATCGAAGCCGTCGGACTCGGCGACACCGGCGGCATGGGCCTGCCGAAGAATCCGGCGATCGCCGCCTGGTACCAGTTCGGTCCGGCCCCGGCCAGTTCGTCCGGCGCGACCGTGATCGCCGCGCACGTCGACTCCCTCGAATACGACATCGGTCCGTTCTCCCGGCTCGCGACGGCGCCGGCCGGCACGGACATCGTGCTCTTTCTGGCGGATGGCGGTGAACGGCGCTACCGCGTCGAGTCCGTGGCCCTCACCCTGAAGCCCGATGTACCCTGGCCGGCGGTCTTCGACCGGACCGGGCCCGCCCGCCTCACCCTCGTCACCTGCGGTGGCGAATTCGACTACACGGCACGTCGGTACCTCTCGAACGTGATCGTTTCCGCGATGCCGGTTCCCTGATGAGCGGGATTGGCTATGCTGTCGCCGACGACGTCCGGCGCGACGCTCCCCGCAGGGACCGACGATGACCGGCAATCACATCACCCTGACAGTTGGGAGGCGACGAGACCCCGTGACCGTACCCATCGATGACGTCGACCACGTGCGACTTGCCGCCGCGTTCCAAGCGGGGGATGAACGTGCCCTTGCCGAGGCCTACGCACGGTGGTCGTCGCTCGTCTACACGATCGCGGTGCGGTCGCTCGGAGATCCCGGCGAAGCGGAGGACGTGACGCAGACGGTCTTCATCGCGGCCTGGCGCGGACGGGACAACTACAATCCCGAGCGGGCGCGGCTCCCCGCCTGGATCGTTGGGATCACCCGACACACCGTCGCGGACACCCATGAGGCACGATCAAGGCGCCGCCGGATCGAGCAGGCCGTTGCGGGCGAACTGCGGACGACCTCCGTCGACGACTCGGTTGACGTCGCCGACCGGGTGATGTTCGCCGAAGAGTTGCAGCGGCTCCCGCCCGTCCCGCAACGTGTCATGCAACTCGCGTTCTATGCTGACCTCACGCACGCGCAGATCGCCGCGATGCTCGATTTGCCGCTGGGAACGGTCAAGAGCCACATCCGCCGAAGCCTTGGCCGCCTGCGAGCCCGATTGGAGGCCGAAGATGACACATATTGACCGCGACGACCTCGCACTCATCGCCCTCGCGGAATTCGACCTCACCGAGGCGGAACGCGTGCACCTCTCGGTGTGCCCGCAGTGCGCGCTCGAGTTGATCTCCCTGCAGCACACCGCCTCGGTCGGCAGGTCCGCCCGGCACATCAGCCTGACCGAGCCCGCGGGCTCCGTATGGGCGGGCATCCACTCAACTCTCAGCCTCAGCGGCGCTGTCGGTGCACAACCGAGGCTCCGTGACTTCGTGCGCCCTGCGGATGCAGAGGCTGCCGGTGTCGTCTATGACGTGTACGACGCCTCCGACAACTCCGAGGGGTGCGACGTTTCCGAGCGGTATGACGTGTCCGATGGGTACGACGGGTACAAGGTCTCCGACGCGTCCGCCGCGTCCGATGCCTCCGAGGTCTCGGACCTTTTTCCGGGCAGTCGGGAGGCATCCGCGGGGGATCCCGCAATTAAGGTGCCTGCCCGGCCGGTCGCGGCCCTGCCGGTGCCCGTGGCAGAGTTGCCCGTTTCGCCGTCGCCGCCCCCCGCTGCGCAGCCGGCGACCCCCCGCGCTTCCGACTCGCCTGCCCGGCTGCGGCCTCGCCGACGTGTGAGGTCCACGACCCGAACCTGGGTGCGGGTCCTCATCGCCGCGGCGGCGAGCCTGGCGCTGCTCCTCGCCGGGTTCGGCGCCGCCCGCTGGGCCGACGCACTCCGCCCGCCCGCGACGGCGCCCATCACCTTCGAGGCCCAGCTCACGCCCTTCCCCGGCTGGAAGGCGAGCGGCAGTGCGGCGGTCGAGGTGACTCCCGGCGGTCATCGCGAGGTCGTCGTCGACCTCACCGGTCTCGCCGTCGCAACCGCGGCGGCCCCCCTCCGCGAAGTCTGGCTGATCAAGGCGGATGCGTCCGGCCTGATCAGCATCGGCCTGCTCGACGGGAACATCGGCCACTTCGATATCCCGGACGGCGTCGACCTCGCCCAGTACCCGCTCGTCGACGTTTCGGCGGAACCCGACAACGGAAACCCGGCTCACTCAGGAAATTCGATCGTGCGCGGAGAGCTGCACGCTATGTGAGCGCGGCCGCCCGCGGATAGGCTGGATGACGCAGAGCAGCAGACACTCGCGACAGGGAGACACTATGACGAACGTCACCGAAGCCGAACTTCTCCGGATGGTTCCGAAGGAACTCTTCATCAACGGGGAGTGGGTGCCCGCGCGTGACGGGGCGACGCTCGACGTCGTCGACCCGGCCACCGGGCTCGTCATCGCCTCGATCGCCGACGCCGGGGTCGCCGACGGCGCAGCAGCCCTCGACGCCGCCGTCGACGCCCAGGACAGCTGGGCGGCGACCCCACCCCGGGTACGCGGTGAGATCCTTCGGCGCGCCTTCGACCTGATGCAGGAGCGCAAGCAGGAGTTCGCGCTCCTGATGACGATCGAGATGGGCAAGCCGCTCGCCGAGGCCTACGGCGAGGTCGCGTACGGCGGCGAATTCCTGCGCTGGTTCAGCGAAGAGGCCGTGCGCATCAGCGGCCGGTACGGCACCAACCCCGAGGGCACCGGACGGATGCTGGTGTCCCAGCACCCGGTCGGCCCCTGCTTCCTGATCACGCCCTGGAACTTCCCGCTCGCCATGGCCACCCGCAAGATCGCCCCCGCGCTCGCCGCCGGCTGCACCGTCGTTGTGAAGCCGGCGTCGCTGACCCCGCTCACGACCCTGTACTTCGCCAAGCTCCTCGCCGAGGTCGGGCTCCCCGCCGGTGTGCTCAACGTCATCACGACCTCGCGTTCCGGCGCGGTATCCGACCCGATCATCGCCGACCCGCGGCTGCGCAAGCTCAGCTTCACCGGTTCGACGGCCGTCGGCCGCCGAATGATCGGCCAGGCCGGCCAGGGCGTGCTGCGCACCTCGATGGAACTCGGCGGGAACGCGCCGTTCATCGTCTTCGCCGACGCCGACCTCGACAAGGCCATCGACGGCGCGATCGCGGCGAAATTCCGCAACGTCGGGCAGGCATGCACGGCCGCCAACCGGTTCATCGTGCAGGCGTCCGTCGCGGAGGAGTTCGCCCGCCGGGTCACCGAGCGGGTGCAGGACTTCGTCGTGGGTCGCGGCACCGCAGAGGGCGTGAACATCGGACCGTTGATCAACGCCGGGGCCGTGGAGAAGGCATCCACCCTGGTGCAGGACGCCCTCGAGCGCGGCGCGAGACTGCTCACCGGCGGCGACTCGATCGAAGGCGCCGGCACCTTCTTCGAGCCGACCGTGCTGGCCGGGGTCGCGCCGGGCAGTGACATCCTGCGCGAGGAGATCTTCGGGCCGGTGCTCGCGATCGCGACCTTCGACGAGGAGGACGACGCAGTGCGGCTCGCCAACGACACCGAGTTCGGGCTGGTCAGCTACGTCTTCACCCGGGACCTTGCCCGCGGGCAACGCATGGTCGAACGCCTGCAGACCGGGATGATGGGGCTCAACATCGGCGTGATCTCGAACGCGGCCGCACCGTTCGGCGGGGTCAAGCAATCCGGCCTCGGGCGCGAGGGCGGCCCGGAGGGCATCCAGGAGTACCTCTCGACCAAATACACGATGACCCCGGACCCCTTCGCCGACTAGCACCTGCCGGCTCGTAGACTGAACGGATGCCCGTCACCCCGATCACCGACCTCGACGACCCGAGACTCGTCGACTACGCCCACGTCACCGACGTTGCCCTCAAGAAGGCCCGCGGCACCGAGCACGGCCTGTACATCGCCGAGTCTGCGCTCGTGCTCGAGCGGGCGCTGCGTGCCGGCCACCGGCCACGCTCCGTGCTCGCGCTCGGCAACACGGTCGACGAGGCGCGCGCGCTCGTCGGCGAGGACGTGCCGGTGTTCGTCGGGCCAGGGGAGCTCCTCGCCGAGCTGACCGGGTACATCCTGCACCGCGGTCTGATCGCGGCGATGAACCGGCCGGTCCTGCCGGACGCCGATAGCCTGCTCGCCGGAGCCCGGCGCATCGTGATCCTCGAGAACGTGTCAGACCCCACCAACGTCGGCGCCATCTTCCGCTCCGCCGGCGCGATCGGGGCGGATGCGATCCTCGTCACGCCGCGCTGCTCCGACCCGTTCTACCGCCGCGCCATCCGCGTCTCGATGGGGACGGTGCTGCAGGTGCCGTGGACCCGCGTCGGCGACTGGACGAGCACCCGCGCCCTGCTGTCGAGGCACGGTTTCCACGTCGCCGCGCTCGCCCTCCGGGCGGATGCCGTCAGCCTCCGTGACGTGCAGTCTCGCGATCACGAGAAGCTCGCCCTGCTGCTCGGCGCCGAGGGCGACGGCCTCACCGAGGACGCCCTCGCCGCAGCGGACAGTGTCGTGCAGATCCCGATGAAGCACGGCGTCGACTCCCTCAACGTGGCCGCGGCGAGCGCCGTCGCGATGTGGGCGCTCTCGGCCTGACCCGCGCCGCGCATCCGCCCGCCCGTTGCTCGCGGAGCCCTGCGCCGCGCCAACGCCGGCGGGCCCCGGCGGCGCGGCATAGGCCTAGGCTGTCGGCATGAGCAACGAGGCCGTGATCATCGATGTCGTGCGTACCCCGTCCGGGCGGGGCAAGCCGAATGGAGCGCTGTCGGGGGTGCACCCGGCGGACCTGCTCGCCGGGGTGCTCGCCGAGCTGGTCCGCCGGAATGACCTCGACCCCGCGCTCGTCGACGACGTGATTGGGGGCTGCGTCACGCAGTCGGGCGAGCAAGGTTACAACGTGACCCGCACCGCGCTGCTCAGCGCGGGATTCCCGGAGTCCGTGCCGGGCACGACGATCGACCGGCCGTGCGGTTCCAGCCAGCAGGCGGCGACCTTCGCCGCCCAGGGCGTGATCGCCGGCAGTTATGACATCGTGATCGCGTGCGGAGTCGAGTCGATGAGCCGGGTTCCGCTTGGTTCCTCGCTGCGTCCGGGCCAGGACCCGTCCGGCCGGCTCCTGCTTGAGCGCTACCCGAACGGTCTCGTCGGCCAGGGCGTCTCCGCCGAGCTGATCACCCGCCGCTGGGGCCTCAGCCGCGCCGAACTCGACGAGTACGCTGCCCGTTCGCATCGGCTCGCAGCGGATGCGACCGGCCGTGGAGACTTCGACCGCGCCCTCGTCCCGGTCCGGCTCCCCGACGGCTCCTCCGTCACGGGCGACGAGACCGTCCGTCCCGGCACCACGGCGGCGGGCCTCGCCGCATTGCCGCCGGCGTTCCGCACCGATGCCCTCGCGGCCCGGTTCCCCGACCTCGACTGGCTGACCACCGCGGGCAACTCGTCCCCGCTCACCGACGGCGCCTCCGCCGTGCTGATCATGAGCGCTGCGCGCGCCGCCCAGCTCGGCTGCACGCCGCGGGCGCGGTTCGACAGCTTCGCCATCACGGGGAGCGACCCTCTCCTGATGCTCACCGGCGTGATCCCGGCAACCCGGCGCATCCTCGCCCGCTCCGGCCTCGATCTCGACGACCTCGACGCCTACGAGGTCAACGAGGCTTTCGCGTGCGTTCCGCTCGTCTGGGCGCGCGAACTCGGCGCCGATCCCGCACGCCTCAACCCGGACGGCGGCGCGATCGCCCTCGGCCACGCGCTCGGTTCCTCCGGCACCCGACTGCTCGGCACCCTCCTCGGCACCCTCGAGCGCACCGGTGGCCGCTTCGGCCTGCAGACCATGTGCGAGGGCGGCGGCATGGCCAACGCGACGATCATCGAAAGGCTCTGAGATGCGCATCGACGGATGCTCCGCACTGGTCACCGGAGCCGCCTCCGGCCTCGGGCTGGCTACCGTCACCGCCCTGCACGCGGCGGGGGCAGCAGTCGTGCTGCTCGACCTGCCGGGAGCACCCGGGGCCGCGATCGTGGCCGCCCTCGGCGACCGGACGCGCTTCGTGGCCGGCGACGTCACGAGCGTGGGCGATGTGCACAGCGCCGTCGAGGCGGCGGTGTCGATGGCGCCGCTGCGGATCGTCGTGACGTGCGCGGGAATCGCGCCGGCGGAACGCACCGTCGGGAGGGACGGCCCGCTCCCGCTCGACGACTTCGAGCGGGTGATCCGGGTGAACCTCACCGGGACGTTCAACGTGATCCGGCTCGCGGCCGCCGCGATGCTCGCCGCCGAGCCGATCGACGAGATGGCCATCGGCCTCGGCGCCGGCTCTGGCGCAGGTGCTGGAGCCGGGGGAGGCGGGACCGCCGAGCGGGGCGTCATCGTGACGACGGCATCCGTCGCAGCTTTCGACGGACAGGTCGGGCAAGCGGCATACGCGGCCTCGAAGGGCGGGGTCGCGGCGATGACGCTGCCGCTCGCCCGGGAGTTCGCGCGCTCCCTGATCCGGGTCGTGTCGATCGCGCCCGGCGTCTTCGACACCGCGATGCTGCAGGGCATGCCTGCTGCGGTGCGGGAGTCGCTCGCCGCGCAGGTTCCGCACCCGGCCCGGCTCGGCGACCCGAGCGAGTTCGCCGCGCTCGTGCGGCACATCGTGGAGAACCCGATGCTCAACGGCGAGACGATCCGGCTCGATGGCGGAATCCGGATGCCGCCCCGCTGAGCCCGCGCGACCTGGCCTACTCGGTGTGGTTGACCTTCCGCTGCGGGGAGCCTGCCGCCCAGCGCTCCGCGGAATCCGTCGCGAGCCCGGCGATCTCGTCCTGGCGGTGCACGATCGTCTCGGCGGCCGCGATCCGCTCCGTCAGGGCCGGCAGTGTGACGCCCGCGAGCAGCGCCGAGAGCTGCGCCTCATACTCGATCCGATAGTTCTCGGTGCCCTCGGTCAGCGAACTCAGCAGCGCCGCGTACTCGATGCGCGCCTCGCGGGCGGTGGCCTGCTCGGTCTGGGTATTCAGCTCGAAGAACTTCGTGCGCGCCCGGTTCTCGGAGATGAGGGCGGCGCGATAGTTCGGACCCGTGCTCTTCTGACCGGTCTTCACGCGCAGCTCGGTGGCCCTGGCCAGGATCTCCCTGGCCCGGTCCCGTTCGGCGCGCAGGATCTGAGAACCCGTGACCGTGCCGGCGTAGTTCGCCACGATCGGCGCGCCCGGCGCGGGCGCCATCGGCGCACGCGCTGACCGGGTCAGGGGCGCCTGGGGTGCGCGCTGTGCGGCGAGGTGTGCGGCAGACTCCGCGGCGGACCGCACCGTCGACACCGGTTCCGGTTCCGGCGGCGCGGGCAGTCGCGACGGGCCGGCCAGTGGCACGTGGAGCGGCACGTTGATCGCTTGCGCTGCGGCGGCCCGTGCGGCCGCGGCCTGTGCTGCGGATGCCTGCGCCGCGGATGCCTGTGCTGCGGCGGCTTGCGCGGCTGCGGCTTCTTCTGCCGCGGCTTGTGCTTCGGCGTGTGCGGCGGCGGCTTGCGCCCGGGCGGCCTGCTCGATTGCGGCTTGAGCTGCCTCGGCCTGCTCAACCGCACGGTGTGCTGCAGCTTGTGCTGCAGCGGTTTGCACGGCGGCGGCGTGCGCTGCCTCGGCCTGTGCCGTCTCGGCTTCCGCGGCGGCGGCCTGCGCCGCGGCCGCCTGGGCGACCGCGGTCTCTGCGGCTGCGGCAAGCGCGGCAGCGGCAGCGGATGCACTGGGTCGCGGCGGCGGTGCAGCGACCGGTTGTGCGGCGGCCGGCGGCGCGGCCGCAAACGATGCGGCGATCGGCGGCGCGGTAGTAAACGGTGCGACAACCGGCAGTCCGGTGACCGGCGGCGCGGCCTGGAGCGCGGCGGGCAGAAGAACAACCGGCACCGCAACGGGTGCGGTCACAGCCGTACCCACGCCCGGATAACCGGCTTCCCGCGGCTGGACGGCCCGGGCCACGAAGTCGGGGACGACCTCGGTGCTGCCGTCGCCGCGCTTGAGCACCCAGTTCACGTTGTCCCGGCCGCTCACCGTGGGCACTGAGATCTGGGCGACGTCGACAAAGGCCTGTTGGGCGTAGTACTCCGCGTTGGACAGCACGCCCTTGCCCGGAGACACCCGCGCGTTCATGTGCCGGCTGAACCGGCTGCGCTCGGCGGCGCTCAGGAGCGCCGGGTTGAAGGTGATCGCTGCGCTGCGCCCGAGCCGGACGACGGGAGAGGTCCCGGTCGCGGGTTGGCTTGCGCGCGCGGCCGGCGGATTCTTCCCCGCGGTGCGTGCGGCGGAGCGCTGGCTGCGGCGCAGCAGGGCCTCGCGTTCCACGTCACGGAAATCGCCTGTGGCACTCATCCGAGAACTCCCGCTCGGACGTCGGTGTACGTCGGCAGCTTGTCGAAGGCTTCGGGTATCGGTGTATCGGGTGTCGGGTGGGTCACGGCGGGTCCGCGTTTCTCGCTTCGACGTCACCTCTTCGTCGGGGTGCTCAGCCGACAGGGGTTTCGGGACCGTGTGTCGGCAGTCGAACGGAGGGGACCGGTCCGCAGCGAGGGCTGCGAGGGGTCCGGCACCGTTTGGAAAATCGAATCAGCCGCTGGGGCGAACGACAGACCTTCCGACGAATGGTTACGTAGTGATAAATGGGTATGGTCGGCCGTGCGACGGACCCCGGAACAGGGGGGGAAATCACACGCCCACACATACCCTAGCTGCGCCGACAGCCTCACCGCCAGACATTGCGGCGGGTTAAGCCGCCGCGGGCTGCTGCTGGGTGATGCAGTGGATGCCTCCGCCGCGGGCGAAGAGCGGCCGCGCGTCCACGGTCACAACCTTCCGCCCCGGGTAGGCGTTCTCGAGGATCGACCTGGCCGCGGCATCCGCCCGGGGTTCGCCGAAGCCGCACGCGA
Organism: Cryobacterium sp. MDB1-18-1; assembly: GCF_004402735.1. NCBI lineage: Bacteria > Bacillati > Actinomycetota > Actinomycetes > Micrococcales > Microbacteriaceae > Cryobacterium > Cryobacterium sp. MDB1-18-1. The sequence continues at coordinate 13,759 of NZ_SOFR01000054.1, read as the reverse complement.
TGACGCCGCCGTTGACGACGAGGTGGTTCACGTAGCTGTAGTCGACGAAGCCCTCGGCGTCGGAGAGCCGGGCGGGCGCGGGCAGGTCAATGATCGTCCAGGGCCGGCTAGCGGCATCCGTCGACGCGGCGAGCCCCGCGCGCAGCTCCCGGGTCACACTGTAGTCGGGATGCGCCGGGTCGTTCTGGGCGTGCACCAGGAGCGTGCCGGGCGCGGGGATCGCGGCGACGATGTCGACGTGCCCGCGGGTGCCGAAGCGGGCCTGGTCGCGGGTGAGGCCGCGCGGCAGCCAGATCACGTGCGTCGCCCCGATCGTGCGGGCGAGTTCGGCCTCGACCCTGGCCCGGTCCGCCTGCGGGTTCCGGCAGGGGTCGAGCTGCACGGTCTCGGTGACGATTACGGTGCCCTCGCCGTCGACCTGGATGCCGCCGCCCTCGTTGACGAGCAGCGAGGACACCGGTCTCGCCCCGGCCGCGCGGGTCACGATCCCGGCGATGTCGGCGTCGCGGCCCCAGGTCGCCCAGTCCTGGCCGCCCCAGCCGTTGAAGATCCAGTCGACGGCGCCGAGCCGCCCGGCCGGATCGAGCACGAAGGTCGGCCCGATGTCGCGCATCCAGGCATCGTCGAGCGGGGCCTCGAGTACGTCGACGCCGGCGGAGAGGTGCCGCGCGGCGGCGGCCCGCGCGTCGCGTGCGCCGGTCCCGCCGGCGCTCCCGGGGTCGACGACCATGGTCACCGGCTCGAACTCGAGCACCGCGTGCGCGACGGCCGCCCAGGTGCTGCGCGCATCCTCCGCCTCAGCCGCCGTGTCGCCGAGCGTGTAGCCGTCGGAGGGGAAGGCCATCCAGACCCGCTCCTGCAACGCGGTCTCCGCGGGCATCCGCCAGGTCATGCGCGGGCCGCCGCGCCCGCGCCCGCGCTCGAGTCCGCGTCCGCACCGAACGGATGCCCCTGCTCGACCGGGGTGGTCAGGCGTCCGTAGCTGTCGGGCCGGCGCGTTCCCAGGAACGGGAACAGGGCCAGCCACTCGGCCCGCTGGGCGAGATCGAGGTCGGCCACGAGCACGGCCGACTTGTCGCGGGGGGCCTGGACCAGCATCCGCCCGTAGGGGTCGGAGATGAACGAGGAGCCGTAGAAGGTCAGGTCGCCCTCATCGCCCCAGCGGTTCGGGACGACCATGAACAGGCCGCTCGTGATACCGTTGCCGACGATGACGTGCTGCCAGATCGGCTGGGTGTCGAATGCCGGGAAGCCCGGCTCGGAGCCGATCGCAGTCGGGTAGGCGAGGATCTGCGCCCCCGCAAGGCCGTAGAGGCGCGAGACCTCGGGGAACCACTCGTCCCAGCAGGTCGGCATGCCGATGCGGGCGCCGTCGAGTTCGGCCGGGGCATAGACGGGGTACGCATTCTCCGGCGGCCCGGGGCGGAAGTAGGTGTCCTCGTAGTAGCCCTCGGTCACGGGGATGTGCAGCTTGCGGGTGCGGCCGAGCAGCTCGCCGGAGGGGGAGACGATGATCGCGGTGTTGTAGCCGCGCGGGTCGCCGGGCTGGTCGGCCGGGTCCGGCCGCTCGAACAGCGAGGCGTGCACGACGACGCCGTGCGCGCGGGCCTGCTCGGCGGCGAAGGCGAAGGTCGGGCCGGTGAAGAGGTCCTCGGCGTCGAGCTTGGGCACGCCGGTCGCACGACGGTTGCCCGGGTACTTGCGGAGGGTCAGTTCCGGGAGGAACACGATCCGCGCCCCCGCGGCGGCGGCAAGGCGGATGCCCTCTGCGAGTTCGGCGCGGAGGGTCGCGTCGTCCGCGTGCCAGCGGTGCTGCACGAGCCCGACCCGGAGCGGGGCGGGGGTGGGTGCGGCGTCGGCGACCCGGGTCAGCGGCGGGGCGGCGGGGGCGATGATGAGCTGCAAGGCGTCTCCTGGGGTGCCGGCAACGGCGGTCGAAGAAAGGATAGGGAGCCAGTTGATCACTTGATCAATAAGCCCGAGGCATAACTATATACACTGAGGTGCGATGTCAACCCTTCCGAGCCGAGTCAAGCGCAAGTCCGGTCCCGAGCGCGCCGCCGAGATCGCGCGCACGGCCCGCGAGATCGCCCGCTACGACGGTCTCGACGCCATCACGCTCCGCGCGATCGCGGCCCGGATCGGTGTCACACCCGCCCTGGTCAGCCACTACGAACCGAGCACGGAGGGCCTCGTCGCGACGACCTTCGGCTCGATCGCCGGCGCAGAGCTCGCGGAGATCACGAAGGAGCTCTCCGCTCTCCCGAGTTCCGTCGAGGCGCTGCGCGCGCTGATCGACACACTCCTGGGCCCCGATCGCAGTGCCGTGACGACCGTATGGCTCGACGCCTGGAGCGTCGGGCGCCGCAACATCGCCCTTGCCCGTGAGGTCGGCGTGCAGATGGATGCCTGGCAGGCGTTCCTCGTGGCCCTCCTGAACCGGGGCTGCGCGCGCGGCGAGTTCGCCGTCGCCGACAGCGGCGCCCTGGCCTGGCAGCTCCTCGCGATCATCGACGGCATCAACGCGCACGCCGTCGTGCGCTACGGCGACGCCCGCGGCCAGCGCGACCTCGTGCGCACCGTCGCAGAGCACGAACTCGGTCTCCCGCCGGGCACCCTCTCTGCCGCACCCGCCTGACGCACTCGCTCCGGCGCATCCGCTCTCCGCAACTGGGTCGGAACGTACATGTCGGCATCCGTTGCATCCGCTGCCAGACACGACGACTCCCACCGGGTACGCTCGCCCCGCGGTCAGGACGCGATGGTGAAGAGCCCCGCGATACCGACGAGGTACAGGCAGAGCACCGGGAGGAAGGCATTTCCTCCAAAGATGTCACTCATGGCGACGTTGTCGTCGCCCTGTTTGATGGACTGCAGACCGGTGGAGAGCTCGGGCAGCGAGGTCGCCAGGGCCAGGATCGTGGCACCGAAGATGATTCCAGAGACTCCCAGCTGGTTCGCCGCCGCATCGCCGGACAACTCCAGAACGACGCCGGCGACGAGCGTCGCCAATGCCGAGACTGCGAAGATCGCTCCGGCCCTTCCGGTGCTCATTTTTGTGCCGCCGTTGAGGAGCCATTCTCCGTTACATTGTGGCGAACGCGCGCGGCGCACTCAATCGGCTTCCGCCTCCGCCTTCTCACCGTGCGAGACGATATCGCCGTCCGTGAAGAGGATGCCCTGAGCGATTTCTCGCCATTTCGGCTTTGCGCGGAGCAGGAACTCCAGTTCCATACTGAAATGTTTGTACTCTTCGCCGAGCGAATCCTCCATGATGGCGCGGGCGGCGGAATCCTGCTCAACGGCTATGCGTTGTTCATACCAGCCGATTGCTTCGGCTTCTTCGGAGAGGCTTGCGCACATCCTGGCGAACGTACGCACCTCGGCAGACAACTCCTGAGGCGGCTCGTGATACTGGTCTGTCGGCATGTTCTCTTCCTTTTCTGTCGGAAACGGCCCGACTAATCGCAGCGTAGGCCCTGATCCGGTGCGGGCGTAAGAACGCGAGACCACCGTGGAAGGTGGCGTTGCTTCGAAACATGGAATCCCCACACACATACTCGACCCAGCCGGACGCCAAAACACCATCCGATCACGGGGCCGCGTGGGCCTCGAGGAATTCGTAGACCTCGGTGTCGTCGACGCCGGGGAAGGTGCCGCTCGGCAGGGGCGAGAGCACGTGCGCGTGCAGGCGGGCGCTCGGCCAGGCGTGACCGGCCCAGTGCGCGGCCAGGTCGGAGGCCGGCCGGCGGCAGCAGGACTCGTCCGGGCAGCGCGACACGGCTCGCTGCACGGTCTCGCGTCCGCGGAACCACTTGGCGTGCACGAACGGCACCCCGACGCTGATCGAGAATTCGCCGCCATCCGCCGCCCCGGTCTGGGTGGCCGACCAGAAGGTGCCGGCCGGAGTGTCGGTGTACTGGTAGAACTCGGTCGTGCGGTTGGTATGCGTGAAGGCGCTGCGGGCACTCCACTGCTTGCAGACGAACTGGCCTTCGATCGAACCGGTTACGTCGACCGGCAGCGGCAGGCCGTCGTTCTCGTAGCCCTTCTGCAGGGCGCCGTCGCCGGTGACCCTGAGGAAGTGAAGCGGCATGTCCAGGTGCGAGGTGGCGAGGTTGGTCAGGCGGAGGGCCGCGGCCTCGTGGGTCACGCCGAACGCGTCGCGGAAATCCTCGACCGAGAGCTCGCGCTCGCGTTTCGCGCGCGCGAGGAACGCGACGGACGCGGCAGGCGGCATCAGGCACGCGGCCGCGAAGTAGTTGATCTGCAGCCTCTGCCAGAGGAACTCTGCGTAGCTCGCCGGGCGTTCGTGCCCGAGCAGCCGGTGCCCCATCGCCTGGAGCGCCATCGACCGCAGCCCGTGCCCGCCGGGGATCGACGCCGGCGGCAGGTAGATCCGGTGGTTGACGAGGTCGGTCACCGAGCGGGTCGAGTTCGGCAGGTCGTTGACATAGATCAGGCTGAAGCCGAGCTGCTCGGCCATCACGCTCACCTCGCGGTGCGTGAGTGCTCCGGAGACGTGACCGGACGCCCGCACCCGGTCCTCGGCGAGCTCCTCGATGTCGGGCATGTAGTTGTTCTGCTCGCGCATGAGCTCGCGCAGCTCCGTGTTCGCCCGCCGGGCCTCCTCCGGCGTCGCGATCGCCTCGCTCGCGCGCCGCGCAAGCTCACGGTGCAACCCGATGAGCGACTCGAGGGCAGTGACCGGCATGCCCTTGGTGACCTTGACCTCGGGCAGGCCGAGCGCACCGTAGAGCGGGTTCTTCTGCGCCCGCGCGAGCTCGATCTCGAGCGCGGCCCGCCGGTTCGGCGCCTCGCCGTTGAGCAGGTCGGCGATCGGGACGCCGAGCACGGTCGCGACGTCCTGCAGGATCGACAATTTCGGTTCCCGCCGGCCGTTTTCGATGAGCGACAGCTGGCTGCCTGCGAGTCCGACCTTTTCGCCGAGCTGGTCGAGGGTGAGGCCGCGCTCGCCGCGATAGTGGCGGATGCGCAGGCCCAGGGTGACGAGATCAGAGGCTCGAGTCGACATTCCTTAACAATATCTAAAGAAGCGCGATTCTTAAAATGAGTTTTTTGATCCAGGAGGGAAGATTGCGCGCATTCTGGTTCTGCAGCACAGAGTTACGGACGCCCGACGACAAGCCGCGCGGATGCATCGATCACGACCGCAGGCATCCGCTGCACACCCCATACCGAGAAAGGCCAGGAGATGACCATCGCCCACTTCCGAGTCACATCCAGCGGAAGCGATTCCGACGACACTGCCGGTACCACGGATCCCAATCTCCAGTCCTGGGTGGATTCCATCGCCCGGCTGACCCAGCCGGACGAAGTTATCTGGTGCGACGGTTCGAGCCGGGAGGCCGACGAACTCTCCAAGCAGCTCGTCGCAGAGGGCAAGCTCATCAAGCTCAACCCCGAGTGGCGCCCGAACAGCTACCTCGCCCGGACGAGCCCGTCCGACGTCGCCAGGGTCGAAGACCGCACCTTCATCTGCTCGACGGACCCCGACGACGCGGGCCCCACCAACAACTGGGCCGACCCCGCAGCGATGAAAGACGAGCTGCGCGCCGTCTTCGCCGGCAGCATGCGCGGCCGCACGATGTACGTCGTGCCGTTCTCGATGGGCCCGCTCGGTGGCCCGATCTCCCAGCTGGGCGTCGAGATCACCGACTCACCATACGTCGTGCTCAACATGGGCATCATGACCCGGATGGGCGACGCCGTGCTCGAGCTGATCGAGGCCGGAGCCCGATGGGTGCAAACCATCCACAGCGTCGGCTACCCCCTCACGGATGCCGCAGGCGAGACCCGCCCGGACGTCACGTGGCCCTGCAACGACACCAAGTACATCGTGCAGTTCCCCGAGACCCGCGAGGTGTGGTCGTACGGCTCGGGCTACGGCGGCAACGCGCTGCTCTCGAAGAAGTCCTTCGCCCTGCGGATCGCGTCGGTGATGGCCCGCGACGAGGGCTGGCTCGCCGAGCACATGCTCCTGATCAAGGTGACCTCGCCGGAGGGTCGCGCCGTTCACCTCGCCGGCGCCTTCCCCTCCGCCTGCGGCAAGACCAACCTGTCGATGCTGCGCCCGACGATCCCCGGCTGGACGGTCGAGACGATCGGCGACGACATCGCCTGGCTCCGCCCCGGCCCCGACGGACGCCTCTGGGCGATCAACCCGGAGGCTGGCTTCTTCGGCGTCGCCCCCGGCACCGGCGTCGTCACGAACCCCACCGCGGTGCAGACCGTCTGGGGCAACACGATCTTCACGAACGTCGCCCTCCGCGACGACGGCGACGTCTGGTGGGAAGGCCTCACCGAGACGCCGCCGAGCCACCTGATCGACTGGCAGGGCAACGACTGGACGCCCTCGTCGCCGACGCCGGCCGCGCACCCCAACTCCCGCTTCACGGTCGCCGCGGCGCAGTGCCCCTCGATCTCCGACGACTGGGAGGCCTTCGGCGGCGTCCCGATCGACGCGATCCTCTTCGGCGGGCGGCGCGCCACGAACGTGCCCCTCGTCGCCCAGGCCCGCAGCTGGAAGCACGGCGTCTTCATGGGGGCGACGATCTCCTCAGAGAAGACCGCAGCAGCAGAGGGCACCGTCGGCGAACTCCGCCGCGACCCCTTCGCGATGCTCCCGTTCTGCGGCTACAACATGGCCGACTACTGGGCGCACTGGCTGAAGGTCGGCAAGGGCCTCGGCAGCCGCGCCCCCGAGATCTTCCAGGTCAACTGGTTCCGCAAGGGCGCGGACGGCAGCTTCCTCTGGCCCGGCTTCGGCGAGAACTCGCGGGTGATCGAGTGGATCGTGCGCCGCATCGAAGGGTCGACGGATGCCGTCGACACCCCGATCGGACGCCTCCCCGCCGCGGGCGCCCTCGACCTCGCCGGTCTCGACCTCCCGGAGGAGACCGTGGAGCAGCTGTTCCACATCGACAAGACCAGCTGGCTCGCCGAGTGCGACCTCACCGAGGACTACTTCGCCCAGTTCGGCGACCGGGTCCCCGCTGCGTTGCTCGCCGAACTCTCGAGCGTGCGCTACCACCTCAAGGGGTAGCGGCGGGCCGTGGGGGCCGGCCGGCGGCATCCGCTGCCCGGCCCGCCCCGGCTCAGGGGGCGATGAGTTTGCGGGCGGCGGCGACCGCTGCGGCGCGGCGGCGCTCCCGCACGGATGCCTCCGGCGCGCTGCCCGGGGCGGGGAACACCCCGGGGGAGTGCACCCACGACGTCGCGAGCGAGAAGACGAGGGTGACGAGGTCTTCCGGATCCCAGCAGGGGTCGATGTCGCCCCGGGACTGGGCGGCGGCGATCGCGGCCGCCTCCGGGCCGTTGCGCCATTCCGAGGTCGTCGGCAGCAGCGCGGCGGCGCCCTCGAGCCTGGCCCAGTCGAGCATCCGCACGTGCTCGGGGTGCTCGACGACGTGGTCGAAGACCCGGCCGACGAAGCCGGGCAGGTCGTCCGTGTCCATCGGGATCGCGGCCATCACGTCGCGCCGGTTGACCTCGAGCACGGCGGTGAACAGGGCGCCCTTGTCGCCGAAGTATGCATAGAGGCGCTCCTTGCTCGCCTTCGCGGCCGTGGCGATGCGGTCGACGCGCGCGCCGGCCAGTCCGTACCGGGCGAACTCGGCCTGGGCCGCATCGAGAATTCGCTCGCGGGTCGCTTCACCGTCACTTCTCATGACTAAGATCATACCTATCCCAACCAACTAGTTCGTTTGAATAGGATTTCTGTCTCGATGAGTTCCCCCGCTCCTGCTCTCTCCGTCTCCTCCCCGCCCCTGTCCGATCCCGCAGCTCACCCGCGCCGCTGGTGGCTCCTCGCCGTGCTGGCACTGGCCCAGCTCATGGTCGTGCTCGACGGGACCATCGTCAACATCGCCCTGCCGAAGGCGCAGCTCGCCCTCGGCATGAGCGACGGCGACCGCACCTGGGTCGTCACGATCTACGCCCTCGCCTTCGGCTCGCTGCTGCTGCTCGGCGGCCGCATCGCGGACTACTGGGGCCGCAAGCGCTCCTTCCTCGTCGGGATGGCCGGCTTCGCGCTCGCATCCATGGTCGGCGGGCTCGCAGACACCACCACCCAGCTTCTGATCTCCCGCGGTCTGCAGGGTGCATTCGCCGCCCTGCTCGCCCCGGCCTCGCTTGCGATCCTCACGATCACTTTCCCCGGCGGCACGGACCGGATCAAGGCCTTCGCCGTCTACGGCGCGATCGGTGGCGGCGGCGCGGCCGTCGGCCTCGTGCTCGGCGGGGTGCTCACCGAGTTCACCAGCTGGAACTGGTGCCTGCTCGTCAACGTGCCGATCGCCCTCGTCGCGATCCTCGCCGCGATCCCGCTGATGCAGGAGAGCCGCGCGCACGGAAACACCCGCTATGACCTGCCCGGCGTGATCCTCATCGTCACCGGCCTCGCCTCACTTGTCTACGGCTTCAGCCAGGCCGAGAACGGCTGGGGGCGGGTCGAGACGATCGGCTTCCTCGCCCTCGGCGTCGTGCTCCTCGTGGCCTTCGTCATCGTCGAGGCCCGGGCGACGAACCCGCTGCTGCCGCTCCGGGTCGTCACCGACCGGGTCCGCGGCGGCGCCTTCCTGGTTTCGCTGCTCACCGGAGCGAGCCTCCTCGGCGGCCTGTTCTTCCTCACCCTGTACTTCCAGATCGTGCTCGGTTACTCGCCGCTGCGCTCCGGGCTCGCCTCGCTCCCGATGACCGCGACCATCATGGTCTGCGCGACCGCGCTCTCCGGCATCCTGCCGAAGGTCGGCGTGCGCCTGCCCCTGACGATCGGCCCGGTCATCGCCGCCGCCGGGCTCGCCTGGTTGTCTTTCGTCACTGTCCAGGACGACTACGTGCTGCGAGTCCTGCCGGGTGTCATCCTGCTCGGCATCGGCCTCGCAGCCATCTTCGTACCGCTGCAGAACGTCGCCCTCGCCGGCATCGACGCGCACGACGCCGGTGTGGCCAGCGCCGCGGTGTCCGCGACGCAGCAGATCGGCGGGTCGATCGGCACCGCCCTGTTCACCGCCCTGTACACGGCCGCGATCTCGAGCTACCTGGCCTCGAACCCGGCGACGCCGACCGTTCAGCTCGACGCCTTCGTGAGCGGGTATTCGGTCGCGTTCCTCTGGGCTGCCGGGCTGATCCTGCTCGCCGCTCCGATCTCGTTCTTCATGATCAAGCACTCGAAGGCGGACCTGGTCGGTGCCCCCGAGATCGTGCACCTGGGCTGACCGGGTCTGTGTGCCTCGCGCGTGCTCGGCGTCACCTGGACCGCGCGGGGCTAACCCAGGAGATCCGGCGGGATGCGCAGCCGGGGCCGCGGAACAGTGCGGCAGTTCCGACCAACCGGTGCGGAATTCCTGAGTTCGCCCCCGCGGGCGGTCGTAGGATGCTGGCATGGACGACGAGGCCGCACTGATCCAGAAGCGCATCGACCGGTTCCTCCGCGAACGGCTGCGGCCGGCCGTGTACCGCGCGGTCGTGCCGCTGCAGGTCTCGGCCTGGGTGTCGGCGGCTCCGGTGACGGATGCCCCCGCGACCTTCGCCGAGGCCGTGCAGCAGTCCTACGCTCCGTTCGCCCCCGCCGAGGCATGGGGCCGCCCCTGGGCGACGGTCTGGTTCCACGTGACAGGCGTGATCCCCGCGGACTGGGCCGGGCAGCCCGGTACCCGGATCGAGGCCGTCGTCGACCTCGGCTTCACCGACACGACGCCGGGGTTCCAGGCCGAGGGCATCGCCTGGACCGCAGGCGGTGCCGTGATCAAGGGGATCGCACCGCGCAACCGCTCCCTGCCGCTTGCGCCGCTGGTACCGCGACCGTTGGACGCAACGGGCGCCCCGGCATCCGTCGACTTCTACGTCGAGGCGGCCGCCAACCCCGACGTCACCGCGGGGTTCACGTTCGTGCCGACCCGGAACGGCGACCCGGCCACGGCCGGCACCGAACCGCTCTATCGGCTGCGACAGCTCGACCTCGCGCTCCGCGACGACGAGGTCTGGGAGTTACTGCAGGACGTCCTCGCCCTCGACGGTCTCCGCCGTGCCCTGCCGCACGGGTCGACGCGCGCTGCCGGGATCCTGCGCGCCCTCGAGCGCTGCCTCGACGTGCTCGACCCGGATGATGTCTCCGGATCGGCCGCGCGAGGCCGGGCCGTGCTCGCCCCCGCGCTCGCGCAGCCCGCCGCCGCGAGCGCGCACCGGGTGCACGCGGTCGGGCACGCCCACATCGACAGTGCCTGGCTCTGGCCGGTGCGGGAGACCGTGCGCAAGGTCGCCCGCACGTTCTCGAACGTGCTGGCCCTGGCCGGGGAGTATCCGGGATTCACCTTCGCCGCGTCATCCGCCCAGCAGTACGCCTGGCTCAAGGAGTACTACCCCGAGCTGTTCGAGCGGGTGCGCGCCCAGGTCGCCGCGGGTGCTTTCGTGCCCGTCGGGGGGATGTGGGTCGAGTCGGACACGAATATGCCCGGCGGGGAATCCCTGGCCAGGCAGTTCGTCGCCGGCAAACGGTTCTTCCTCGCGGAGTTCGGGATCGAGCCGCTCGAGGTCTGGTTGCCGGACTCGTTCGGGTATTCCGCAGCGCTTCCGCAGATCATCGCGGCGGCGGGGTCGCGCTGGTTCCTCACCCAGAAGTCGTCCTGGAACGAGACGAACCCGATGCCGCACCATTCCTTCCGCTGGGAGGGCATCGACGGCACCCGCATCTTCACGCACTTCCCGCCCGTCGACACCTACAGCTCCGACCTCTCCGGCGCGGATCTCGCCCGTGCGGAGACCCAGTATTCCGAGAAGGGCATGGCCAATACCTCGCTCGTCCCCTTCGGCTGGGGCGACGGCGGGGGCGGCCCGACTGCAGAGATGATCGCCGCCGCCCGCCGGACCGCCTCGCTCGAAGGGTCACCGACGGTCGAGCTCTCCACCCCGCGACGGTTCTTCGAGGCCGCAGAGGCCGAGTACCCGGAGGCGCCGATCTGGTCGGGTGAGCTCTACCTCGAGTTCCACCGCGGTACATACACGTCGCAGGCCCGGACCAAACGCGGCAACCGGCGCAGCGAGCATCTGCTGCGGGAGGCCGAGCTCTGGGCCGCGACCGCGAGCATCCGCACCGGGGCCGCCTACCCGTATGACGCGCTCGAGCGGGCCTGGCAGACCGTGCTGCTCCAGCAGTTCCACGACATCCTGCCCGGTTCCTCGATCGACTGGGTGCACCAGGAGGCCGAACGCCGCTACGCGGAGGTCGCTCGGGACCTCGGCGCGCTCGTCGCGGAATCCGTGACCGCACTCTGCGGCGCCGGCGACCGAACCGTGGCACTCAACGCGGGTCCATACGCCCTGTCCGGTGTGCCAGCCCTCGGCGCCGGTCCGGGCGCGACGGTCAGAAACGACGCGGGCCTAGCGGATGCCCCCGCGACCGTGGTCCGCACGGCGTCCGGCCTGCTCGTGCTCGCGAACGGCCTCGTCAGCGTCTTGATCGACGCCGACGGACTCCTCACCTCCCTGCGCGACCACCGCGCCGACCGGGAACTCATCCCGTCCGGCAGCCGCGGCAACCGGCTGCTGCTGCACCGCGACACTCCCACCCAGTGGGACGCCTGGGACATCGACGCCCACTACAAGCGCACGACCGTTCCGCTCGACGCCGCCGTGTCCGTCGAGGTCGTCACCGACACGCCCGCCGAGGCCTGCGTGCGGGTGACGCGGGAGTTCGGCGGTTCCCGACTCGTGCAGGACATCACCCTCGCCGCCGGCTCCCCGGCGCTCGATCTCGCCTTCGACGTGGACTGGCACGAACGCCAGAAGCTCCTGAAGATCGAGTTCCCGTTCGACGTGCACGCCGAACGGGCCGCCTCGGAAATCCAGTTCGGGCACGTCTATCGCCCGACGCACGCGAACACCTCCTGGGACACCGCCCGCTTCGAGACCTGCGCGCACCGCTGGGTGCACGTCGGCGAGCCCGGCTACGGGGTGGCGGTGGCCAACGATTCCACCTACGGCCACGACATGACCCGCACGACGGATGCCGCCGGCCGCGCCACGACGACGGTGCGGCTGTCGCTGCTGCGCGCGGCACTCTTCCCGGACCCCGAGGCCGACCAGGGCAGGCACGCCTTCCGGGTCTCGGTGCGACCGGGCGCGAGCATCGCGGACGCGATCACCGAGGGCTACCGGCTCAATCTCCCGCTGCGCACCGTGACCGGTGTCGCGAGCGACAGCATCGAATCGCTCCTCGAGGTCGACAACCCCGCCGTCGTGATCGAGGCGGTCAAACTCGCCGAAGACCGCAGCGGCGACCTGGTCGTGCGCATCTACGAGGCGCACGGGTCCCGGGCGCGTGCCCGGGTCATCCGCCGCTTCGAGGCAGCGGATGCCTACCCGACCGACCTGCTCGAACGCCGGCTGGCAGAACCCGGCCTTCCGCTCGCGCAAGCGGGTCCGCTTCTCGACATCGAGCTGCGGCCGTTCCAGCTCGTCACCCTCCGCTACCCCCGACCGATTCGACGGAGTTCTTAGGGATCTCGGACCAAGACCGGCCTCCCACGTGGCGGAAGAGCAAGAACTCCGTCGAATTCGTCAGGGGTCAGTGCGGGCACCGGGCGTGCGTCCCGGCGCGGTTAAACGAGCAGCTGGTGCTTGGCGAGCTCGCGATAGAGCGGCGTCGACACGACGAGCTCGGAGTGCGTCCCGGTCCCGATCACCTGGCCGTGGTCGAGCACCACGATCTGGTCGGAGTCGACGACGGTCGAGAGCCGGTGCGCGATCACGATGAGCGTGCGGTCGACGGCGACGGCATCGATCGCGGCCCGCATCAACTGCTCGTTGACCCCGTCGAGGCTCGAGGTCGACTCGTCGAGCAGCAGAATCGGCGGCGCCGCGAGCAGCGCCCGCGCGATCGCGAGCCGCTGGCGCTCCCCGCCGGAGAGCATCACGCCGGATTCCCCGACGGCGGCGCCGAGCCCGGCCGGGTCGCGCTCGAGCACCTCGCCGAGGTTGACCGCGTGGAGTACGGCGATGCACTCCTCGTCGGTCGCATCCGGCGCCGAGAGCACGAGGTTGTCGCGCAGCGAGCCGGCGAGCACGGGGGCGTCCTGCTCGACGTAGCCGATCTGCGACCGCAGCGCCGTGCGATCCAGGGTGCGGATGTCCAGCCCACCCAGTCGGACGACGCCCGCGTTCGGGTCGTAGAACCGTTCGATGAGCGCCAGAATGGTGCTCTTCCCGGCGCCGGACGGGCCGACGAGGGCGGTGCGCAGTCCGCGCGGAGCGCTGAACGACACCCCGCGCAGCACGGGCCGCGGCTCGGACGGGTCAGCGGCCGGACCGGCGTCGACGTTGGGCGCACCGGTGTCATCCACCGACCCGAAAGCCGGGGCTGTGTGCGGACCGTCATCGGGCCCGGCAGCGGGCGACGCAGGCGAATCGACCGAGGTCGCCGAAGCGGCTGAGGCGGGCGTATCGGGCGCATCGGGCGAAACGGGCGCGTCGGGCGCGGTAGCGGTGCCCGGGGCGTCGGTCGCGGAGTCGTCCGCGGCGGAAAGGCCGGGCACCTCGGCGTCGGAGGCCTGGTCCGGGGCGGCAAACGCCGTGGCCGCTGCGACCGCGGCGATCGACACGGTGCCTGTGGCCGCCGCATATACCGCTGCGGTCATCGCGGCCGATGCCTCGGCGGCGGCCTCGGCAGAGGCGGCGGCGGTCGCGGCGGCCCTGGCGGACGCGTTCGCCGCGGCCGCGGACTCCGCGGCGAGGGCTGCGG
>NZ_SOFR01000035.1:0-38087 GCF_004402735.1 Cryobacterium sp. MDB1-18-1 | reverse complement strand
CACGAGTGGGGAGAAACGCGCCGACATCCTCCGGGCCCTGTTCGAACACGCCGCCCGCGACGAGGACACGCCCAGCATGGGCGGGTCGGCACCGACGGTAATGGTGCACGTGAATGCAGCGGACCTCGCCTCCGGGGTCGGGGTGGGGTGGATCGACGGCGTCGAGGCCCCCGTGTCTTTGAAGACGGTGCACCAGCGCATCTGTGACGGCGGCTTCCAAGGGGTCCTCTTCGGGGCGAACAACCAAGTCCTCAAGCTCGGGCCGGAACGGCGGTACTTCAACCGGGCGCAACGCCGGGCGATCACCGCCCGGGACGGCGGCTGCATCATCCCCGGCTGCAAAGCCCCGGCGCACTGGGCCGAAGTACACCACGTGAAGCCCTGGGCCAAGGACGGCCCGACGACCGTCGATAACGGGGTCCTGCTCTGCTGGTTCCATCACCACACGATCGACACCTCGGGGTGGGAGATCCGCATGGTGAAAGGCTCACCGCAAGTGCGGGCCCCTGGGTTGATCGATCCGCAACGGCTCTGGCGGCCACCGAACCGGCACCGCGCCCACCAGGTACTCACCGGACCACCCAACCGCGACTGACCGGCCCGACTGACCAGGGCGAACGGGGGCCATGCCGGACGCGGGCCGTCGCTATAGGGTGTCGTTCTCGGAGGCGTTCGGTCATCGTGACCTGACCGCAACATGCGGAACCGGATTTCAGACATCCGTTTCCATATGATTTAGCCGAGGGTGACAAAGGAGGCTCCGTGTCCGCAGACCGACCGGCAATCCGCTTGCGGGGGCTGACCAAGTCCTTCGGCGCGGGAAACGCCGTTGACGGGGTTGATCTCGACGTCGTCGAGGGCGAATTCTTCTCGATGCTCGGCCCTTCCGGCTCCGGAAAGACGACCGTGCTCCGGCTGATCGCGGGCTTCGAACAGCCCACGAGCGGAACGGTGTCGCTCCAGGGAAAAGACGTGACCGACCGCGCCCCCTTCGACCGCGACGTCAACACCGTGTTCCAGGACTATGCGCTCTTCCCGCACATGACCGTGCTCGACAACGTCGCATACGGGCTGCGCGTGCGCGGCGTCGGCAGGCGCGAACGCCACGAGCGGGCCAGGGCGGCCCTCGACACCGTGCGTCTCGGCGGGTTCGGCGACCGGAAGCCCGGACAGCTCTCCGGCGGGCAACGGCAGCGCGTGGCCCTGGCCAGGGCCACGGTCGTCCAGCCCAAGGTGCTGCTTCTGGACGAGCCGCTCGGCGCCCTCGACCTCAAGTTGCGCGAGCAGATGCAGGTCGAACTGAAGGAACTCCAGCGCGAACTCGGCATCACCTTCATTTTCGTCACCCACGACCAGGAGGAGGCGCTCACCCTGAGCGACCGGATCGCCGTCTTCAACGAGGGTCGGATCGAACAGCTCGGAACCCCCGCCGAGATCTACGATCACCCGGTATCGCCCTTCGTAGCCGCATTCGTAGGCACGTCCAACGTGTTCAGCGACGAACTGTCCCTCCGTGTGCTCGGCCGAGGAGGCATCCACTCGGTGCGTCCGGAGAAGATGACGGTCGAGAGGCTGGAGTCCCCGCTCAGCGGCGACCGCTCGGCGACAGGCGTCCTCGCCGAGGTGATCTACCTGGGCAGCAGTACCCGGCTCATCGTCGACCTCGACGCGGGCATGCGCGTCGTCGTGCAGGAGCAGAACGATGCGCGGCGGGTCGGCGACGAAGAACGCGGCGCCCGTGTGCGCGTGGCCTGGTCCGACAGGGACACCGTCGTGGTCGTCGCAGACCGCCGCACCGAATCACTGGACCCGGCACCTTAAAACAGCTCACCAAGAATGGAGACCGTAATGAACCGCCACGCGCCCCACCGCAACTCCAGACTGACCGCCCTGACCGGGCTCGCCATCGCCTCGATCGCGCTCCTCACGGCGTGCGGAACCACGACGTCCGGGGCGACCAAGCCCACCGCATCCGCACCGACGGCCCTCGGCGCGAACGAGGGGGCCGTGTCGATCCTCGCGTGGCCCGGCTACGTCGAGGACGGCAGCAACGACCCGACCGTGGACTGGGTCAGCGCCTTCCAGGACGAGACCGGCTGTAAGGTCACGAGCAAGACCTACGGCACCTCCGACGAGGCCTTCAACCTGATGAAGACGGGCGACTACGACGTTGTCGCGGCCTCGGGAGATGCCTCCCTGCGCCTGGTCGCCGCCGGAGACGTCGCCCCGGTGAACACCGACCTGATCCCGAACTACGCCGGAATCTACGACTTCCTCAAGCTGCAGGCCTGGAACAGCGTCGACGGTGTCTCCTATGGCATCCCGCACGGCTACGGCGCCAACCTGTTGATGTGCAACAAGGATGTCGTCACGCCGGCCCCGACATCGTGGGACGTCGTGTTCGACAAGTCTTCGGCGTACAAGGGCAAGGTCACGGCATACGACTCCCCGATCTACATCGCGGATGCCGCCATGTACCTGATGAAGCACCAGCCCGATCTCGGGATCAAGAACCCGTACGCCCTCGATGAGAAGCAGCTCGCGGCGGCCGTCGACCTGCTCAAGCAGCAGCGCCCGAATATCGGAGAGTACTGGTCCGACTACCTCAAGTCGGTGCAGTCCTTCGAGACCGGGGACACGGTCGTCGGAACCACCTGGCAGGTGATCCGCAACTCGCTCGCCGCCGGGACCGCCGCCGAGGTCACGGTTCCGTCGGAGGGCGTCACCGGCTGGTCTGACACCTGGATGATCGCCTCGAAAGCGGCGCACCCCAACTGCGCGTACGCCTGGCTCAACTACATCGCGAGCCCGAAGGCGAACGCGCAAGCGACCGAGTACTTCGGAGAGGCCCCGTCCAACCAGAAGGCCTGCGAGTTCATGACGGACCCCAACCAGTGCGCGACCTATCACGCCGGAGACGCCGACTACGCGTCGAAGATCTGGTACTGGACGACGCCGATCGCCAAATGCGTCGACGGCAGGACCGACGTGACCTGCACCGACTACGCGGCCTGGACGACCGCGTGGCAGGAGATCAAGGGCTGATGCTCCAGGCCGATTCCGGCGGGCCCGTACCGGTGCCCCGCGACACCGGGGCCCGCCGGATCTCGGTCTTCCTGAGCCGGCACCCCCGGCTCCGACTCTCCCTGCTGCTCTCGGCTCCGCTGTTCTGGCTCGGGCTGGTGTACATCGTGGCCCTCGCGGCGCTGCTGATCACGGCCCTGTGGACGGTGGACACGTTCACGGGAACCATCACGCAGACCTGGACGCTCGACAACATCGTGACCGTGCTGACCGGCTCGCTGTACCAGACGGTGACCCTGCGCACCCTCGGCATCGCCGTGGTCGTGACCGTCGTCGACATCCTGGTCGCCCTGCCGATCGCGTTCTACATGGCCAAGGTCGCGAGCACCCGGTGGCAGCGGGTGCTCGTGATCGCCGTGCTGATGCCGCTCTGGGCGAGCTACCTGGTCAAGGCCTATGCGTGGCGCTCCGTGCTGTCGAGCGACGGCATCGTCGACTGGCTGGTCGCGCCCTTCGGCGGCCAGACCCCGGGATACGGGCTGCCGGCAACGGTCATCACCCTCGCCTACCTCTGGCTGCCGTACGTGATCCTGCCGATCTACGCCGGACTGGAACGCGTGCCGGACTCCCTGCTCGAGGCCTCAGGCGACCTCGGCGGCCGGACCGGCTCCACCCTTCGGCTCATCGTGCTCCCGATGATCTGGCCGGCGATCATCGCCGGTTCGATCTTCAGCTTCTCGCTCACCCTCGGCGACTACATCACGGTCAACATCGTCGGCGGGGCCAACCAGATGCTCGGGAACCTCGTGTACACGAACGTCGGCGCGGCGAACAACCTGCCCCTCGCGGCGGCGATCGCCCTCATCCCGATCGTGATCATTTTCGGATACCTCGCCGCCGTGCGCCGCACCGGCGCCCTGGACAACCTGTAAGGGGAGAGATGCGCCTCAGCAGACCGGCACGGATCGTCCTCGCCGTCCTCACCGGGATCATTCTCGCGGTGATCTACCTGCCGCTCATCGTCGTGCTGATCAACTCCTTCAGCACGAGCACGAACCTGACCTGGCCACCGCCCGGCCTGACCTTCGAGTGGTGGGTGAAGGCGTTCCACAATGAGGGCGCCCTCAACGCGATCGGGACGAGCGTGCAGATCGCGATCGTGGCGACCCTGGTCTCCCTCGTCCTCGGCACCCTGATCTCGCTCGCCCTGCAGCGGTTCGCGTTCTTCGGCCGCGACGCCGTGAGCCTCCTCGTGATCCTGCCGATCGCGCTCCCCGGGATCATCACGGGCATTGCGCTCAACAATGCGTTCCGCACGATCATGGGCATTCAGCTGTCGATCGCGACCGTGATCATCGCGCACGCGACCTTCTGCATCGTCACGGTGTTCAACAATGTCATCGCGCGTCTCCGCCGCGTCGGCATGAACTTCGAGGAGGCGTCCGCCGATCTCGGAGCGGGGCTGTGGACCACCTTCCGACTCGTGACCTTCCCGCAGCTGCGTTCTGCACTCTTCGCGGGGGGACTTCTCGCTTTCGCGCTGAGCTTCGACGAGATCATCGTGACGACGTTCACGGCGGGGTCGAGCGTAAAGACCCTGCCGATCTGGATCCTCGACAACCTGTTCCGGCCGAATCAGGCCCCGATCGTCAACGTCATCGCGGTTGTCCTCGTGCTGGTCTCAATCGTGCCGATCTACGTGGCACAGCGCCTCGCGGGGGCCGAGAAAGTCACCCCCTGAGACCCACTCGGTTCAGCGCGCGTCGCGCCCGGTGAGCGCGAGGAGACGGGACTGCAACGGCGCGTCGTCGGGGAGGGGAACCGGGGGAGCGAAGAGGCCGCTTGCTTCGAGGGCGTCCTTCTGGGGCTCGAAGACCGTCCAGACGGCGGCGACGAGCTCGTCGTCGAGGGACTCGTCGGCGGAGACGGCCCTGGCGAGATCCCAGGTGTGGATGGTGACCTCCGCGACCTGTTCGCGCAGGTACTCCGCGGCGGTGACGGTTTCGGACGCCAGCCGGACGGGAGCATCCGCCGGGGCCTCCGACCAGGCGGCGGTCGCGAGGGCGGAGTAGGTGTCCCATTCCGCCTGCAGGTCGGAGCCGAGCGGGGCGCGGGTGAGGCGAGCCTCGATGACCGACCGTCCGGCGAGGAGCCGCGGTACACTCTGCTGGCCGCGGACGACGTGGCGCACGAGTTCCCGGACGGTCCAGTCCGAGTCGGGGGTCGGCGCGTCCCAGCTGGTGACGTGCGCGAGCCGGGCGCTGAACTCCTGGTGGGCCTGCTGCTGAAGTGCGATCCAGTTCGATTCCATGAAGGCTCCTTTCGTTGCACGATGCAACCCCTGCGGTCGCCGGTGCATTCCGCCTCGCACGCTACCCGTGGAACGGGTCTGCCCGCACGGTCGGCGGTGTGGGTTAGGGTCTCAGGGTGAGCAGGCAGGACGGAAGCGACCGCACGGTCTCGGCGGCAAGCGTCGACGACTCCTCCGCGACCCTGCTTCACATCGACATGGATGCGTTCTTCGCGTCCGTCGAGCTGCTCGACCACCCGGAACTCGTCGATAAACCCGTCATCGTCGGCCACCGCTCCGGCCGCTCCGTCGTGACCGCCGCCAACTACGTCGCCCGGCGCTACGGCGTGAACTCGGCCATGCCGATGGCGCTCGCCCTGCGGCGCTGCCCGGCGGCGGTCGTCCTCGAACCGCACATGAGCCGGTACCGGGATTTCTCCGAGCAGGTGATGGGCATCTTCACGGACATGACCCCGCTCGTCGAGCCGCTCAGCATCGACGAAGCCTTCCTCGACGTCTCCGGGGCCCGCCGCCTGCATGGCTCGCCTGCCGTGATCGCGGCGCTGATCCGGGAGCGGGTCCAGAACGAGACCGGGCTCACCTGTTCCGTCGGTGCCGCGTCGACGAAGTTCGTCGCCAAGATGGCGTCGAGCAGGGCGAAACCCAACGGCCTGCTCGTGGTACCGGCTGAGGACACCGTCGCGTTCCTGCATCCGTTGCCTGTCGGCTCACTCTGGGGCGTCGGCGCCATGACCGAGAAGTCGCTCCTCGGGCTCGGCCTCCGCACGATCGGCGACCTCGCCGCCACGCCGCTGCCTGTGCTGCAGAAGTCAATCGGCGAGGCCTCCGGCCGCAAGCTGCACGAGCTCGCGTGGGGGAGAGACCCGCGGGGAGTGACCCTCGAACGCGAGGAGAAGAGCGTCGGCCACGAGATCACCTTCGAACACGACGTGACGGATGTCGCCCGGCTGCGCAGCGAGCTCCTCCGCCAGTCCGACGCGGTGGCGGTTTCCCTCCGGCGGGCCGGCCTCGTCGGGCGCTGCGTGGTCCTGAAACTCCGGTACACCGACTTCAGCACCGTGACCCGTTCGCGCACCCTCGCCGAGGCGACGAACGTGGGCCGCCGCATCTACGAGGAAGCCGCGGCGAGCTTCGACGTGCTCGCGGCCCGCGGCATCCGGGTGCGACTGATCGGAGTGCGGGTGGAGCAGCTGGGCGACGGCGATGGGGCGGGCCTCGGCCTCTGGGACCCCGACGACGACTGGCGTGGCGCCGAACTCGCGGTGGACTCCGTCACCGCGCGCTTCGGTCGCGGTTCGGTGCGGCCCGCCTCACTGCTCGGGCCGAGCCAGGCCCGCCCGGTGGGCCTCGACGCCACCAAGCCGAACCCCCGTGCGGGAGAACGCGGCGACGCGAATCCCTGATGCCGGGCGTTGCGGAGCGCGGCGGAGTATCGTGAAGAGATGACTAGCCTCCCCGAAAAGCTCGCAGAAATCTCCCGCTCCGCCGGCGTGCGGTCGGCATACGGTGACCCCGTCCTCGTCGACGGGATCACGATCGTTCCCGTCGCGCTCGTGTACTACGGTTTCGGCGGCGGCGAAGGTGAATCGACCGAAGGATCCGGCACGGGTGGCTTCGGCAGCCCCGGACACGGCGCCGGCGGCGGCGGTGGCGGAGTCTCCATCCCGGTGGGCGCCTACGTGAAGTCCGAGGGCACCGTTCGCTTCGAACCCAACGTCATCTCGCTGCTCGCCGTCGGTATCCCCTTCGTCTGGGTCGTCGGCAAGACGCTCAGTCACGTGATCCGGGCACTCAAGAAGTAGCCCCTACTCGAAGGCGTCCGGGACCCCGTCGTTGTCCGCGTCCGTCTTCTCCTTGAGGTCGATCTCCCGGTAGTGCCGGTTGCGGCTGCG
This sequence comes from Cryobacterium sp. MDB1-18-1, assembly GCF_004402735.1. Taxonomy (NCBI): domain Bacteria; kingdom Bacillati; phylum Actinomycetota; class Actinomycetes; order Micrococcales; family Microbacteriaceae; genus Cryobacterium; species Cryobacterium sp. MDB1-18-1. Next base: position 30,860 of record NZ_SOFR01000035.1, on the reverse strand, counting down.
CAGCACGACGGCGGCGAGGAGAGCCGCGAGCAGGGACGCCGTGAGGATGGCGACCTTGGCGTGGTCGTCCTCGATCGTGCCGTGCCCGAAGCCGAGCTCGCTGATCAGCAACGACACCGTGAAGCCCACCCCGGCGAGCATCGCGACGCCGATCACGTCGACCCAGGCGAGGTCGGGGTCGAGCGATGCCTTCGTCGTGCGGGTCACGAGCCAGGTGGCGCCGAGGATGCCGACCGGCTTGCCGAGGACGAGCGCGACGATGATCCCGATCGCGACGGGGTCGCTCAGCGCTGCCGCGAGACCGGCGGGCCCGCCGATCGCGACACCCGCGGAGAAGAAGGCGAAAACCGGGACGGCGAATCCCGCCGACAACGGCCGGATCCGGTGCTCGAGGGTCTGGGCGAGCCCCGCTCCCGCGTCTGGTCCGCCACCACGACGACTGCGGAGCACGGGCACCGCGAAACCGAGCAGCACGCCGGCAACGGTGGCGTGGATGCCGGACGCATGGACCAGAACCCAGGTCAGCACGCCGAGCGGCACGAGAACGAGCCACGCCAGCCACGGTTGCGTCCCGAAATGGTACGAGTATCGGCGCGCGAGGAATGCGAACACGGCGAGCGGCACCACGGCGGCCGCAAGCAGGAGCGGCTGGAGGTTGCTCGTGTAGAAGAACGCGATGATCGTGATCGCCAGCAGGTCGTCGACGACGGCGAGGGTCAGCAGGAACACCCGGAGGGCGCTCGGCAGGTGTGAGCCGATCACGGCGAGCACGGCGACGGCGAAGGCGATGTCCGTCGCGGTCGGTACGGCCCAGCCGCGCAGCGCCTCCGCGCCACCGCCGAGGTTCACGAGCGTGAAGAAGAACGCGGGGGTCAGCACGCCACCGACGGCCGCGGCAACGGGAACGACAGCGCGGTCGAGGGTGCGCAGGTCCCCGGCGACGAATTCGCGTTTGAGCTCCAGGCCGGCGAGGAAGAAGAAGATCGCGAGCAGCCCGTCGGCCGCCCAGGCCCCGACGCTGAGCTGGAGGTGCCAGGGCTCGTAACCGAACTGGAAGTCGCGTACGGCGAAGTAGAGGCCGGAGGCCGGCGAGTTCGCGAGGACCAGGGCGATGACGGTCGCTACGAGGAGGAGTGCCCCGCCGACCGTCTCACGACGGAGGATCTGACTGATCCGCACGTATTCCGGATAGCTGCTGCGCCGGAAGACCGCGCCGATTCCCCGAGGATTGCGAGGGGAGGGGGCGCTTCCTGGTGGAGTCATCGGCGGATTCGTGGGTGGGGTCATGGGTGGATCCTCTGGTTTCGGGCTCGATGAGCGGACGCCGACCAGACTTCCCGGCACACCTGCTTTCACTGTACACGGGGCCCTCGCCGCGCCCCTGCCCGCGGCGGGAAGCCGGTGCGGTCTATACTCGGAATCGAACACGGGAGTCCGGTCAACCGGGCTGAGAGGAAGCTTCCTAAGCTTCGACCGTCAAACCTGATCTGGATCATGCCAGCGCAGGGAGGCAGAAACACTCATACCCGTGCCCTCAATTGCCATTGAAAGGGCGCGACATCATGCATTCAACAACCACCACACCCGCAGCCCGGGTTCGCAACTACCGCTGGCGGGTCGTCGACATCGTCGTCGCCAGCGTGATCGGCGTCGCGAGCGGCGTCATCTTCTGGGCGTGGGGCCTGGCCTGGACGCCGCTCAGCACCGTCCTGGCTTTCACGCCCGGCCTCGAGGGCCTCCTCGCCGGCGGCTGGCTCTTCGCAGCCGTGCTCGGCGGACTCGTCGTGCGGAAGCCCGGCGCCGCCGTCTACACCGAGGTCGTCGCAGCCGTCGTCTCGATGCTCATCGGCACCCAGTGGGGTTTCTCGACCCTGATCTGGGGCGTCGTCGAGGGCCTCGGCGCGGAGATCGTCTTCGCCCTGTTCCTCTACTCGAGCTGGAAGCTCGGCACCGCACTCCTCGCCGGCGCCGGCGCCGGCGTTGCGGTCGGAATCCTCGACGTGCTGAACAGCTACGCAGCCGTCGACGACGCGATGAAGGTGACCTACTTCGTCTCTGCCGTGATCTCCGGCGTGCTCCTCGGCGGGCTTGTCTCCTGGCTCGTCCTGCGCGGCCTCGTGCGCTCAGGAGCCCTGAGCCGCTTCGCCGCAGGCCGGGACAGTTCGGGCCGGGCGGCCCAGCGAGCCACCGCGTAGCGGATGCCCCTGGATCCCGATTCCGTACGCCCGGTCGCGGGCGCGCATGTGCGCGCCCGCGGCTGGGGCTGGCGGCACGCCGGACGGGGCGCGCCTGCGGTCTCCGGACTCGACCTCGACATCCGCCCCGGCGAACGGGTGCTCTTGCTCGGCGCGAGCGGCGCGGGCAAGAGCACTCTCGTGCACGCGCTCGCCGGAGTACTCGGATCTGAGGATGAGGGCGATGAGACCGGCGAACTTCTCGTCGACGGGCGGCGTCCTGCGGATGCCCGCGGCCGGGTCGGTCTCGTGCTGCAGGACCCGGATTCCCAGGTCGTGCTCGCGAGGGTCGGCGACGACGTCGCCTTCGGCTGCGAGAATCTCGCCGTGCCGCGCGACGAGATCTGGCGCAGGGTCGGTGCCGCCCTCGACTCGGTCGGCCTGCGGCTCCCGCTCGACCACCCGACCTCCGCGCTCAGCGGCGGCCAGAAACAACGCCTCGCACTGGCGGGCGTCCTCGCGATGCGGCCGGGCCTGCTCCTGCTCGACGAGCCGACTGCGAACCTCGACCCGGAGGGTGTCATCGAGGTGCGCGACGCCGTGCGCCGCACCCTCGACGCCTCCGGGGCGACCCTGATCGTGATCGAACACCGGGTTGCGGTGTGGCAGGACCTCGTCGATCGGGTCATCGTGCTCGATGCCGCCGGTGGAATCCTTGCCGACGGGCCGACAGGCACCGTGCTGCAGTCCGAGGGCGAACGGCTCGCAGCGGCAGGGGTCTGGGTGCCGCACCTCCCGCCGCGGCTTCCCGGCCGGCTGCCGAGCCGGCTACCTGCCGACCTCGGACTCCAGGCCGGGGGAGCCCAGACTCCCGACCTCCTGTTGAGCGCGAGCGGCCTCGCCGTCGGGCGGGTGCCGTTCGCCCGACGCACCGCACGGGTCGTCGCTGGCGGGATCGACCTCACCATCGGGGCGGGAACGGCGACCGCGATCACGGGCCCGAACGGCGCGGGTAAATCGACCCTCGCGCTCACCCTGGCCGGCCTGCTCGCCCCGGCGGGCGGCCGTCTCGCTGCGAGTCCCGGCCTCGCGGGCGGCCTCGGCACCGAACCGGTCCGCTGGCGTTCCCGCGCCCTGCTGACCCGGATCGGTACGGTCTTCCAGGACCCGGAACACCAGTTCCTCTCCGGCTCCGTGCGCGCTGAACTCGCCGTCGGCCCGCATGCCCTCGGCCTCGCCCCCGCGGAACAGGTCCGCCGGGTCGACGAGCTCCTCGAGAGGCTGCGGCTCGACCACCTGGCCGAAGCGAACCCCTTCACTCTTTCCGGCGGGGAGAAACGCCGGCTCTCGGTCGCGACTGTGCTCGCGAGCCGCCCGCGGGTGCTTGTGCTCGACGAGCCCACCTTCGGGCAGGACTCCCGGACCTGGCGGGAGCTCGTCGCCCTCCTCGTCGAGGTGCAGAGCGCGGGCACAGCCCTTGTCTTCGTCACCCACGACGAGCTCCTCGTCGACACGATCGCCGACTCCGAATACCGGCTCGCGGGTGGCAGGGCCGGGTCGGCGGCCGGCTCAGCGGCGGGGGCGCGCCGATGAGCCTCCTCACGCCGAGCATCCGCCCGAGCGCGGTCGCCCGGCTCAACCCCATCTCCAAGCTCGGTGCCGCGATCGTCGTGAGCCTCGCGCTGCTGCTCTCGATCGACTGGGTCTCGGCACTGGTCGCCCTCGCCCTCGAGGGCGTGCTGCTGTTCTGGTGCGGGCTGAGCGCGCGGCAATTCTGGCTGCGCACGTCGACGCTGTGGATCGCAGCGCCCTTCGCGGGCCTGACGACGGTGCTGTATGGCCGCGACTCCGGAGCGGTGCTCCTGACAATCGGTTTCGTGACGGTGACGGACGGCTCGGTCCAGCTCGGCCTGGCCATCGCGCTCCGGGTACTCGCGATCGGCCTGCCGGGAATCGTCCTCCTGGCCACGACGGACCCCACCGACCTCGCCGACGGGCTCGCGCAGGTGCTGCGCCTGCCGGCCCGGTTCGTGCTCGGCGGACTCGCCGGCCTGCGTCTCGTCGGCATGTTCATCGAAGACTGGCGCTTCCTCAGCCTCGCCAGGCGCGCACGGGGTGTCGGCGACGGCGGCGGACCGATCGGGGCCCTCCGCCGCTTCTTCGGGCCGGCCTTCGCCCTGCTCGTCATCTCGGTACGCCGCGGGAGCAAGCTCGCAACGGCCATGGAGGCCCGCGGCTTCGGGACGGCGCCGCGCACCTGGGCCCGCGCATCGGCGATCGGGGCAGGGGACGCCGTGATGCTCGGCCTCGGCCTCGGCATCGCCGGCATCGCGATCGCGGTCGCGGTCTGGGCGGGGACGTGGCATTTTGTCCTCTCCTGACCAGGTGCTGCTCGCCCCGGTGCTGGCGGCGATCGCGGCGTTCCAGAGGGCGGATGCCGGGCCCATCGTGATCCTGATCGACGGGCCGAGCGGTGCGGGCAAGAGCACCCTCGCCGACCGCATCCTCGACGCCTGGCCGTCGACCGCCGGGCCGACGAGAGTGCGGCCCGCACTCATCCGTCTCGACGACATCTATCCAGGCTGGAACGGACTGGCCGCCGCGAGCGCACACCTGACCGAACACGTGCTGCGCCCGTTCCGGGCCGGACTGCCCGGCGCCTGGCGCCGCTATGACTGGGGAGCGGACGCGCCTGCGGAATGGCATCCGGTCGACCCGGCCCTTCCGCTCCTCGTCGAGGGCTGCGGCACGCTCTCAGCGGCCAATGCCGGCCTGAGCGACGTACGGATCTGGCTCACTGCCGACGACGAGGAACGCAAGCAGCGGGCCCTCGCGCGGGACGGTGAGGCATTCCGGTCGCACTGGGACCAGTGGCAGGCAGAATGGCAGGGATTCCTCGTGCGGGAGGAACCCGGACGATGGGCGACGATCGAACTCGACGGGACCCCCGGCCTCCGTGGAGATCGGGGAAATCGGGGAGATCGGGGAAATCGGACTAGCGTTAGGTCATGACTAGTCCAGCTCCCGAAGAAGTGTTCTACACCGCCGAATTCATCGATGGCCCCCTCGAGGGACAGGTCGATTCCCGAGTCCTCGTGCGGGGCGCGCATGACAGCCGGATCAGCATGGTCTCGCTCGTCGAGGGCATCGAGACCCTGTTCTGGTACGACGAGGTCGACGAACGCGACGTGCAGGGCCGGATCCATGTGCGCTACCGCTTCGACGCGACGGACAGCGACCCGTACGTGCCGGAAGACCAGCCGGAGTAGCCGCTACTGCTCCAGGAGTGCCGAGATCATCGGCACCGGGTTGAGCAGGCGCCAGCCGGGTCCGGGGGCGCTGATCGTCGTATCGAGCACGAGGGGTGAGGTCACGGCCTCCCCGCTCGCATCCACGGTGACCCGGCCGACCGTCGTACCGGAGCGGCCGGTCGCGAACGCGTCCAGGTCAAGCGTGGGTGCTCCTACCGGAGCGGCCTGCCAGCCGAAGCGGGTCTTGGCCGTCTTCACGACGCCAGAGGCCGTCGCGTCCCAGGGAGCGTCGAAACGCACGTACGCCGCGCCCTCCGCGAGGATCGGGAGGTCGGTGACTCCGGCCTTTGCACTGGCCATGAGCGCCTTCAGGTCGGCCGTCAGCGTGTCGTAGTCCGGCTCGCCGATCACGGCACCGGCGAAGGTGAAGGCCGCCGGCGCGGTTCCCACGCTTGCGGTGAACAGGAAACAGACGCCGCCGGCGTCCGTGTAGCTGCGGGAGAGGCCGGTGATGCCCTCCTCCGGCAGGTAGGCGGTCGTGTTGTCGACTCCGCGCTGGCCGACGAGGGCGGATGCCGGGCTCGCGAGGATCTGGCTGATCACCGGGTTGGTCGCGGCGAGGCCCGCGAGCCGCGCCAGGTCCGTTCCGGTCCCGACGCTCGCATCCGCGAGGCCCGTGGCGTCCGCGACGTGGATGCCGGCCAGGCCCTCCTTCGTGAGCCAGGCGTTGGCGGCCGTGACGTAGGCGTCGAGGGAGCCGAAGGCCCACCGGGCGAGGGTATCCGCGTGGTTGTTGCTCGAACCGAGGACCATCGCCTGCAGGAGTTCCTGCTGCGTCCAGGTTTCGCCGGGGAAGACGATGACCGTGCGCGCACCGTTGGCCACGTAGTCGAGGTAGTCCTGGTAGTCGGCCGGCGTGATCGGCACCCCGGGCCCTGCGGCGCCGGCGTCGAGGGGCTTGGCCGAGAGCACGACCAGGGCGGCGACGATCTTCGCCGCGGCGGCCATCGGCAGCGGGGTTGTGCTGCCCGCTGCGGCGATCGGGGTGGTCGCGACCGTCGTCGCGGTCGTTGCCGCGCCGGCGGCCGGCGGCACGAGGCTCACGACGGCGCTCGTGCCCGCGGCAGGGAGCACCGGGGGAGTGGCGGCTGTCGCGGCGGCCGGTGCCGACACCACGGTCGCCTTCACCATCGGGAGCGGCCCGAGGAGCGTCGCGGGCCCGTAGACGCCGATGACAAGGATCGCCAGGGCACCGACCGTGATACCCAGGGCGCGGCCGGGCCGGAATTTACTCATGAGTCGAGGCTAACAAGTGCGGGTCATCCCCAGCCGAGCTCGTGCAGCCTGTCGTCATCGATCCCGTAGAAATGGCCGATTTCGTGCACGAGGGTGATGTGCACCTGATCGCGGAGCTCATCGAGGGAGTCGACGATCGCGAGCAGGGACTCCCGGTACAGGATGATGCGGTCCGGCATCTCGCCGAAACCGTACTGGTCGCGGTGTGTCAGGGCGACGCCGTCGTAGAGGCCGAGCGTGTCGAGGGAGCCGTCCTCCGGACGATCCTCGACCACGAAGATGACGTTCTCGAGCCCGTCGACCATGTCGTCGGGCAGGAGATCCAGCTCGTCGACGACGACCTTCTCGAATTCCTCGTGACTGAATTCATCGGGGCTGAGCTGCGGCATCCGTTCAGCATCTCACAGTGTTGATTTCACACAGTACTGATCGTGAGGTGCTGAACGGATGCCTGCTCTACTTGGGGTGACTGACGGGGCTTGAACCCGCGACCTTCCGGACCACAACCGGACGCTCTACCAACTGAGCTACAACCACCATGTGCTGCGCTTTTCCCGAAGGAGCAGCGGCAACTCAAGAATTCTATTACACGTTTGGAGTGAATGCTGACACGGCTTCTGCCGCGCTCGCTTTTGCCTCGTCGCTCGTGGGTCCGGGGTCGGCCACGAACACGGTCTGGCGGTAGTACGCGAGTTCGCGAATCGACTCGAGGATGTCTGCGAGTGCGCGGTGCCCGCCGTCCTTCACCGGGGCGTTGAAGTACACCCGCGGGTACCAGCGACGGGCGAGTTCCTTGATGGAGGAGACATCGACGTTACGGTAGTGCAGCTGGTTGTCGAGGCGCGGCATGTACTTCGCGAGGAACGAGCGGTCCGTTCCGATCGAGTTTCCGGCGAGCGGCGCCTTCTGCTCCGCGGGAATGAACCTGAGAACGTACTCGAGGACCTCGAATTCGGCTTCCGCGGCGCTGACCCCGTTCGGGATCTCCTCGATGAGGCCGGAGGTCGTGTGCATATTGCGCACGAAGTCGTTCATATTCGCGAGCGCGGAGGCGTTCGGCTTGATGATGATGTCGAGGCCCGGGTCGATCACGTTGAGGTCGTAGTCGGTGATGACCACGGCAATCTCCACCAATTCATCGTTTTCCAGGTCTAACCCGGTCATCTCGCAATCAATCCAGACCAACCGGTCACTGCTTTTTGTCATGGTCCGAGTCTAGCGGCGGGGTCCGACGCGGTCCCAGGCCCGCCAGCGAGCCCGGGCCGGGCCTGGCCGGCGGATGCCCGGGGCGGCGGGGTCTGGGTCTGCGGTATCGTTGAAGCGCTCCGCGCCCCCGTAGCTCAGTGGATAGAGCAGCGGCCTTCTAATCCGCTTGTCGTTGGTTCGATTCCAACCGGGGGCACCACACCACACCACGCACGGCATTTCCGCGCAGCGGATGCTACGACACCCATTCATCGGATCCGGAGCAGGCTTCCGGCGCCCAGCGGGTACTCTCCCGGCCGGGGTCCCGTGGCCTCGACCAGGATCGGCCCAGGCGACGCCCTGCGGTCCGTGGTGGGAAACCAGGGACGGCCGGGTGAGACGAGGATCAGCAGGCCGTCGGTGTCTCCGACCGGTGCGAAGCTGCGGCCGGGCTCACCGGCGTACGGCCGGACATCCGCTTCGGTCTTCAGGAATTCGGCCGTCGCAAGCACGTCGTCCGTCGCGACGCCGACCTCGCTGATGCAGAGCAGGTCGGCGCTCGTGAATGCGCCGCGGGTGTTGTTGTCGAGGTCGCGACGGACGATGAACTCGAGGACCGAGCGGTCCGGCCCGGTGAAGTAGAGCGAGCGGGCGTTCCAGGCTGCGAACTCGAACTCGTCGGCATCGGGAGTGCCGATCAGGGCGGATCGGGGATCGAGCCACTGCCGGGCCGCTGCGAACGTGTTGGAGGGGATCGTGACGGCCAGGTGGTGCCGGCCGACGGCGTCCTGGTCCTCAGAGAGTTCGAGCAGGGTCGTCCCGATGCGCACCTCAATCGTGGTCGTTTCCCTGGCGCCCTTCCTGTCGACCGTGAGGAGGAGGACGTCCTCGAAGAATTCCGCTGCTTCGCTCGTGTCCCGAATGCGCGCGGACACCTTCGTGATCTGCATGGCTCCAGTCAAGACCTCCACGTGGATGAAACAAAGCGCGCCGGACACACCCCGCTGAACAAACGCCGCTGAACAAAGCACCTCTCGCCGGGCGGCCGGGCCGGCCGTTTTGATAGATTCGATGCATGGGAGAACTTCAAGCGCGCATCATCGCCGAACTGCATGTGTCACCGACAATTGATCCGGCTACCGAGATTCGACGACGGGTGGACTTTCTCAAGGAGTACCTGGTGGGCTCGGGTGCGAAGGGGCTGATCCTCGGCGTCAGCGGTGGACAGGACTCCTCCCTCGCCGGGCGACTGGCCCAGATCGCAATCGAGGAGCTCGACGACGCCGGACAGGAATTTGAGTTCGTCGCCGTACGGTTGCCGTATGCCGTGCAGCACGATGACGCCGATGGCGAACTCGCGCTCGACTTCATCCAGCCGCACACCGCGCTCACCTTCAACGTGCAGCGCGCGGTCGACGGCATCGCGGCCGAATACGAGGACAGCACCGGCGAGACCCTGCCCGACTTCGACAAGGGCAACACCAAAGCCAGGGAGCGGATGGTCGCCCAGTACGCCATCGCCGGGGCGCGCGGACTCCTCGTGATCGGCACCGATCACGCCGCAGAGGCCGTCACGGGCTTCTTCACCAAGTACGGGGACGGCGGCGCGGACGTGCTGCCGCTCACCGGCCTGACCAAGCGCCAGGGCAGGGCGCTCCTCATCGAACTCGGGGCGCCGAAGCACCTCTACCTCAAGGCGCCGACGGCCGACCTGCTCGACGGCAATCCCGGCCAGACCGATGAGGACAACCTCGGCCTGCGCTACGAGCAGATCGACGACTACCTCGAGGGCCTCCCCGTCGACGAGGAGGTCGCTGCGGCGATCGAGGCACGGTTCCTGAACACGGAGCACAAGCGCCAGGTTCCGGCATCCCTCTTCGACCAGTGGTGGCGCTGAGCCCTGTGGCACCCGCAGTACGTCCCGCCGGACGCCGTTAAGCACGAATCGCCCGGAGCATCGAATGCTCCGGGCGATCTGCGGTACTGCCTGACCTGCGCTACTGCCTGACTACGGGTGGTTGATCGGTGCCGGACGCACCTCGAGGGCCTGGACATCGTCGAGGAGGCGCTGGGTCTCCGTCGACGGCGTGGACTGGCTCGCCGCGTGCACACTCGGCGTGGGCGGTGCGGGGACGGGCGCTGCCGGAAGGGCCTCGTTGAACTGGTCGTGGTGCTGCTGGGCAGCCCACGCATCCTGCTGGGCGAGAAGGCTGGATTCCGAGGTGGAGTTCTGCGTCTTCCACCGATCGAGGTCGCTTTGGAACACCTTGCGGGTACGGCGGGGCTTGTCCTGCCACTCGATCAGTCGATCGCGGAATTCCAGCAGGGCGGGCTCAAGCTGGTAGCCGAAGGTCGCCGAGGTGCGCTTGAGCTCGTTGAGCTGGTGCGAGGCCCAGTTGGCCGCGACGCCGGCGCCGGGAATCGGAAGCAGGCGAACCTGAATGTCGGCCTGGCCGACGGCACGGTCCGCCATGACCTGTTCCTGCGGGGTGAGCGAATTCCAGACGGATGCCTCGGTCGCGGCATCGATGAGGGCGCCGATGGCCGCAGCCTTGAGTTCCCTGTCGTGCTGGACGAGGAGCTGCTTGATGGCGCCGCGCCCGATCAGGGCCGTGAGAACGCCGGCGATCAGGATCGCGACAATGAACACTACGGCTGTGTTCACCACGGTCTGGTTGCTGGCTGCCGTGAGCCAGGATACGAAACTATTCCACCACGTCATGTGCGGCACTTTATCCTGAGCGCGGCGGGTTGGACGGCTTTGCCGACGGCGTGCCTCAATGTGGTCGGATATCTCACCGTGGCCACGGCGGGCTAGCGGAAGCAGTCCGCGGCATCCGCCAGCTGCCAGAAGGTGCCCAGATCGAGGGTGCGGGTGGCCGGGAGCAGCCGCCGGGCCGCGAAGGACTCTCCGCGGTCGTCGAGCTTGCGTTCGATGTGGCCGAGGACGGCGCCCGAACGGCCGGTGACCCGCCAGAGACCGTCTTTCACCGGGACGAGGGCGAGGCCGCGAACGGACGCGACCTCGGGGAGAGCGGCTCGAAGTGGGGCCAGGAACGGGGTGTCGGTCATGGGGTCCTCCGGTGCCGGGTGGCGGGGTCTCGGGTGGCTGGTGCTGTGCTCAGCACGCTACGGGGGACCCCCGACATTCGACCGGCTGCCCGGTCGGCACCGGTAAACGAGGACGTCAGGAGCGCTAAGGCAGCTGGATGGCGCCGGTGACTCCGGGACCGGCCAGGTCCAGGTCAACGGGCCGGTTGGCCCGCGCCGTCTGCGCCACCACGATTCCAGCGAGGACGAGCAGTGCGCCGAACGCCTGGACGCCGTCGAGTGTTTCTCCGAGCCAGAGGAATGCGAAGGCGAACGCGAAGATGACCTCAGACGCGGACACGATGCCCGCAGCCGTCGCGGTCAGGCGGGCGAGGGCCATATACGAGAGCAGGTACGGGGCGAAGGAGCCGAGCACCCCATTCCAGAGCAGGAGTGTCCAGAGCGGAGCTGCCACGGTCGCGAGGTTGCCGTGCAGGTGCACGGTTTCCGTGAGGAGTGCGGGGTCGATCTGCCACCATCCGCTGAACAGCAGCCAGAAGGCGCTCGCGAACAGCATCGACCAGAACGCGACGGCGAGGGGCGAGGAGGTTGCGACCTGGCGCTCTCCGACGAGGAAGTAGATCGCGAGGCAGATCGCCGCCGCGACGCCGGCGATGACCCCGAGCGTCGACAGCGGGCTCGCCCAGATCTGCGCGACGATGGCCATGCCCACGAGGACGCCCCCGATCGCCCACCAGATTCGTGGCTTGACGCGCTCCTTGAACGCGAAACGCGCCACGAGGGCGATCAGGAGCACGCCGGAGTACTCGAGCATGAGCGCGATCCCGACGGGGAGCAGGCTGATCGCGACGGCGTAGAACCACTGGATGAGTGCGACCCCGGCGACGCCGAGCAGCGCCATGACGGCGAGCTGGCTCCTGTCGATGCGGAATGCCCGCCGGTTCGTCACGAGCAGGACTGCGCCCGCGAGCGCCATGATCACCGTGACCCTGACGAAGGTCAGCTGCGCGGGGGACAGCCCCGCCTCAACGATGACCTTCGTCGTCGAGCCGTTGAGCCCGAAGAGCAGTGACGCGAGGAGCGCGTACAGATACCCCAATCAGGAGTCCCGGCCGGTGCCGTGCACCGCGAACGGTTCGATGCCGGTGATCTCGGCCTCGCTGAGAGCCGGCGCGTCGAGGGCGGCGACGGTCTGTTCGAGCTGGTGAACGCTGCTTGCCCCGACGAGCACGCTCGTCACCTGCGGCTGACGCAGGATCCACGTCACCGCCAGCTGGGCGAGGGTCTGGCCCCGGCCGAGCGCGATCTCGTTGAGGGCCCTTGCCCGCTCGAAATAGGTGTCCGTCAGGGCGTTCTCCGAAAGGAAACGGCTCGTCGCCGCGCGAGAGCCCTCCGGGACACTCCCGCCGAGGTAGCGGTCGGTGAGGAGACCCTGGGCGAGGGGGGAGAAGACGATGCTGCCGATGCCGAGCTCGTCGAGCACGGGGAAGAGGCCGTCCTCGATGTGCCGGTCGAACATGGAATACCGCGGCTGGTGGATGAGGAGCGGGATCCTGTGCTCGGCGAGTACGGCGGCAGCGGCCCTGGTCTCCTCAGGGGAGTAGTTGGACACGCCGACGTAGAGCGCCTTGCCCTGCTGGACGGCGGTCGCGAGGGCGCCCATCGTCTCCTCGATCGGGGTCTCCGGGTCTGGACGGTGCGAGTAGAAGATGTCCACGTAGTCGAGGCCGAGGCGCCCGAGGCTCTGGTCGAGGGACGACAGCAGGTACTTGCGCGAACCGAAGTCGCCGTATGGGCCCGCCCACATGTCGTACCCGGCTTTGCTCGACACGATGATCTCGTCGCGGTACGGCCTGAAGTCCTCCGCGAAGACCCGGCCGAAGTTGGTTTCGGCAGCCCCATACGGCGGGCCGTAGTTGTTGGCGAGGTCGAAGTGGGTGACGCCGAGGTCGAAGGCCCTGCGGAGGATGGCCCGCTGGGTGTCGATGGGGCGTTCGTTTCCGAAGTTGTGCCAGAGGCCGAGCGACAGGGAAGGGAGCTTGAGGCCGCTCCGTCCGGTCCGGCGATAGGTCATGTCCGAATAGCGGTTCTCAGCGGCGACAAAGCTCATGGAATCACTCTAGGGCCGGAGGGGAGGGTCCCCTCCTCAACAGGCATCCGTTCCGTGGCGTTTTCCCCGCACAGGGATGCCGCGGACCGTCCTCCCGCACGCGGCCGCACACTCGGAGGTGACCCGGGGGCGTCGGAGACGGGCACGAGCGTCGCCCCCGGGCCGACGCCGGGCGAGCGTCCGGCGACGACCAGGACGGGAGACCCATGAGCAACAGCATTACCGTGACCGGAATCGTGGCGACGACGCCGCGCCACCTCGTGACGAGCGCAGGCCTCGCGATCACCTCCTTCAGGCTGGCCTCCGGGCAGCGCCGGTACGACCGGACCCTGCACAGCTGGGTCGACGCCGACACGAACTGGTACACCGTGACCGCATTCCGTCACCTTGCGCACAACGTCGTGCGTTCGGTGCGGAAGGGCGAGCATGTCCTCGTCGCCGGGCAGCTTCGGGTGCGGGCGTGGCAGAACGCCGAACGATCCGGCACCTCCGTCGAGGTCGAGGCCGAGGCGGTCGGCCACGACCTGTCCTGGTGCACGACGAACTACCTGCGCCCGGTCACGGACGCGGCCGCGGTCCGGGGGCTCCCGACTGCGCCGGATCCGGCCGGCGCGTCGGGCGCTTCCTCCGGCGAGACAGTCCCGCCCGCCGGTGTCACGACCGTCGTCACTGGCGAGTCGGCCGTGCGGTCGGTTTAGACTCGATGGCACTGGCCGCACCGCGGCCTCGGGAGGACACACGTGCCGGCAGTACACAGGACGACAATCCGGCCCGTGGTCGCCGTCGTCATCGCCGGCCTTGTTGTCGCAGCCCTGGCCGGCTGCTCCGCAAGCACCGCTGAACCCACCCCCGTCGCGGCCACACCGACAAGCGTTCCGGTTGCCACCGCCACGGCGGCGCCGGCACCGGCCGTGCGGCCCGAACTCGGCGCCCAGGCGAACCTCGCATACTTCAACCAGGTCGCTGCGGCCGTTGATCCCGCGACGGGCGGTCGCGGCTTCGTGGACGCTCTCGTCGCCGCCGGATTCGACAAGGCGATGATGGAGGTCGGGTTCGACAAGACGAGCGTCAATCTCGACGCCGACTCCGTGCAATTCTCGGTCCGCTTCCCCGACGGCTGCCTGATCGGACAGAACGGGTCGAAGTCCGGCGGGTACCACAGCATGGTCACGTCCGCGATCTCGACCGGCCGGTGTCTGATCGGGGCCACGCGGCAAATAGACTGGTAAGCACTATGGCCGAATTTATTTATACGATGGTCCGCGCACGCAAGGCGGTAGGCGACAAGCTCATCCTCGACGACGTCACGATGTCGTTCTTCCCCGGCGCCAAAATTGGCATCGTCGGGCCGAACGGCGCCGGAAAGTCCACGATCCTCAAGATCATGGCCGGACTCGACACCCCGAGCAACGGCGAGGCGAAACTCTCGCCCGGCTACAGCGTCGGCATCCTGATGCAGGAGCCGGAACTCGACGAGACCAAGACGGTCCTCGAGAACGTGCAGGAAGGCGTCGGCCCGATCAAGGCCAAGGTCGACCGGTTCAACGAGATCAGCGCCGCCCTCGGCGAACCCGACGCGGACTTCGACACCCTCCTCGCCGAAATGGGCACACTCCAGGAAGCCATCGACGCCGCCGACGCCTGGGACCTCGACTCCCAGCTCGAACAGGCGATGGATGCCCTCCGCACGCCGCCGGGAGACTCTGCCGTCGCCGACCTCTCCGGTGGTGAGAAGCGCCGCGTTGCGCTGACGAAGCTCCTGCTGCAGAAGCCCGACCTGCTCCTCCTCGACGAGCCCACCAACCACCTCGACGCCGAAAGCGTGCTCTGGCTCGAGCAGCACCTCGCCCAGTACGCCGGCGCCGTGCTCGCCGTCACCCACGACCGGTACTTCCTCGACCACGTCGCCGAATGGATCGCCGAAGTCGACCGTGGCCACCTCTACCCCTACGAGGGCAACTACTCGACCTACCTTGAGAAGAAGCAGGAACGGCTCATGATCGCGGGCAAGAAGGACGCGAAGATGGCCAAGCGTCTCGCCGATGAACTCGAGTGGGTCCGCTCGAACGCCAAGGGACGCCAGGCCAAGTCCAAGGCACGTCTCGCCCGCTACGAGGAGATGGCCGCCGCGGCCGAGAGCACCCGCAAGCTCGACTTCGAAGAGATCCAGATCCCGGTCGGCCCGCGTCTCGGTGCCCAGGTCATCGACGCGAAGAAGCTGCACAAGGGCTTCGGCGACCGCGTGCTCATCGACGGGCTCAGCTTCACCCTCCCGCGGAACGGCATCGTCGGCATCATCGGGCCGAACGGCGTGGGAAAGACGACCCTGTTCAAGACGATCGTCGGCAAGGAGCCGCTCGACGGCGGCGAGCTGAAGATCGGCGAGACCGTCGACATCTCCTACGTCGACCAGGACCGCACCGGAATCGACCCGAACAAGTCCCTCTGGGAGGTCGTCTCCGACGGCCAGGACTACATCCAGGTCGGCAAGACCGAGATCCCGTCCCGCGCCTACGTGTCGACCTTCGGATTCAAGGGACCCGACCAGCAGAAGAAGGCCGGCGTGCTCTCCGGTGGAGAGCGCAACCGCCTCAACCTCGCGCTCACACTCAAGCAGGGCGGAAACCTGCTGCTCCTGGATGAGCCGACTAACGACCTCGACGTCGAAACCCTCGGCTCCCTCGAGAACGCACTCCTCGAGTTTCCCGGTTGCGCCGTGGTCATCACTCACGACCGGTGGTTCCTCGACCGGATCGCGACCCACATCCTCTCCTACGAGGGCACGGATGAGAACCCGGCGAGCTGGTACTGGTTCGAGGGAAACTTCGAGTCCTACGAGCAGAACAAGATCGAGAGGCTCGGCCCCGACGCCGCGAAGCCGCACCGGTCCGCGTACCGCAAGCTCACGCGCGACTAGGCCGGGAACGGGCCAGCGAGATGAAGCTGCACGTGCCGATCAGCCTGCGCTGGTCAGACCTCGATGCATACGGCCACGTCAACAACGCCTCGATGCTGCGCCTCCTCGAGGAGGCGCGCATCCAGGCGTTCTGGCTCGACGACGAGGTTGAGCCTGGCTCGGGGGCCGGGACCGCCGTTCTCGACGGCCGGCCGGGCGCGGCAACGCTGACCGTGATCGCGCGCCTCGAAGCCGAGTACCTGTTGTCGATCCCGTACCTGCGGCAGCCGGTGGACATCCGTCTCTGGCTCGGCAAGGTCGGCGGGGCGAGCCTCGAGGTGTGTTACGAGGTCTGGGGGCCGGTGGAGGCCGAGTCGGCGGTGCTGTACGCGCAGGCCAGCACCACGATCGTGCTCATCGATGCGGCGACCCAGCGCCCGCGCAAGATCACCGACGAGGAGCGTGCGGCGTGGCTGCCCTACCTCGAAGACCCGGTGCGATTCACCCGCAGGGCTGCCCTTCCGGAAGACTGAACTCCATCCGTTCAGCTTGCGGTGACGGAGTCTCCCGAAACCGAGACGGTGATGCCGATCAGTGGCTTCGGGGCGGGGCCCGCGAGAACGGCGCCCGTTGCCGTGTCGAACTTCGAACCGTGGCACGGGCAGTCGAAGGACGTGTCGACGAGTTTCACGATGCAGCCCTGGTGCGTGCACACGGCGCTGAAGGCCACGACCTTGCCTGCGGTTGGCTGGCTGACGAAGATGGCCTTGCCATTCAGGGCGGTCTCGATCGAGCCGCCGACCGGGATGTCGGAGAGCTTGGCGACCACGGTCCCGCCCGCAGACGATGTTGCGGCCCCGGTCGAACCTCCGGCCGATCCGGCGCCGGTGCCGCCCGTCGTGGTCGGGGCGCAGGCGGCCAGGGTCACGGCGGCGGTGCCTGCGGTGCCGATCAGCAGTGCGGTGCGGCGGGAGACCGCGGTGTCGTTCGTCATGATTCTCCTCGTGATGGTGGTCGTGGCGGTCGGTGACGGCGAATGGGCTGCTCCCCGTTCGCAAGCTGGCGCTACTCGTTAGGGTGCTACTAGTTACTACGAAACTGCCCGGTCATCGGTTCAAAGCCCATCACGGAAAATCGACGGACTTCGACAAAACCCGGCGGAAACTGAACGAACGGCGCAGCGAGCCCGTGTTAACGATAGGAGGTGCGCCGTGGCGGAGAAACCCGGACGCGGGGAGCGGCCCGTCGACGCGCGTGCCGACCTGCTGCGCGCCCTGCATGATGCGCACGCCGTGGCGCTCCGTCGGTACGTGACCCGGCTGACCGGGGATTCCGCCCTGGCCGATGACGTCGTGCAGGAGACCCTGTTGCGCGCCTGGCGACTGCCCCGGGTGCTCGACGATGCTGACTCTGCACGCGCCTGGCTCTTCACCGTCGCCCGCCACCTCGTCATCGACGAATGGCGTTCCGCCAGGAACCGCCACGAAATCAGCACAGACGAACTCCCCGAGCGTCTGACGAACGACGCGACGGCAGCGCTCCTCGACGCGTGGCTCGTGGCGGATGCCCTCGACGGCCTCTCCGCAGACCACCGGGCCGTGGTCGTCTTCGCCTACTACCGCGGACAGTCGGTCGCCGAGACCGCGCGCTCCCTCGACATCCCGGAGGGCACTGTGAAGTCGCGCCTGCACTACGCCCTGCGTGCCATGCGCCTGAGTCTCACCGAGAAGGGAGTGACCGAGCGATGACCACGACAGGATCCGGTGCATCAGACACCGGGCGCGTACCCCGGTCAGGGCGTGACCCGTACGCCGAGTGGGACGCCGCCTACGTGCTCGGCGCGCTCGCGACCGAAGAACGCCACGACTACGAACGCCACCTGCGCACGTGCGCGGACTGCACCCGTCGGGTTGCCGAGATCGCCGGGATCCCCGGTCTTCTCGGCCTCGTGCCGACCGCCGAGGTGTTGGAGACCGCGGCGTCACCGGGCGTCCTCCCTCGCAGCGACGGCCTGCCGCGGCTGCTCGATGCTGCGCGGCGGCGCAGGCGGCGCGGGCGGATACTGCAGGCCGGGCTCCTGCTCGGCGTGGCGGCCGTCGCCGCGACGGTGGCGATCGTGCTGCCGGCCCGGCTCGCCCCGGCGTCGATCGCGGAACCTCCCGGGGAGCTCGTCACACTGCACCAGGTGGTCCCGAACCCGCTGAGCGCGGATGTCCGCCTGGCGGCTCAGCCCGGCGGCACCCGCATAGACGGCTCGTGCAGCTATGGCCTGCCCGAATCCGGCACCGAATCCGGCACCGGCGCCGCGGCCGAGCGGGCGTACGCGATGTTCGTCACGGACCGGAACGGGGAGGCGACGCAGGTCGCGAGCTGGCTCGCGGGTCCTGGCATGACGGTCCCCGTCGCGGGAACCACGAAACTGGACACCGACGAGATCGCGTCCGTCGACATCCGTTTGCAGCCCAACGGCATCGTGCTGCTCGCGGCCGAGCCCGGGGTGGAGCAGGCGCAGTAGTCCCGCGCAGTGATCCCGGGCCGGCTGCTATTCCTTGTTCGCGGGAACCCGGACCATGCCCTCCTGGGCAACGGTCGCGAGCAGGAGACCCTCACGGCTGTAGATGCTGCCGGTGGAGAGTCCTCGGCCGCCCTGGGCGGTGGGAGAGTCCTGGACGTAGAGCATCCACTCGTCGACGCGCCCGAAGCGGTGGAACCACATCGCGTGGTCGAGGCTCGCGACCTTGAGCCCCGGCGTCGACCACGCGATGCCGTGGCGGCGCATCACCGGCTCCATGATCGAGTAATCGCTCGCGTATGCGAGGGCGGCACGGTGCAGGTCGGGGTCGTCGGGAAGCGCGCCGAGGGTCTTCATCCACACGGCCTGGTGACTGGTGTGCTCGCCCTTGACCTGAAGGTAGATCGGCGAAGGCACGTGCCGCATGTCGAACGGGCGCTCGCTCGCCCAGTAGCGGGCGATGGTGTGGTCGACCTGGGCGAGGGACTCCGCTGCGGTCGGCAGTGACTCGGGGTCCGGCAACCCGGCCGGCATGTCGATGTGGTGTTCGAGGCCCTCGTCATCGTCCTGGAACGACGCGATCATCGAGAGGATCGGGTGGCCGTTCTGGTACGCCTGGGTGCGCCGGGTGGAGAAGGAACGGCCGTCGTGGATCCGGTCGACGGAGAACGTGATCGGCTGGCTGACGTCCCCCGGACGGAGGAAGTAGCCGTGCATCGAGTGCGGGTGGCGGTCGTCAGGCACCGTGCGCATCGCCGCGACGAGGGACTGGGCGAGAACCTGCCCGCCGAACACGCGGCCGAGGGGCATCCACTGCGACGGGCCGGTGAAGATGTCCTCGCTCGTGCGCGCCCCTGTGTCGGTCAGGTCGAGGGCGTTCAAGAGACCTTCCATCGGCATGTCCATGCGTCCTCCTCGGCAGTGTGTGCGAAGTCGGTATGAGCCTCGCCGTACCTTGGTAGTTTAGGAGCAGATGAGCCAGTCATTTATTCTCACGGATTCCTTTGCCCTCAGCGATCTGCAGGTCTACCTGTCGCGCGCCAGCCGTATCGAGGACGGTTCGGTGCGCCTGATTTCGGCCGCCGGCGCGCTCGCGGTGTACTCCGCGATCCTCTACCCGCGCGGCCTCCTCGACGGGAGCCCGACCGTGCTCGGCCTGCGCACCTTCGGCCTCGACGAACCCGTCGAACTCGACGCCGTCGTGCCGGTGCGTTCCCTGCTCGATCGGGTCGCCCGCCTCGCCGCCGCGGGAAGCGACCCGGAGGCGCCGGTCGCGGTGACCGTGCCGCTCGAGGTCACGACCGTGACCTGGGCCGGTATCTCCCCGCCCCGGGGTGGCTGGAAACTCCTCGGCGAGACGGATGCCGCGCTCCTGACGGGCGCTGCGGCCGCCGGTATCGACGAGGTCGCCTCCACCGTGCCGCGGGACTCGGGCGCGCAGGTCGTGCAGCGGGTCCGTGCAGAGGTCTGGGGTCGCCCGATCGCGGGACTCGAGATCGTTCCGGCCGGGGCGGCGTTCGCGGCGGTGAGTCTCGGCTTCCTGCCCAAGGACGAACCGGTGCGGCTCTTCGAGACCGGGCCCTGGACCCGGCTCAGCACGAGCCGCGGCCACATCCTTGTGCGTCGCAAGCCCTGGTCGTTGCGCGCCTGACCCGTGCCCGGGAATTCCGGTTGTCCCTCCCGGATCGCGGACTACGATGAACGCGATGACGGAACGAACCAGGGTTGAGCTCGGGCGCCGCGAGGACCTCGGTGCCGACTGCGCCAGGTGCTTCGGACTCTGCTGCGTCGCCCTGGCGTTCACCAGGTCCGCCGACTTCCCGTTCGACAAGCCGGCCGGCGATCCCTGCGAGAACCTCGACGAACGCGACGCGTGCCGCGTGCACGCGGAGTTGCGCCCCCGGGGATTCACCGGCTGCACCGTGTTCGACTGTTTCGGTGCCGGCCAGAAAGTCTCGCAGCAGACCTTCGCCGGCCGGTCCTGGCGGGACGATCCCGGGACCAGGGACGCCATGTTCGCGATCTTCCCGATCGTTCGGCGGCTGCACGAACTCCTCTGGTACCTCGAGCAGGCGATCAGCCTTGTCGGGGACACGGGTGATCCGGCTCCGCTGATGTCGCGCTTCGATCGCGTCAGCGCGCTCAGCCGGGAGCAGCCGGATCGGCTCGCGAGCCTCGACGTCGACGCGGAGTACGACGCGGCCCGGCCGCTGCTCCTCCAGGCGAGCGAGGACGCGCGCAGGGGAATCCTCGGCGAAACCCGGGATCGAGGAGTTCGGCGCCGGCTCGGACCGGGGAGAGACCTGGCGGGCGCGGCACTCACCGGTGCGGACCTTCGTGGACTGAGCCTGCGCGGCTCCCTCCTGATCGGAGCGGATCTCAGCGGAGGCCGGCTGTCGTACTGCGACCTCCTCGGCGTCGACCTTCGCAACGCGAACTTGGCCGGAGCGGACCTCGCAGGCGCGATCTACCTGACCCAGATGCAGGTCAGCAGCGCCAGAGGCGACCAGCTCACCGTCCTGCCCCGGGGATTCGTGCGCCCAGCGCACTGGAGCGCGGGCGAGCAGAACCGCCCGTGAGACGGTATCTCAGATACTGAGGTGCTCAGGGGGTGATCCGGCGTCGTCACCGGACGCGAGCAGTGCCGCCCAGATGTCGGCGCGGGCGTGGAAGGTGCCGAAGTCACGGCCGAGGAGCGCCTCGGCCTGGCTCACCCGGGCGCGCACGGTGTGCCGGTGCACACCGAGCTCGGTGGCCGCTGGACCGAATTGCCCGTTGTGCTCCAGCCAGACCCGGAGCGTGCGGACGAGTTCGGTGCCGTGGACGGCGTCGTGCGCCGTGAGCGGCTGGAGCGTCGCGCGTCCGACCTCCGAGGCATCCGTGCCGGCGAGGAACGCGAGAACGCCCTGTCGGGAGATCACGTCGAATTCGACGATGCCTGGCGCGCCCTCGTGCGAGCGTTCGAGGGCCTGGCGGGCCTGGGCGAGGGCGTGCGGCAGCTCACGGTACCTGGTCCGGTCGGAGAGCCCGAGGTGCAACCCGAAGCCGACGAGCTCATCGAGCAGGGGCCCGGCAGTGGCGTCGACGCACAGGACTACGAGGCCGCCCTGGCGCGCGAAGAACAGGTGTCCAGGGCTCTCCTCCACCCGGAGCTCGAGGAACTCGGTCAGGGCGTCCAGCCGCCCTGGCGCGGGGTCGGTCACGGCGACCCGTACCGGCTCGAACGGGAGTGGCCCCCACATCTCCCCGGAGGTCGCCTGCACGAGGTCGACGTCGCCGCCGAGCAGCGCGTGCAGCAGCCCGGACCTGAGGAGCCCGCGCGCCCGGTCGAGTGCACTGTTCTGCTCAAGCGCGAGCCCCGCGAGCGCGATCACGCTCGTCACGACCTCCTGGCTGGCCTGGTCGAGCTCGCCGGGACCCCCGTGGGCGAGGACGCCGCGCAGCTGGTCGCGTCGACCCAGGGTCTGCAGGGTCAGCGTCTCTCCGCCGGTCGAAACCGACGTGCTGGCCCGCTGCCCGCGCCGGATCAACTGGGCTGCCTCGCGCTGCACCCGGTCGAGAGAGCCGCGTGAAGCGGATGCGCCCGCGAAGGTGTCCCGGGGGAAGACCCGGTCGAGGGCGCCGCTCATGTCGAAGAGCGCGACCCAGTGGCCGAGTTGCCGCGAAAGCTCGCTGAGGGTCGCGCTGAGGCCGTCCGGGCGGAGCGCCGCGAGCGCGATGGCCCGCTGGGCGCCGAGCGCCCAGGTGCTCCTGGCATAGCGGAGTTCGGCGACGAGGTCGCCGGCGGCCCGGGCGACGGCGATGAACGGCGTCTCGTACGGCACTTCGACGAGGGGGAGTCCGCGGGACTGGCAGGCCGCGACGAGGGCGTCGGGGGTGCCGGAGCGGAGGACTTCCGTGCCGAAGCCGAGGCAGACGATGCCGCGGTCGCGCAGCCGGGTCACGTAGTCGACGTAGAACGCGTCCGTGACAGCCTCCGCGAACTGGCGTCCTGTCGTCAGCAGTACCTGGTGTGCTGACAGGAACGGGGTCGGGTCGGCGAGGTCTGAGCTGTGCACCCATTCGACGGGCTGGTCGAGGGCGTGCGGCGGCAGGCCGGCCTCCGGAGTGAGCAGCCGCAACCGCAGGTCCGGCCGGTCGAGGAGGCGGCGCAGCCCCGGCAGCGGCGGCGGTGCGTTGAGCGGGGGCATGCGCCGAGTGTACAACGTGTCGAAACTTAGCCGGCATTCTGTACATAGCGGCGAGCGCGCTGCCGTCGGCGCTCTGCCTAGCATGGCACCTGACATCGACGCCGCCCGGTCGATGCACCTCGGTTTACGAACTGGAGCAGTCATGACCCTCGTCGCATCCCCGCCCACCACCGTTCCCGTCGGCGGCCCGTCCCTCCCGCAGGAACGTCGCCTCACGACGAGCATCCCCGGACCCCAGTCGCAGGCGCTCCAGGCGCGCAAGACCGCCGCGGTCTCCGCGGGCGTCGGCGTGACCCTGCCCGTCTACATCGTCGCTGCCGGCGGCGGCGTGCTCGTCGACGTTGACGGCAACTCCCTCATCGACCTCGGCAGCGGCATCGCCGTGACCGGCGTCGGCAACAGCGCGCCCCGCGTCGTCGAGGCCGTCGCCGCCCAGCTCGCCCAGTTCACCCACACCTGCTTCACGGTCGCCCCGTACGACTCCTACATCAAGGTCGCCGAGGCGCTCAACCGGGTCACCCCCGGTGACCACGCCAAGCGCACCGCCCTGTTCAACTCCGGCGCCGAGGCTGTCGAGAACGCCGTCAAGATCGCGCGGCACTACACGGGGCGGCAGGCCGTCGTGGCCTTCGATCACGCGTACCACGGCCGCACCACCCTGACCATGAGCCTCACCGCGAAGAACCAGCCGTACAAGAACGGCTTCGGCCCGTTCGCCGCCGAGGTCTATCGGGCGCCGATGTCCTACCCGTTGCGCGACGGCGGTCTCGACGGCGTCGTCGCCGCGAAGCGCGCCATCTCCCAGATCGAGAAGCAGATCGGCGCCGAGAACCTCGCCGCGCTCATCATCGAACCGATCCAGGGCGAGGGCGGCTTCATCGTCCCGGCCGCGGGCTTCCTGCCGACCCTCCTGGCCTGGTGCCGCGCCAACGGGGTCGTCTTCATCGCCGACGAGGTGCAGACCGGCTTCGCCCGCACCGGCGCCATGTTCGCCTGCGACCACGAGGGCATCGTGCCCGACCTGATCGTGATGGCCAAGGGCATCGCCGGCGGCCTCCCGCTTTCCGCGGTCACCGGCCGCGCCGAGATCATGGACGCCCCGCAGGTCGGCGGCATCGGCGGCACCTACGGCGGAAACCCGCTCGCCTGTGCAGCGGCCCTCGCCACCCTCGACACCTACGAGAGCGAGAACCTGGTCGAGCGCGCCCGCGAGATCGGCACGATCCTCACCGGCCGGCTGAACGCCATCCGCGCCTTCGACAAGCGCGTCGGCGACGTCCGCGGCCGTGGTGCCATGATCGCGATCGAGCTCGTCGACTCGGCGACGGGTGAACCGGATGCCGCACTCACCTCCCGCGTCGCGGCCGCCGTCCACGCGCAGGGCGTCATCGTCCTCACCTGCGGAACCTACGGGAACGTGATCCGGTTCCTGCCGCCGCTGAGTATCTCGGACGAGCTCCTCGTCGAGGGCCTCCAGGTCGTCGCACACGCTCTGGCGAACGCATGAGCCTGCTCGAGGCCCGGCCGGCCGTTCGCCAGGTCACGCCCCTCGCCACGCCCCTTGTCGACGCCCGGTCGCAGCTCAGCGACGCCGTCGCCCTGCTCGGCTACCCGGAGGGCCTGCACGCGTTGCTCGCGACCCCGCGCCGCGAGCTCACCGTCGCCGTTCCGTTGCGCCGGGACGACGGCAGCACCCGACTGTTCACCGGCTACCGGGTGCAGCACAACTTCTCCCGCGGCCCGGCCAAGGGCGGCCTGCGCTACAGCCCGCACGTGACCCTCGACGAGGTGCGCGCCCTCGCGATGTGGATGACCTGGAAATGCGCCCTGCTCGACGTGCCGTACGGCGGTGCCAAGGGCGGTGTCACGATCGACCCGCGTGAATTCTCGCTCCCGGAGCTCGAGCGCGTGACCCGCAGGTACACGAGCGAGATCCTGCCGATCATCGGCCCGGAGAAGGACATCCCGGCCCCCGACATCGGCACCGACGAGCGCACCATGGCCTGGATGATGGACACCTACTCCGTCAACGTCGGCTACACCGTTCCCGGGATCGTCACGGGCAAGCCGATCAGCCTCGGCGGTTCCCACGGCCGTGCGAGCGCGACCAGCCGCGGCGTGACCCACGTCGCACTTGCCGCCCTCAGGCACAGCGGCATCACGCCGTACGGAGCGACCGCAGCCGTGCAGGGCTTCGGCAAGGTCGGCCACGACGCTGCCGTGTTCCTCGCCGACGCGGGGGTGCGGGTCGTTGCGGTCAGCGACCAGTACGGCGCCGTCTACAACGAGCGGGGCATCGACTTCGCCGGGCTCGACGCGCACGTCGCGGCGACCGGCAGGGTCGTCGGCTTCGGCGGGGCGGACCCGCTCGACGGTGAAGCGCTGCTCGAGCTCGACGTCGACCTGCTGGTCCCGGCCGCGGTCGAGGGCGTCCTGCACGCCGGGAACGCTGCCCGCGTGACGGCACGCGTGATCGTCGAGGGCGCGAACGGCCCGACCTCCCCGGCTGCCGACCGGATCTTCGCCGCGAACGGACAGCTCGTGGTGCCCGACATCCTTGCGAACGCCGGCGGAGTGCTCGTCTCCTACTTCGAGTGGGTGCAGGGCAACCAGGCCTACTGGTGGAACGCCGCAGAGGTCGAACAGAAGCTCGAAGAGCGGATGCTCGCCGCCTGGCAGCAGGTCGTCGAAACCGCCGCCTCCCGGGACCTTTCCCTGCGGGCAGCGGCGACGGTCCTCGCCGTCGAACGCGTCGCCGAGGCCCACCTGCTCCGCGGACTCTACCCCTGACGCCCGTTCGTTTCCCACCGCCTGCCGTACCTGCCCCGTGACCGAAAGAGAACACCCGTGACCAGTCTCAGCACCGAGAACCGCCCCTTGAGCCCCGCCTCCGGCGACACCACCACCATCGGCACCGAGCGGGAGGCCGAACTCCTCAACCGGGTTCCCGACGGTCTCTACATCGACGGCACCTGGCAGCCCGGCACGGGGGAGCCGATCATCGTGACGGACCCTGCGACCGGGCGCGAGCTCAAGCGGATCGCCAACGCGGGCGTCGCGGACGGCGGACGCGCCCTCGACGCCGCCGTCGCAGCGGGTCCCGCCTGGGCGGCGACCGCGCCGCGGGTGCGGGCCGAGATCCTGCGTCGTGCGTTCGACCTGCTGCAGGAACGCCGGGAGGACTTCGCCCTGCTGATGACCATCGAAATGGGCAAGCCACTCGCCGAGGCCCGCGCCGAGGTCGGTTATGGCGGGGAATTCCTGCGTTGGTTCAGCGAGGAGGCCGTACGAATCAATGGGCGCTACGGGCCGGCACCCGAGGGTACCGGCCAGATGGTCGTTTCGCAGCGCCCGGTCGGCCCGTGCCTCCTGATCACCCCGTGGAACTTCCCGCTCGCGATGGCGACCCGCAAGATCGCCCCCGCGCTCGCCGCGGGGTGCACAGTCGTGATCAAGCCCGCGGAACTCACCCCGCTCACCACCCTCTTCTTCGCCCAGTTGCTCGAGGACGCGGGCGTTCCCGCCGGCGTCGTCAACGTGATCACGACCTCGGAATCCGCTGAGGTCTCCGCCCCGCTGATCGCAGACCCGCGGCTCCGGAAGCTCAGCTTCACCGGCTCGACCGGTGTCGGCCGGGCGCTCCTCCGCCAGGCCGCGGAGGGCGTGCTGCGCACCTCGATGGAGCTGGGCGGGAATGCGCCGTTCCTCGTCTTCGCCGACGCGGACCTCGACCGGGCCGTCGACGGCGCCATGCTCGCCAAGTTCCGCAACATCGGCCAGGCGTGCACGGCAGCGAACCGGTTCATCGTGCACGCGTCCGTCGCCGAGGATTTCGCTCGCCGCCTCGTCGCCCGCGTCGAAGCCCTCCGGATCGGTCGGGGCACCGAGCCGGACGTGACGATCGGCCCGCTCGTCAACGACGCGGCCGTCGCCAACACCGAGAAGCTCGTGAGCGATGCCCTCGACCGCGGTGCGACCCTCCTCACCGGCGGCTTCCGCCCGGAGGGTCCAGGGTCGTTCTACGCCCCGACCGTGCTGACCGACGTCGCAGCCGACAGCGACCTGCTTCGCCAGGAGATCTTCGGGCCCGTCGTCGGGATCGTGACCTTCACGGAGGAGGACGAGGCGATCCGGCTCGCCAACGACACCGAGTACGGGCTGATCAGCTACGTCTTCACCGAGAACATCGCCCGCGGCCAGCGGATGATCGCCGGGCTCGACACGGGCATGATGGGACTGAACACAGGACTCGTGTCCAACGCAGCCGCCCCCTTCGGAGGCGTCAAGCAATCAGGGCTCGGCCGGGAGGGCGGCCTCGAGGGAATCCACGAGTACCTGTCCCCGAAGTACACCCTGATCCCCGCGTCATAACCGACTTGCACAACTTCCGAATGACCTCGCAGCACCCACGTATGGAGGAGTTTTCATGACAACCAGGATCGACCGTGACATCGTCATCATTGGCGCAGGGGCATCCGGCCTGACCGCAGCAACGTCGCTGCGCCGGGCCGGCCTCACCGTCGCCGTGCTCGAAGCGCGCGACCGGGTCGGCGGTCGGCTGTGGACCGACGACATCGAGGGAGCCACGCTCGAGATCGGCGGCCAGTGGGTGTCACCGGACCAGCACGCGCTCAAGGAGACCCTCGCGGAGCTCGGTCTCGAGACCTACTCCCGGTACCGCGCCGGAGAAAACGTCTACATCAACGACTCCGGGGTACGCACCCGCTTCGAGGGCGAGATCTTCCCGGTCTCCCCGGAGACCCAGGCCGAGATCGTCGCCCTCATCGCAACGCTCGACGAGCTTGTCGCCGAGGTCGACCCCGATCGGCCGTGGGCGCACCCGCGGGCCGTCGAACTCGACCGGATCTCCTTCGCCGGGTGGCTCGCAACCCAGACAGCCGACCAGGAGGCCCGCGACAACGTCGCGATGTTCATCGCCGGCGCCATGCTGACCAAGCCTGCGCACGCCTTCTCCGCCCTGCAGGCCCTGCTGATGGCCGCGAGTGCCGGAAGCTTCAGCAACCTCGTCGACGCCGACTTCATCCTCGACGAGCGCGTCGTCGGCGGCCTCCAGCAGGTCCCGCTGCTGCTCGCGGAGCAGCTCGGCGATGACGTGCACCTCGGGCAGCCGGTGCGCACCCTGCGCTGGAGCGACGAGGGTGTCGTCGCGGTCACCGACGGACTCGAGGTGCACGCCCGCCGGGCGATCCTCGCGCTTCCGCCGACTCTGCTCAGCCGGATCTCCTTCGAACCCGCCCTGCCCCGCCGCCAGCACCAGCTGCACCAGCACCTTTCGATGGGTCTCGTGATCAAGGTTCACGCCGTCTACAAGACCCCGTTCTGGCGCGAGGACGGCCTCTCCGGCACCGCGTTCAGTCCCTACGAGCTCGTGCACGAGGCGTACGACAACACCAACTTCGGAGACGACCGCGGCACCCTCGTCGGCTTCGTGTCCGATGAGGCGGCGGATGCCGTGTTCCGGCTCCCCGCGGAGGAGCGCCGGGCGCGCATCCTGCTTTCGCTCTCGCACTACTTCGGGGACAAGGCTCTGTCGCCGGCGGTCTACTACGAAAGCGACTGGGGCAACGAGGAATGGACCCGGGGTGCATACGCCGCGAGTTTCGACCTCGGCGGCCTCGCCCGCTACGGCGCGGACCTGCGCACCCCCGTCGGGCCGATCCACTTCTCCTGCAGCGACCTGGCCGGCAAGGGCTACCAGCACGTCGACGGGGCGATCCGGATGGGCCGCGACACCGCTGCCGCCATCGCGGCCATACTCGAGCCGGTACTCGAGCCGGTCGGGGCGCTGACGAGCGTCCTGGACTAGGCGCCGCCGGGCGCGGACTCGCGGCGCCGTTTGCGTCTCGCGGCGATGTATCGGGCGCGCGCCGCGAGACACGGTGCGCGCCCGGAGACGCACCGCGCGCCGCGAGGTGCGGCGCGTGCGGACGCTCCCGTGACAGCCGGGGGTCAGACCGCCGCCGCGGCGGCGCGCCCCGCGGTGCGTCCGGAGAAGAGGCATCCGCCGAGGAAGGTGCCTTCGAGCGCGCGGTAGCCGTGCATCCCGCCGCCGCCGAAGCCGCTCGCCTCGCCGGCGGCGTAGAGGCCCGGCACGGGTGTGCCGTCCGGCCCGAGGGCGCGGGCGGAGAGGTCCGTCTCGATGCCGCCGAGACTCTTCCGGGTCAGGACGTGCAGCTTGACCGCGATCAGCGGGCCCGCGTGCGGGTCGAGCAGCCGGTGCGGGCTCGCGACGCGGATGAGACGGTCACCGCGGTAGTGCCTGGCCTGGCGGATCGCCGTGATCTGGGCATCCTTGGTGAAGGCGTTGTCGAGCTCGCGGTCGCGGGCGCGGATCTCCCGCTCGACCTGGGCGAGGTCCAGGGGAGCATCGGGGGAGAGCCGGCGCATGCCCGCGAGCAGGTCGGGCAGGGTGTCGGCGACGACAAAATCGGCGCCATGCTTCTTGAAGGCCTCGACCGGCCCGGGAGCGCCTTTCGTCACCCGTTTGGCGAGAAGGGCAAGGTTCTTACCGGTGAGGTCGGGGTTCTGTTCGGACCCGGAGAGTGCGAACTCCTTCTCGATGATCTTCTGCGTCAACACGAACCAGCTGTGTTCGTAGCCGGTGCGCAGGATGTGCTCGAGCGAGCCGAGCGTGTCGAAGCCGGGGAACAGGGGAGCGGGCAGCCGGGTCCCCGTCGCGTCGAGCCAGAGCGAGGACGGACCGGGCAGGATCCGGATTCCGTGCGCGGGCCAGACCGGGTCCCAGTTCGCGACGCCCTCCGGGTAGTGCCACATCCTGTCTCCGTTGATCAGCCGGGCGCCGGCCCGCTCGCTGATGCCGAGCATCCGCCCGTCGACGTGCGCGGGCACGCCGGACAGCAGTTCCCGGGGCGCGGTGCCGAGCCGGGTCGGCCACTGGGCGCGGACTTGCGCGGGGTTTCCGCCGATGCCGCCGCTTGTCACGACGACGGCGGATGCCCGCAGCTCGAAGTCGCCGACGACCTCGCGTGAGCTGGGCGCGCCGCGCGGGGCGTCGCTCGGGGCGAGGATGCTTCCCCGCACGCCGACGACCGTGCCGTCGTGGGTGAGCAGCTCGTCGACCCTGCGGCGGTGCAGCGCCGTGACGAGGCCGGACCGCACGCCTTCCCGCACGCGCTCGATGAACGGGGCGAGAATCGCCGGACCGGTGCCCCAGACGATGTGGAACCGCGGCACGGAGTTGCCGGGGCCGAGGGCCGTGGTGCCGCCGCGTTCGGCCCAGCCGACGACCGGAAAGAAGCGGATGCCGCGGGAGTGCAGCCAGGCGCGCTTCTCGCCGGCGGCGAAGTCCAGGTAGGCCTCCGCCCAGCGGCTCGGCCAGAGGTCCTCGTCACGGTCGAAACCCGCGGTGCCGAACCAGTCCTGTCTGGCGAGTCCGGCGGAGTCGTGCACCCCGAGCCTGCGCTGCTCCGGCGAGTCGACAAGGAACAAGCCGCCGAACGACCACCAGGCCTGGCCGCCGAGCGAGGCGGGCGGCTCCTGGTCGAGCAGGATGACCCGCTTGCCCGCGGCGACGAGCTCCGCGGTCGCGACGAGTCCGGCGAGGCCGGCCCCGACTACGATGACGTCGGCTTCGCTCGGATCCGTCCGAGGGGATGTCGCTCGGGGGCCGGTCGCGTGCGGGGGAACCGTGCTCATCGTGACTCCAGTGTCAGAAGGGGCAGTGTCAGAAGGGGCAGCGGGAGTCGAATGCGTTTCGGGGCCCGCGGGGCGTCGCTCGGAGCGACGCTGGCTCCATGCTAACTGTGCGGTACCCCGGATTCACTCCACCTGGTGAGCGCGTTTTTGCTGGTGAGGGGGATGGGTTTCTGTTCGGGGTCGAGTCCGGGTGGTGGGGTGAGCCAGTACTGGCCGGTGTCGTCGCGGGTGATGCGCCAGTGTTCGTTGTGGAGCCTGAGGTGGTCGGCCCGGCAGAGCAGGATGCCTTGGTCGAGGTTGGTCTGGCCGGTGTCGTCTTTCCAGTGGTGGATGTGGTGGGTTTCGGTCCAGGAGGGTGGCCGGTCGCAGCCGGGCCACATGCAGCCGCCGTCGCGGATGGCGAGGGCCGCCCGTTGGGCGGGGCTGAAGGTGCGTTGTTCGCGGCCGAGGTCGACGCCGTGGCCGTGGTCGTCGAAGGTGACGTCGAGGAGTCCGCTGTCGCACCGGTTCCGTTCCAA
>NZ_SOFR01000005.1:0-36683 GCF_004402735.1 Cryobacterium sp. MDB1-18-1 | reverse complement strand
GGCCCGGCGCAGCACGGCGGCGCGCACCGGGTGCGCGGTCGCGGCCCAGGCCTTCTGCGCCGCGGCCGCGCCCGCGGCGGCCCTGGCCACGTCGACGGGGGTGGCGATCCCGATCCGGCCGATCTCGTCGCCGGTCGCCGGCTCGATGACCGGGAGATCGCCGCCTGACCCGGCGACCCACTCCCCGTTGATGTAGATCTTCCCCGACCACGCCGCGGGGTCGAGGAACGGGGTTGTCGCGGTCTCGTTCACGGTGAGTGTCATGGGCGGTTCTCCTTCAGGGTGATTGCGGTTGGGTAGGGGTGCGGAGGATCAGGAAATGTCGATTGTCACGACGGCGGTGCCGCCGGGCGGGGCGACGGCTCGGGAGACGCAGCAGCACATCGTGCCGCGGGAGTCCTTCTGGCGCTCGCTGTAGAAGACGTCACGGTGGTCGATGTCTCCGTCGAGGTCGAGCACGCGCACCTCGCAGAGTCCGCACTCACCCTTGCGGCAGTCGAACATCAGGTCGACCTCAGCGGCCTCGAGCGCCTCGAGCATGGTCTCGGTCGCCCGGACGGTGACCTCGGCGCCGATCCGCGGTATGCGCACGACGAAGTCCTCGGGGGCGAACCAGCCGCTGTTGCCGAAGGTCTCGAACCGGAGGTCGGGGTAGGGGAGCTCGCGTTCGATCCAGGCCCGGCGAACGGCGTCCATCAGCCTGATCGGACCGCACAGGTAGAGTTCGGTGCCCGGTTCGACCCCGCCGACGAGCTCGGTGACGTCGAGCGGGTTGCCTTCGTCGGTGATGTGGAGTCTCAGCCGGTCGCCGTGCGCGTTCTGCACGTGTTCGACGTAGGCCAGCGCCGGCCGGCTGCGCCCGGCGTAGACGAGCGTGTAATCGGCGCCGACCGACCGGAGCACCCTCGCCATGCCCATGACCGCAGTGATGCCGATGCCGCCGGCCAGCAGCACGTAGTGCGCGGCTCCGACGCGGAGGGGGAAGTCGACGATCGGCTGGGTGATCTCGACGGTGTCGCCGGGCCGGAGGGCGTGCATCGCCCGCGCGCCGCCGCGGGACCGCGGCGAGTCGAGCACGCTGATCGCCAGGGTCCGGCCGTCGGGGCCGGCGTCGACGACGGAGTACGACCGGCGGTCCAGAACCCCGCCGATCGGCACGCGCACGTCGATGTGCGCGCCGGCGTCGACCTTGGCCGGGTGGTCGGGCGCGAGCACGATCCGGCGGATGTCGTCGGTGAGGGCGGTCGAGTCGACGACCGTGGCGCGCTGCCAGACCGCCGCGTGGGACGTTGCCATCGTCGTCGCCGCCGCTCAGCCGGCAGCGACGGGCGCGGGCAGGCGTCCCTCCGCCGCGAGCTGACGTTCGATCAGCCGCCGCACCCACATCCCGCCCGCGTCGATGTTCAGGCTGTAGAACTCGTAGTCGGGGTTTGCGTCGATCGCGGCCTGCTGGGCGACGAGCATGTCCTCGTCTTCCCTGAAGACGCCGGAGACCCCGTCGCGCAGCTGGGTGGTGATCACCTGGCTTTCGAGCCGGTAATTGCGCATGAACGCCCAGAAGTAGCGGGAGGAACGGTCGGTGACGGGCGAGATCGTGTTCATCACATAGCCGTTGACGCCCTGGCTTCGATCGCCCTGCGGCGCCCCGGTGCCGGCCCGCGCGACACCGACGTCGATGTTGATCGTGGTCGGCGATTCGAAGTGGATGATCTGCCAGCGGTCGACCTTCCCTTCGAAGCCGGGAAACTTGTCGCGCATGTTCTTCAGCCAGAACGGGGGAGCGTCGATGCCGAGCATCCAGCGTTCCACGGTGACGGTCCGTTCGTCATGGTGCACCGTGAACTCGGATTCACTCAGCGCCTCCTGGCCGATCGAGGAACTGTGCACGAATTCCTCGTGGGTCAGGTCCATCAGGTTGTCGAGCACCAGCTGGTAGTTGCAGTCCACCGAGATCGTCAGGCCGTCTCCTGCCCACTCCGGGTCATCCATCTGGTGCATGTCGGGCACGAGCTCCGGGTCGGCCAGGGCTGCATCGCCGAGCCACACCCAGACGTAGCGGTACCGTTCCACGACGGGGAAGGACGCGACCGTTGCGCTCGGGTTGATGGTCTCCTGTGCCGGCATCGAGACGCAGCGGCCCGCCGAATTGTAGAGGATGCCGTGGTACGGGCAGCGGATGCCGTCCCGGCCTTCCAGTTTGCCCATCGAGAGCGGCGCCAGCCGGTGCCAGCACGCGTCGGCGAGGGCGACGGCGTCACCGTCCTCGGTGCGGTACAGCGCGAGCGGACGGTTCGCGACGGTTCGCGCGAGCGGCTTGCGATTGACCTCGTGGTCCCAGGCCGCGACGTACCAGGCGTTGAGCGGGTGGCCGAGGATCTTGTCGACGGTCGTTTCCTTCATCGGGACTCCTTCGTCCGGACATCATGCACCTGGCATCACAGCGATAGGTCAATGGAGGGCAACAATACCTATGTCGATAGTGAAACCACAAGACCCTTTCAGGGACCAGAATCAAACCATGAGCCTGCGCTACGCCCTCCTCGCGCTCCTGACGGCGCAGCCCATGACGGGCTACGACCTCGCCAAGTCCTTCCACAGCTCGGTCGGGCACGTCTGGAGCGCCCCGGACTCGCAGATCTACCCGGAACTGCGCCGGATGGAAACCGGGGGACTGATCGAGGCGACGGCAGTTGCCCGGAGTACCCAGGCGACCCAGGCGACGAAGCGGGTCTACCACATCACCTCGCTAGGTGAGCAGGCGTTCCGTGCGTGGATGGCCGAACCGGTCGAGTACTCGCGGGAGCGAGACCCGGCGCACCTGCGTGCGGCGTACTTCGAGTGGGCCGACCCGGACTCGGTCCGGGAGCAGCTCCGGGCGCACGTGCGGCACTGGGCCGGGTTGCGCGAGCAGTGGCAGGGCCAGTTCGCCGCGATCCGGGACCGTACGCATCCGATCTTCGTCCAGAGACTGTTGATCAGCCCGGAGTCCGAGCGGCCGCGCATCGCGGCGTACAAGCTCTTCGCCTACGAGGGGCTCATCGCCCGGGCCGAGCAGGAAATCGGGTGGGCCGAGCGTGGGCTGCGCCTGGCCGACGAGCTTGAGCCGAAGCCGCCCGAAAGCGTTCGCGGTAAGTTGGAAGAAGGCGGAGGGACCAGCCCCGGCGAGGAAGTTGACCTGTGAATCCGATTGAGTGGCTGTTCGACGCGCAACTTCAGATCGGTACGCAGACCATCCTCTGGCGCGAGGTGATCGGCAACGCGTTCGGGATACTGAGCGCAGTCGGTGGAATGCGCCGCAAGGTCTGGGCGTGGCCGGTCGGCATGGCGGGCAATGCGCTGTTGTTCACGGTGTTCCTCGGCGCCGTCTTCGGTACCCCCAACCCGGTGAACCTGCTCGGCCAGGCCGGCCGACAGGTGATGTTCATCATCGTGTCGATCTACGGGTGGATCCAGTGGTCGCGGAGCCGCCACTCCACCGTTCGCGCCGCGGTCGTGCCGCACTGGGCGGGCAACCGCACCCGCATCCTGCTCGGCCTCGGCATGGTCGCCGGCACCCTCGTGCTCACCCCGATCTTCCGTGCCCTCGGCTCCTTCGAACCGGTCTGGGCTGATGCCTGGATCTTCACGGGCTCCCTGCTCGCGACCTACGGCATGGCCAAGGGCTGGACCGAGTTCTGGCTGATCTGGGTCGCGGTCGACATCGTCGGGGTACCGCTCCTGGTCAGCGCCGGGTACTACGCCTCGGCGATCCTGTACGTGTTCTACGGGGCGTTCACGATCACGGGCTTCTTCATCTGGATGCGGGTGCAACGCCGCCGCAGGGACTTCGTCGAGAAGGAACTCACGGGCACGGCGTGACCCGCCCGCTTGACGAGCCTCGCCGCGGCCGACCACGGTCGAGTGTCGCCGGTTCCGCCCAGACGACCCGGTGTGCGGGCGATCCTCGGCGGGTGTGGCGGTACTCGGCGCCCGGGCTACCCGTCCGCGCTAGGGTGCGGGCCGCTCGATGAGCTCATTCCGTCTGCGGTCCAATCGACGCTGACGTCGATCAGCTGGTCGTAGGCGTCCGAAACGGTGAGGGGGCCTGCCGTCCCGAGCGAGCCCATGACCGTGGCGTTGAGGTGTAGCCCGCTCCCGGCGAGTTCGTCGAGCGTGGTGCACGCGCTCGTGCCGGTGAGGTCGGCGTTGCGGAGGATCAGGCAGTATTGGTCGTCACGGAGCCGTGCCGCGAAGACACTGTACGGCAGTCCCGTTTCGAGGACCGGTCCGAAAAGGCTGTGCACCGAGGTGTACTCGCCGCCAAGGGCGGGCGTGGTGTCGTCGGGCACGAATTCGGGCTGGTCGAAGACCCCGAGCAGGTTTCCGGCGGATGCGGCGGGCCCGGCCGTCTCGGAGGCTCCGGCCGTCGGGGTAGCGCCGCCAGAGGCATCCGTTGCGCCGGCCAGACCGCTCGCCTGCAGAACGAGCAGGGCGAGCACCCCGACCGCGGCACCCGCCAGCACCAGCGCTCCTGCGCGCAGCACGCGCAGGCGTCGCGGCGCCGCGGCTTCCGGCCCCGGGCCCGCTGCGGTTCCCGCCGCTGCATCCGCTCCTCCCTCCGCGAGAGTACGAAAAGTGCCCGTATCGGGGTCCGATAAGGGCACTTTTCGTACTCTCGCGGGAAGGAATGGTCCGGTTTTGGCGAGCGCGCCGGCCTCGAGGGTGGGGTACTGGCCGAGGAGTGCGTCGAGGTCGGCGGTGTCGCGGCCGAGCGCCAGCTGCAGGGCCGCGAGACGCTGCTCGTCCTCGGAAGCCGACTCGGGCGAGCGGGCACGGGAGTACACCGCCGCCTGCAACTCCGGGAGCTCGGCAGCGGGGTCCGGCCGGCCGGCCGGCGTCTCCGTGAGCGGATGCGCCCGCCACCAGAGGGCGTCGAGCACGTCGTGGCGACCCGGGTAGCCGCGGCGCAGGACTTCGTGGAGCGCGGCATCCGCCTGGGCAGCCTCGCGCAGTCGCCCGGCCTGCCGCTGCTGCTCGGACTCTGCGCTGATCTCGAATACCATTCCGGCCCCCCCGACGGTTGTGACACTCACCCTAGCGAGTGCGCCGCCGGGAACAGGTGCTGCCGGTCAGGAAGTGGGGTGCGGGGCGGTCTCGCTCGACACGACGCCGTCGGTACTGATCCTGATCGTGACGTCAGCGAGGGCGCCCGCCGGTTCGAGGGAGTCCTTGCCGAGGGTGAAGGGATTGACCGGCACCGTCGCCGTGAGGGTCAGGCCGCGGCGGGCGATTTCGGCGAGGCCGACGCACGCGCTCGCGCCCTGCTGGCCCTGGGTGCGCAGGATGACGCAGTAGAGGTCGTCGCCCCGCCGCGCGACGTACACGAAGGAGCTGGTCTCGCGCTCGACGAACATCGCGTGGATCGAATCCCGCCGGAACTCGGGACCGAGATCGATCGTGGTCTGGTCGGGGATCGGCGGCTGGTCGAAGAGCGCGAGAAGCCCTGGCGAAGCGGATGCCGCCGGCTCGGTGCCCGGGCCGCTCACCGGGCCGCCGAGGGACAACAGGGCAGAGGTCGTGGCGACGGCGATCCCGCCGAGGAGGAACCCGGCCGCGACGAGGAGCACGCTGCGCCGGCGGGTCGGCCCGCGGAACGCGCGGGCGGGACGTGCGGTCGCGTCGGCGTCGGATGTGCCGGCAGCATCGAGGGGGCGAGTGCCCCGGGAGTGGACGGCGTCGGGGGAGGCCGCGCCGTCGGGGAACAGCACCAGCAGTGCCTCGAGGTCGGTCGCGTCCTGCCGCAGCTGGGCGGTGAGGTCGTGGAGCCGCCGCTCACTCGCCTCGAGGGAGCCGTCCGGGCCCGGGCGCGCGTACACCGCGGCCTGCAACCGGGGCAGTTCTGCGGCGGGATCCGGTCGCCCGCCCGGGGTGCCGGTGAGCGGGTGCGCCCGCCACCAGAGTGCGTCGAGCACGTCGTGCCGGCCCCGGTAGGCGGCGCGGAGGTCGGAGGCGAGGGCGGCATCCGCTGAGGCCGCGGCGTGCAGCCGCAGCGCGACAGACTCCGTTGTCATCCCGCGGCTCCCATCGGTCGAGGTGTGTCCACTGTAACCAGTCGGGCGCGGCGTCACCGGTTCGATTGCCCGTTGCGGGGTCGGGGCACAATGGGACCATGCCGAATCGTCTTGCCGATGCGATCAGCCCGTACCTGCGCTCCCACGCCGACAACCCGGTCGACTGGCACGGCTGGGGCAGCGAGGCCTTCGCCGAGGCCCGGGCGCGCGACCTTCCGCTGCTCGTGTCGATCGGATACTCGACGTGCCACTGGTGCCACGTGATGGCGCGGGAGAGTTTCAGCGATCCCGACCTCGCCGCCTACCTCAACGCGCACTTCGTGAGCATCAAGGTCGACCGGGAGGAGCATCCTGAGGTCGACGCGACCTATCTCGCCGCAGCAAGCGCGTTCGTCGACGGCCTCGGCTGGCCGCTCAACGTCTTCGTGACCCCTGAAGGACGTGCTTTCTACGCGGGAACGTACTTCCCGCCGACCGCCGTTCCCGGCCGACCGGCGTTCCGGCAGGTGCTCGAAGCCGTCACGGACGCCTGGACCGACCGCCGCGCCGAGGTCACCGAGACCGGCGCTCTCGTCGCAGACGCGCTCGCCGCAGCCGCCAGACAGCAGGAGCTCGCCGATGCCGCCGTCGCTGCTTTCGATGGTGTCGACGGCAACGATGTCGGGGGAGTCGGCCCGCGGAACCTGCTGCCGCAGGGCAGCGTGCTTGACGGCATCGTCGAGGGCCTCGCCGTGACGGAGGACACCCGGTACGGCGGGTTCGGCGGGGCGCCGAAATTCCCCGTCGCCCCCGTCCTCGCGTTCCTGCTCGACCGCTCATCCGGCCGCAGCCTCGCCCTGCGCACCCTCAAACGGATGGGCGCCTCCCCGCTGCGGGACCCCGTGGAGGGCGGATTCTTCCGCTACGCCGTCAACCGGGACTGGAGCGAGCCCCACTTCGAGCGGATGCTCTACGACAACGCCCAGCTCCTGGACCTCTACACCCAGGCCTGGAAACTGACCGGGGAACAGTGGGCGCGCACGGTCGCCGAGGGCGTCGCCGAGTTTCTCCTCTCCGTGCTGCAGCTGCCCGACGGCGGTTTCGCGAGTGCCCAGGATTCCGAGAGCACCGTCGCCGGACGCCGCGTCGAGGGCGGCTACTACGCCCTCGACATCGACGCCCGGCGAACGCAGCCCAGCCCCGCCCTCGACGAGAAGGTGCTCACCGGCTGGAACGGCCTCGCGATCGGCGCGCTCGCCCGCGCCGGTTTCGCGTTCGGTGATTCCCGCTACACGGATGCCGCGGCCCGCGCCGCCGACTACCTGCTGTCCCGGCATCTCACCGTGGAAGCCGAAGCCGAATCCGCAGCAGAATCCGCAGCCGACTCCGCAGGTGACGGGCCGGTGCTCGTGCGAGCCTCCATCGCCGGCCGGTCCTCGACGGCGCGGGCTACCCTGGAGGACTTCGGGATGTTCGCACGGGGACTCCTCGAACTGGCACTCGTGACGGGTGAGGAACGCTACGCGTCCGCGGCGCGCCTCCTGGTGGACAGCACGCTAACGGCGACCACCGACACGGCCGCGACGACCGACACTGCCGCGACCACCGACACTGCCGCGACCGCCGACACGGCCGCCGCACGGTTCCGGGTCCCGGGCGGCTCCGATACCGTGCTGGTCGGCCAGGGACTCGCCCTCGAGGTCGACCCCTCCGAGGGCGCATACCCGTCCGGACGCTCGGCCGCCGCGGGCGCCGCTCAGCTGCTGTACCTGATGACCGAGTCGGAGAAGTACCGGGATGCAGCGGTCACGGCGGTCGTCCCGTTCCTCGCCCGTGCCGCGGAACGCCCGCTCGCCTTCGGTGCCGTCCTGCAGCTCTGCTCCGCACTGATCGCCCCCGTGGAACAGCTCGTGCTCGTCGCGCCAGACGACCGGGCCGCTGCGGCGGAACCCAGCGGTGACGCCGACCTCGACGAGCCAGGGGAGCCCGACTTCTCGGCCGCACCCTCCTTCTTCGATGTGCCCGCTGCCGTGAGCGTGACGGCACTCGTCGACAGCGCGAGGCAGCGGGCGACCGGCGTCATCGCATCCGTCACAGCGACCCAGTCCCGCACACTCGCCGCCGCCGGATTCGACCTCTTCGCCGGCCGTGTTCCGCTCCGCGACCGGCCGACGGCGTACCTCTGCCGCGACTTCGTCTGCCGCGTGCCGGTGACCGACCCTGCGGAGCTAACGATCCGGGAGACATCCGGGGAGATCTCTCCCGACGGGCCCGCGTCGCCCTAACATCGAGGCATCCCCTCCGCCACCGGCGGAATCAGCGAGAGGATCCCTCATGGTTCCCGAGATCAACATCTGGGCGGTACTGCTCGCCACCGCGTCGAGCATGGCCGTCGGGTCGGTCTGGTATTCGCGCCGGGTCTTCGGCGGGTACTGGATGCGTACGGTCGGCCATGACGAGGAGAGCATGCGCGGCAACGCGGTCGCTCCCATCGTGATCACCGTCCTCGTGAGCTTCGTCACCGCGTGGGTGCTCGCGGGCGCCATCGCGATCACGCAGAACTTCTACGGCGGCAGCTTCCTCGCCAACGCGCTGCTGACCGCGCTGATCCTCTGGGCAGGTTTCACCGCCGCCCGGATGGTCACCCACGACGTCTTCGACCGGCGCCCCGCCGGGCTCACCGTGCTCAACCTGGCCCACGAGCTCGTGACCCTCGAGGTGATGGCCCTGATCATCGGCCTGATCGGCATCAACTCCCTCTGAACCCGCGCCGGAGGTCCCGGCGCCGTCATCGGGGCGGGTCGCCGGGCAACGTAGACTGGGAGGAACGCTACCGCTTGCTGTCGGCTGCCGGTTCCCGGCTCAGACCGGGTCGCGGCCGCCGGCACGTACCGGACGCACTCTCCCCGGCAACACACGGTTGCCCCGTTGATGAGTGTTCCCATTTCCCGAGGAGGACCATGGTTACCGTCGATCGTTCAGCCGCAGAGCCGTCGGTCGTCCCGGTGAGCCCGGCCGGCACCGCCAGCGCTCCGGGCACCGCCAACTCCGCCAACCCCGTGCTCTCGCTGAGCACGGAACCCGAACTGGTCCTGCTCTCCCCGGACGCCCGCACCCGCCGCTTCGACCGCGACGACGTCGTCGTGCGCAAGGGCGAAATCGCCCTCATCAACGGCCACTTCACCCCGCACGAGTCCATGGTCAGGGACCTTCTCGCGATCGCCCACGCCCTCGACGCCGCCGGCATCGACTTCCTGCTCGTCCGCGGCGATCACGACCGCCCGGTCCTCGCCGTCGATCGCAAGCGCCGCAAGCACATCACCCGCGCGCTCGCCGAGGCATTCTCCAACGACCCCTTCTACGCCAAGCCCCTCGACGGGCACCTCACCCAGCCCCTCCTGCTCGCCGACGGCGCCCTCACCACCCTGCGCAAGTCATCCGTGTTCCGGGTCTACCGCCCGCGCATCGAACCGATCGGCCGCCTCCGGTACGGCGCCGAGACCGCGTTCCAGTTCGAGCTCTGGTTCTTCGGCGAAGACGAGATCGTCGCCCCGGTCGAGAACTCCCTGATGCGCAAGCGGATGCCGCGTGGCGAGGCCCGCGAGACCACCATCACCCTGTATGGGCGCACCTGGCGCACCCTGCAGCACATGTTCGACGATCTCGCGAGCGACGTGAGCTTCGACATCGACATGGTCTTCTCCTGGGTCGACGGCTCCTCGAGCGATTTCCAGCGCGAACGCGCCAAGCGGATGAAGGCATACGTCGTCGGCAGCGGCGACGAGTCCGACGCCCGCTTCCGGCAGATCGACGAGCTCAAGTACGCCCTCCGCAGCGTCTACATGTTCGCGCCCTGGGTGCGCCGCATCTTCATCGCGACGGACTCGCCGGCGCCCGAGTGGCTCGCCGAGCACCCGCGCGTCACGATCATGAACAGCGAGGACTTCTTCCCCGACCCGAGCGTGCTGCCGACCCACAACTCGCACGCCGTGGAGAGCCAGCTGCACCACATCCCCGGGCTCGCCGAACACTTCCTGTATTCCAACGACGACATGTTCTTCGGCCGCCCGGTCGGACCGGAGTTGTTCTTCTCGCCGGGCGGCGTCACGAAGTTCATCGAGGCATCCACCCGGATCGGCCTCGGCGAGAACGACCCGAGCCGCAGCGGGTTCGAGAACGCCGCCCGGGTCAACCGGGCGCTGCTCCGCGAGCGCTTCGGCAAGGTCACGACCCGGCACCTCGAGCACACGGCGGTGCCGATGCGGAAGAGCGTCCTGCTCGAGCTCGAGGCGGAGTTCCCCGAGGACTTCGCCCGCACCGCGGCGAGCCAGTTCCGTTCGGCGACCGACATCTCCGTGACGAACTCGCTCTACCACTACTACGCGCTGACCACCGGGCGCGCGGTCGAGCAGACCCAGGCCAGGTCGCTCTACATCGAGACGACGCTCAAGCTCGCGCTGCGCCAGATGAACAAGCTCCGCAAGCGCCGCGACCAGGACATGTTCTGCCTCAACGACGGCAGCTTCCCCGAGATCTCGGACGAGGTGCGCCGCGCGGCCGTGACCGAGTTCCTCGAACAGTACTTCCCGATCGTCGCGCCGTGGGAGCGCGAGGCGCAGGCCACCGCGAGCGGCACGCCTGCCGCCACGGACAGCGTCTCCCCGGGCGCCGAGTTCGCCCGGTTCGGCCGAGAGGGGCAGTCGCACCGGCGCATCTCGGCGGAATCGGGCGAACTCGCCGGTGCGGCAGTCGCGATCGCGCTCGGCCAGGCGCCGCGGCCCGCTTAGCCCAGAACCGGGATCGGCGTGGTCATCGGCGGCTCACGGAGCGCCGGGAGAGTGCCCGCGCCCATGATCGTGATGCCCGACGCGGCGAGGCGGCGGGCGCTCTCCTCCGGGTCGATGTAGTCGAGGGGGGCGTAGCTGCCGAGCGGTACGACCGAGTGCAGCACGGTGTCCGGGTAGACGTGCACGAGGTTGAACGCGCGGGCGCCGTCGCGGCCGCGCGTGCCGCCGACGGGCACGTTGAGGTCCTGCGTGTAGCAGGTGGCCGAGGCCACCGACACCGGGATGCCGGCGAACATCGCGGTCGAGGAGTAGTGCAGGTGTCCGGCGATGATGCTGCGGACATCCGTGCCGCGGAGCACCTTGGCGAGGCGGGCCTGGCCGCGGAGCTCGACGGAGACGGCGAGGTCGAGCACACTCGGAACGGGCGGGTGGTGCATTGCGAGAATGGTGCCGTCGGGAGCGGGAACTCTGAGTTCCTCGGTGAGCCAGGCGAGCTGGGCGTCGGTGACCGTGCCGAAGTGCTGGTGGGGCACCGAGGTGTCGAGCGTGATGATGCGGAGGCCGCCGATGTAGTCGACGCGGTCGATCGGTGCTGTCGACGAGGGCTGGCCGAGGAGTTCCGCGCGGAAGGCCGAGCGGTCGTCGTGGTTGCCCATCACCCAGATCACGCGGGCGCCGAGGCGGGCGGCGGCCGGCTCGACGATGCTGCGGACGAGGGCGTAGGCATCCGGTTCGCCCTTGTCGGCCAGGTCGCCGGTGATGATGATGGCGTCGGGACGGCCAGAGGATGCCTCGACCTCGGCGAAGAGTTCGGCGAGGTGCCGGGCGCTGTCGACCTGGTCGTAGAGCCTGCCGCCATCGGCCAGAACATGGGTATCGCTGAGGTGGAGCAGGAAATAGTCCGGCCTAGGGTATTCGGCCGTTCGCAGGTTCAAATGAACTTTCCATTCGTCGGGACTGTTTGCACTCATCGTTGAGTCGACTGACTCTACTCCGAATATTCGACCAGCCGACCTTGAACGGCCGGTGTATTCCAGACGAACATGCCGACGGGACCGGAGAAGAGCCGGCGGGGCCCGGCCGTTCGCGGGCAGCGGAAGCCCGTCCGCGAGCGCCGCCGCATCCGAGGGGTGCCGGGTCTTGCGCGCCCTGAATAGGCTGGGCGCATGGCTCGTTTCGTGCGTTTCTCCGAATTCGGCGGCCCGGAAGTCCTGCGGGTGATCACCGGCGATCCGCCTGCCCCCGGCCGCGGCCAGGTGCGGGTGCGGGTGCACGCCGCGGGGCTCAATCCCGTGGACTGGAAGATCCTCCGCGGCGGTCCGGCCGCCGGCGCGTACAGTGTCGTCCTGCCGAGCGGCA
This sequence comes from Cryobacterium sp. MDB1-18-1, assembly GCF_004402735.1. NCBI lineage: Bacteria > Bacillati > Actinomycetota > Actinomycetes > Micrococcales > Microbacteriaceae > Cryobacterium > Cryobacterium sp. MDB1-18-1. Next base: position 24,508 of record NZ_SOFR01000005.1, on the reverse strand, counting down.
ACGGGAATGATTTCTCCGGCGTCATCGACGGACTCGGTGCCGGCGTGACGAGCTGGGCCGTCGGCGACGCCGTGCTCGGCGGCTCGCGGATGTTCGCCCAGGCCGACTGGCTCGTCGTCGAAGCATCCGCCGTCATCCGTAAACCGGATGCGCTCGGTTTCGTCCCTGCCGGGGCCCTCGATATCGCGGGCCGCACCGCGACGGCGTCGGTGCGCTCGCTGGCGCTGACCCGAGACGACACGGTGCTCGTGAGTGCGGCCGCCGGGGGAGTCGGCGTCCTTGCCGCGCAGCTCGCCGTGCGCACCGGCGCGGCCGTTGTCGGAACCGCGAGCCCGGCGAACCACGATTTCCTCCGCAGTCTCGGCGTCATCCCCGTCGCATACGGCCCCGGTCTCGCCGACCGGGTACGCGCGCTCGTACCCCGGGTGACGGCTGCGCTCGACAACAGCGGTCCCGCCACGATCGACGCCGCCCTCGAACTCGGTGTGCCGGGCGGCCGCATCAATACGATCGCCGCGCGCGGCCACCGGGCCGATGCCGGCATCACCGGCGTCGGTGGGCAGGCGGTCCGCCCTGGCGACCTGGCCGCCCTCGCCAACCGGATCGCGAGCGGGGACGTGGTGCTGCCGGTCGACCGGGTATTTCCGCTCGAGGAGGTCGCGGACGCCTACCGCTACCTGATGGGCGGGCACGTGCGCGGCAAGGTCGTGCTCGCCCTGGTCTGAGCTCGCCCTGGTCTGAGCGGGGCGGATCAGGGGTGGGTCAGGGGTGAGTCAGTCCCTCGGTGGTTCCCGGAAGGGTGGGCCGGGTCACGGTGTCCTGCTCGTAGGGTTCGGAGGGTTCGGCCTGGGCGCTCGCGGCCCGGCGGCGCTCCTCTTCGAAGTCGCCCTCGAGTCCGCTGAAGCCCTCGGCACCGGCCGGGTGGGCGCCCCGCGACGTGGTCCCGCGTGCGGGATGGTCCTTGTCGGCGACGTGCCGACCGTGGTGTGCAGCAAACATGCCAGTCACGGTACGCCGCGTCCCCGCCGAGTCAAGGGCTAGCGTGCGGCGGGCACTTGTGCAGCGGTGGTTCGCGGGAGTCCCCGCACGGTGTACCTTCAACATCACAGCAGTTGAATTCTGCTGAGAAGGACCTCGGCGGCGTTCGGCCCCGGGGTCCTTTGCTTTGGCCCGGTGTCGCCCGGTGTCGCCCGGTGCCGTTGACTGCGACGTCCTGTTCGGTGTCCGATCCGGCGTTTCCGCGGCCTCACCCACGGTCTGTCCAGCGAGTCGTGCGAAGCTGGACTGTGCGCTCCCTCTCGACAACAGGATTCCTGCGATATCTCGGCGGCGCGATCGTCGCGTCGGCCGTCTTCGTCGCGCTGTACCTCTTTTTTGTGCGGACCCTGCACGGGCAGACGATGGACCAGCTCGCCTATGACGGCTCGATCTTCGGCCGTCGCAGCGTCACGGTCGTCACCCAGCAGGTGCTCGACCAGGTTCCGACCGTCTCGGTCGTGGCCGGCGCCGTCATCACCGGGATCATCACGGCCGTGCGCCGCGATCTCCGCACGCTCGTCGTCGCGGTCGTCGTCGCCCTGGGGGCCGTCGTCACGACTCAGGTCCTCAAGGACATCCTGCTCACCCGTCCCGATCTCGGGGTCGACGGTTACGCCGGCAACTCGTTCCCGTCCGGGCATACGACGGTCGCCGCGGCATCCGCTCTTGCCGTGTTCCTCGTCTCGAGCCCGCGGACCCGCTGGCTCGCCGCACTGCTCGGCTCGGCGTTCGCGGCCGTCGCGGGCGTCTCCACGCTCGCGAACGGCTGGCACCGCCCGAGCGACGTCATCGCCGGGCTCCTGGTCGTCGCGGTCTGGGGCTGCGCGGGCGGCATCGCGCTCTGGGTATGGGGCGCATCGCCCCGCCGCCTGCGAGCGCGCGGGTCGGCACGCCGGTTCGCGGCGGGGAACGCCGACCCGGACGCGGGGACCGGTCCCCTGGCCCCGACCCGCGGAACGCCCGCGATCGGATACCGCATCCAGCTCTGGTTCGTCGTGCCGTTCTGCCTGGTCGCGGCCGCGGCGTTCCTCGTGACGTTCTTCGGCGCCTCCGGCCCGAACAGCGAGGCCGTCATCGCCTACGTCGGCGGGGTCGCGGCGATCTGCGCCGCCGGATCCCTCGTCGCGTTCGTCGCAACCCACCTCTTCGACCGCCTGCCCTGAGCTGCGGGGCACCCGACCGGTCACGCGGTCCGGCGCGAATCGTCCGGCGCTCAGGCGCCGATCAGGACGAGTACGTGATAGACGACGTAGACCGGCCAGACGATCGCCTGGAGCAGCCCGAGGATCACACCCCAGAACGTTCCGCTCGAGACCGAGACGAAGTAGATCGCCGCTCCGATGTAGGCCAGGAAGAGGACGAAGCCCCACGGTCCGTCCCGCACGATCACCCGTCCACGTCCGTCCATGGCCATCAGCTCCTCCGATTCCGCACGCCCCGGTGACTGTCCTCTGGGCCTCAGGGTAGCCCGAGTGCAGCCAGCGCGACACGGGGCGGCCGCGCCGGTTTCGGCGGGCCGCGCCCGCCGTTTCGGGCGCGGCCTGCCGATGTGGGCGCGACTAGAGCTTGTGGATGTTCGTGCGGGCGAGCTGCACGGCCTCGCCGACGCCGCCGTTCAGCACGACTCGGGAGAGGGCGAGCGCGAAACCGCGCACCTGCGCCCCGGTGATCGTCGGCGGCATGCTCAGGGCGAGCGGGTCGGTGACGAGGTCGACGAGCGCGGGCCCGTTGTGCTCGAAGGCGCGCTCCAGGGCGCCGCGGATGTCGGCGGGATCCTCGACCCGCTGGCCGTAGATGCCGAGGGCGTTGGCGACGGCGGCGTAGTCGACGGCCGGAACGTCGACGCCGAAGTCGGGGTAGCCGTCGACGAGCATCTCGAGCTTGACCATGCCGAGGGTTGAGTTGTTGAACACGACGATCTTCACCGGCAGGTTCTGCGCGGCGACGGTGACGAGCTCGCCGAGGAGCATCGAGAGGCCGCCGTCTCCGGACAGGGTCACGACCTGGCGCCCCGGGTGGCTCGCCTGGGCGCCGATCGCCTGGGGGAGCGCGTTGGCCATCGATCCGTGCAGGAGCGAGGCGAGCATCCGCCTGCGCCCGTTCGGGTTGATGTACCGGGCCGCCCAGACGTTGCACATGCCGGTGTCTGCGATGAAGACGGCGTCGTCTGCGGCGACCTCGTCGAGGATCGAGGCCGCGTACTCGGGGTGGATCGGCGTGCGCTTCTCGACGTTGCGCGGGTTGCCGTCGACCTTGTGCATGAGCTGTTCGTGGTGCTTGAGGGTCTTCTCGAGGAAGCGCCGGTCGGCGGTGCGGGTGATCAGCGGGGTGACCGCGTTGAGCGTCGCCGCGACGTCCCCGTGCACCGGCACCGTGACGTTCGTGCGCCGGCCGATGTGTTCCGCACGGATGTCCACCTGCGCGATGACGACATCCGTGCCGTCGGGCAGGAATTGCGAATATGGGAAGTCGGTGCCGAGCAGGATGAGCAGGTCGGCGTCGTGCATGCCGTCGTGGGCGGCGCCGTAGCCGATCAAGCCGGTCATACCGACGTCGAAGGGGTTGTCGTACTGGATCCACTCCTTGCCGCGCAGGGAATGCCCCATCGGGGCGGCGAGCAGGTCGGCGAAGGCGACTACCTCGTCGTGGGCTCCTGCGACGCCGATCCCGGCGAAGATGGCGATCTGGCGGGCGTTGTTGATGGCGTCGGCGAGGCGCTGCACGTCGGCCGTCGAGGGCACGAGCGTGCCCGGCTTGGTCAGGGTGATGGTCGGCGCGGTGCCGACGGAGGGCAGCTCGGCGATGTCGCCCGGGAGCGTGACGACGGCGACGCCGCGGAGCCCGATGGCGTGGCGCATGGCCATGCTCACGACGCGCGGGGCCTGGGCGGCGGAGCTGACGAGTTCGCAGTAGTTGGAGCACTCGACGAAGAGACGGTCGGGGTGGGTCTCCTGGAAGAAGGAGCTGCCGATCTGGGCGCTCGGGATGTGGCTCGCGATCGCGAGCACGGGTGCCCCGGAGCGGTGGGCGTCGTAGAGGCCGTTGATGAGGTGCAGGTTTCCCGGTCCGCAGCTCCCTGCGCAGACCGCGAGCTCACCCGTGAGTTGCGCCTCGGCGCTGGCCGCGAAGGCCGCGGCCTCCTCGTTGCGCACGTGCACCCAGTCGATGCCGCCCTTCGCGGAGCCGCCGCTGCGCCGCACGGCGTCGACGATCGGGTTGAGGCTGTCGCCGACGATGCCGTAAATGCGGCGCACGCCGGAGTCGATGAGCTGGGCGATGATCTGGTCGGCGACGGTCGTGGCCACGGGACTCCCTCGGATAGGCGGGCACCGGCCCGCGGTTGGCGACGCGCGTCCCCGTTGCCCCACGCCACATTCCAGCCTAGGCATCACTCCGCTCCACGGAACCGCGCCCAGCGGATTCACTGCCGGCACCCAGTTTCGGGATCCGGGCATCCGTCGGCCGTTGCCGCCGCGCGCGAAAATGGGGGGTGTGCCTCGCAGGGCCGCGTGTAACACTGGGGCTATGTCCGTCACTCTGAGAGCGTTGCAGACCGTTGTTCCATCCACCGTCCTCATCCAGGAACAGGTGCGCGATGTGTTCGCGGCCCAGCCGGGATTGAGCAGGCTGGGGAAGAGGCTCGTGACGGCATCCTTCAACCTGTCCGGGATCGAACGACGTCACACCGTGATCGAGGAGTTGACCCTCGACTCGGAGAAGCCGGACCCGCAGTTCTTCGACGCGGCGACGCAGACCCTCCTGGTCCCGAGCACCCGGGTGCGCAATGAGCTGTACATCACGGAGGCGACGAAGCTCTTCGTCGAGGCCGGCCGCCGCGCGCTCGCCGCCTGCCCCGGCATCGAGGCCGCAGACGTGACCCACGTCGTGACCGTCTCCTGCACGGGCTTCTACGCGCCCGGCCCCGACTATATGCTCGTGCGGGAATTGGGCCTGAAGCCGACAACGCAGAGGTATCACTTGGGGTTCATGGGTTGCTACGCGTCGATGCCCGCGCTCCGCACCGCTAAGCAGTTCGTCGAAGCCGACCCGAACGCCGTTGTGCTCGTGGTGAGCGCCGAGCTCTGCTCGCTGCATCTCCGCACCTCGGACGACCCCGACACGATCGTTGCCTCCTCCCTGTTCTCGGATGGTGCGGCCGCGGGAATCGTGAGTTCGCGCGCCCCGGCGCCGGGCGAGAACGCCCTCAGCCTGGACCTCTTCGAGACCGTGATCACGCCGGTCGGCGAGGGCGACATGGCCTGGAAGATCGGAGATGAGGGCTTCGAGATGGTGCTCAGCAGCTATGTTCCGCACATCATCGATGAGCACATCGAGGGCGCTCTCGCTCCGCTCTTCGCGAAGGACCCGGGGCTCGCCGCTGCCGTCGCGGCGCTCGGCGAGACCATGCCGATCGAGGAATTTGCGTCTGAGGTTGCTGAGCTGGCCGAGGTCGCCGAGGTCGCCTCAGGCGGGTCTGTCGCCACGCTCACCGCCCCAGCCGTCGTGGTCGCGGCGGCCGAGGCCGCACGGGCGCCACTCAGCACCGCGATCGCGCACTGGGCGATCCACCCGGGCGGGCGCAGCATTCTCGACAAGACCGAGGCCAAGCTCGGGCTGAGCGAGGCGCAGCTCGTGCCGTCGCGGGAGACCCTGCGCTCCTATGGCAACATGAGCAGCGCGACGATCCTCTTCGTGCTGAAGGCGATCCTGGACGCCCAGGACACCGCGGACGGTGAGCGGCTCTGCGCCATGGCGTTCGGACCGGGGCTCACGGTCGAGTCCGGCCTGATGACTGTGGTGCGCGGCTGACGCGGTTGGCGCGATCGCCGTTGGTCCCGATGTTGCCGTTCCTCCGCCGGCGGGCGAGCGACGCGGTCGAGCTCATGGACGATCCGGGCTGCGACCCCGAGGTCCTGAGCCGCACGTACGACTATTTCCAATACGTGAACGCCGCCGTCTCCGGCTGGCGCGGGGTGTACCGGCGCGAGATCCGGCCGCTCCTCTCGACGAGCCGGGAGAGCACGCTGCTCGATATCGGCTCGGGCGGCGGCGACGTCGCCAGGGCGCTCGCCCGCTGGGCGGCCCGGGACGGCCTGCTCCTCACAGTGACCGCGATCGACCCGGATGCCCGCGCTCACCGCTTCGCGACCGCCCGGCCGCCGCTGCCCCGGCTGACCTTCCGGCAGGCGCTCAGCTCCGACCTCGCCGACGAGGGAGCTCGCTTCGATGTCGTGGTGTCCAACCACGTGCTGCATCACCTCACGGGCGCGCAGCTCGGCGGCCTGCTCGCCGACTGTCAACGGCTCGCGGCGCCCGGCGGCCGGGTGCTGCTCGGCGACATCGAACGCAGCACCTTCGCCTACGTCGGCTTCGGCCTCGGCACCTGGCCGCTCTTCCGCGACTCGTACATCCGCGCGGACGGTCTCACGTCCATCCGCCGCAGCTTCACCGCGCCGGAACTGCGCGCGGTCGTGCCGCCGGGCTGGGACGTGGTGCGGGAGCATCCGTCCCGCCTGCTGCTGCGCTGGGACGGCCCGGGCGCGGGACTTCCGCCGTTGCGCGGGTGGTCCGCCACCCGCGCAACGGAGCAACGCCCGCGCCCGGCGAGGTCGGGCGCTGAGGCGAGCGATGGGCAGCGGATGCGGGACGTCATCGTGGTCGGCGGGGGTCCCGTCGGGATCCTGCTCGCGGGGCTCCTCGCGGTGCGCGGCCTCGACGTCGAGGTGCTCGAGCGGCGCGCGGAACCGTCGCGGCGGTCGCGAGCCATCGGCATCCACCCGCCGTCGATGCGCGCCCTCGAGGAGCTCGGCCTCGCCGACGCCGTCGTCGAACGCGCGGTGCGGATCCGTGGCGGCGAGGTGCGCTGCGACGGGCGCGCCCTGGGCCGCTTGACGTTCCGCGAAGCGGCCGGGCAGCATCCGTTCGTCGTCTCGCTGCCGCAGTACGAGACCGAAGCGCTGCTGCGCGCCCGCTTCGACGAGCTCAGCCCCGGCCGGTACCGCTCGGGCGTCACGGTCACAGATGTCCGCGACCGCGGCGACCGCGTCGAGCTCGAGGTCGAGGAGGCCGGAACGGCGACCGTACTCGAGGCCCGCTACGTCGTCGCCGCGGACGGCGCCCGCAGTGTCATCCGCGCACTCGCCGGCATCCGCGGCATCGAGCGCGGCGGTGGAGACACCTATCTCATGAGCGACTACCCCGCCGGAGAGCAGGCCGCCGAGCAGGCGGTGCTGTACTTCGAGCGCGGCGGCGTCGTCGAGTCATTCCCGCTCCCCGGCGGGCGGCGGCGCTGGGTCGCGATGACATCGTCCCTGCAACCGGATGCCTCGAGCCACGACCTCGCCGCGATCGTCGAGTCCCGCACGGGCGTGGTCCTGCCCTCGTCCGGGGCGTCGGTGAGCGCGTTCTCGGTGCAGCAGCGGCTGGCCGAACGTCTCGTCAGCGGACGCATCGTGCTCGTCGGCGACGCGGCGCACCAGATCAGCCCGATCGGCGGCCAGGGCATGAACCTCGGCTGGCTCGACGGACTCCTGCTCGCCCCGGCGCTCGCGCTCGCCATCAGGGAACCGGACGCCGCGGCATCCGTGCTCGCCGATTATGACCGTCGCCGCCGCCGGAGCGCCCGGATGGCTGCCCGGCAGGCCGGCTTCAACATGATGATGGGCCGGCCGGCCACGGGGCTGCGGCTGCGGCTCCGCAACGGACTCGTGCGCACCCTCGCCGTGCCGCCGGCGAGCGCCGTGCTCGCGAGCGCCTTCACGATGCGCTGGCTGTAGGCCGCACCACCCGGCCCGCGCCACCGACCGCGCTCCCGAGTTATGCCCGGGGCTGGCGGGGGAGGATCGTGACCGAGCCCAGGAGGGCCGGGGTGATCGGGGTCGAGGCGACCGTGCCGGTTTTGCGGTTGGGAGCGAGGCCGAGAACGGTCCCGAGCACGGAGATCGCCGCCGCCGCTGACCAGGCCTGCGGGCGGCAGGCCGCGGGGTAGGGAACCGCGACCGGGAATTCTGCCGCGGAGTCCCCGGAGTGGAGCTCCGGCATCCGGTAGCCGAAGGATTCGGCGGCCGCGAGCAACCCGTCGATCAGGATGCCGGCCTCGGCGCCGAACCCGGCGCGGCCCAGCCCGTTGATCGCGATCGCGGTGTCGTGGGTCCAGACCGAGCCGCCGTGGTAGCTCAGCGGCCAGTATCCGGTCGAGTCGGTCGACATCGTCCGCAGCCCGAAACCGGAGTTGAGCTCGGGGGAGACGAGCCGGGCGGCGACGAGCGCCGATTCCTCGGCGTTGAGCAGGCCGGTGCCGAGCAGGTGGCCGATGTTGCTCGTGACCGTGTCGACCGGGCGCTTGTGCGCGTCGAGCGCGACCGCCGGGTAGCGTCCTTCGGGAGAGTTGATCCAGAAGGATGCCCGGAATCGGGCCTGCAGGTTCGCCGCCCAGGTGCGCCACTCGGCCGCGCCGGGGCGACCGAAGGCCTCGAGCAGCTCGGCGCCGCCGATCGCAGCCTGGTAGGCGTATGCCTGCACCTCGCAGAGAGCGATCGGCCCCTCGGCGAGGGAGCCGTCCCGCCACTGGATCGAGTCGCCGGAGTCCTTCCAGCCCTGGTTGGCCAGGCCGTGCCCGGTCTCGTCGACATAGGAGAGGAACCCGTCGTCGTGGCTGTCGCCGGAGTCGCGCATCCAGCCGAGTGCCGCCTCGAGGTGGGGCAGCAGGGCCACGACCTCGGCGTCGGGCAGGCCCCAGTGCCAGGCGTCGTTCAGCAGGCAGATCCACAGCGGCGTGGCGTCGACCGTCCCGTAGTAGAGCGGCGGCAGGTTCAGGCTCTCGCCGGGCATCGAGAACGCGCCCGGCCTCAGCTCGTGCATGATCTTGCCCGGCTGCTCGGCCGTTTCGGGGTCGGAGACGGTGCCCTGCAGGCTTGCGAGCAAGCGGAGTGTCGAGCCGGCGATGTCGGTGCCGAGCGGCAGCAGGAACCGCGCCGCCCACAGCGAGTCGCGCCCGAACAGGGTGAAGAACCACGGCGCTCCTGCGGCGAGGAACGGCTCATCGGGCCGAGCCGTCGTCGCCATCCGCAGCCCGCTGAGGTCATCGAGGGCGCGCTGCACCCAGCGGCCGAGCCGGGCATCGCCGGAATGCACGGTCACGCCATCCCACTCGGGCAGGCCCTCGGCCGCCTGCACCACGGTTGCACGGTGCTCGACGTCGACGGTCCATTCCACGGTCGCGGTGCCGTGCGCGGGCACTTCGACCGCCCAGCTCGCCGCGACGACCGGTGCGGCGGCATCCGTCCCGGCTCGGTGCGCCCCGCCGGCGGCCGACGCGGGTGTCTGGGCGAGTGTCGCGTCGCTGCCGAACCGAAGCACGGCCGTCACGCTCGGCGTCGACAGGCGGATGCCGTCGGCAAGGGTCTCGAGGTCGACGACGGGCGTCTCCGGCAGGTCCTCAGTCGGGAACGCGCGCCGGCTCTCGGGGTCGGCGAGCCCCGCCTTGACGGTCTGCATGTCCGAGAAGTCGGGGTGGACCCGCAGGGCGATCGTGGTCGAGACCGTGTGGCCCAGGCCCGAACGGATAGTGATGCGTTCCCGCATCCGCCCGGCGCTCAGGGTCCGCGTCACCTCGAGCCGCAGCCGCGGGTCGGCGGTGGCGTCGTCGAGGTGCCGAAGCAGCGAGGTGAAGGTCACTTCGCCCGAACCGCGCCCCGCCTGGGCGATCGCCTCGCCGTGTGCCCCGCCGACCGAGACGTCCCAGCCAGAGAGCACGCGGGTGTCCGCGTGGTACAGGCCGTGGATCGGCAGTTCGGTGCGCCCGTCGGGACGTGACCACGCCTGGGTGGGTGCGGCGAGGACGATGGTCGAATCGTGGAGCAGCGGCTGGACCGGGTGGTCGCCGGCGGGCTGAATGGGCACGGGCGTCGAGATGAGGGACTGGGAAAGCATGAGGAAGGAACGACTCCTGGGTTGAAGCGGATGTCCACAGGGGGACGGGGAAGGTGGGCCGGCCGGCCGGGACTTACTCCTTGACGGCGCCGTCGGTGGTGTTCATGATCCGTTTCTGGAAGATGAAGAACATCACCGCGACCGGGATGGTCATGATCGCCGCGGCGGCGAGTTTGAGCGGATACTGGGTGCCCTGGCTGAGCTCCCCGGAGGCGAGCGAAGCGACGCCCTTGGTGAGCGTGGTCAGTTCAGGGGACTGGGTGGCCACGATGAAGTGCGAGAGCTCGTTCCACGATCCCTGGAAGGACAGGATGATGATCGTGATCAGGGCGGGCCTCGCCATCGGCAGCACGATCGACCAGAACACCCGGAAGGTGCCTGCCCCGTCGATGCGGGCCTGTTCCTCGACGCTCGCGGGGATCGATTCGAAGAAGTTCTTCATGATGAAGACCCCCGCCGCATCGGTCAGGAGCGGCACGATCATGCCGACGTAGGTGTCGTAGATGCCGATCTGGTTGATCACGAGGAACTTCGGGATCAGGAGCACGACGCCGGGCACGCTCATCACGGCGATCAGTCCGGCGAAGATGACCGTCCGGCCGCGGAACTGCAACCGGGCGAGGGCGTAGCCGGCGAGCGAGTTGAAGAACACCCGTCCGAGCGTGACGAAGATCGTGACGATGGCGGAGTTCTTGAACCAGACCGGGAAGTCCGAGTTGAGGAACAGCTTCTGGTACGCGGCGGTCGACCAGGTCTGGGGGAGCAGCGAGATGGGATTGCTCGCCGCCTCGACGTCCGTCTTGAACGAGGTCGCGACCTGTATCAGGAACGGGGCGATGTAGATGATCGCGAGCACGGTGAGGATCGCGTACATCAGCGACCGGCCGGCGACGGCGCGGGTGGGGAGCTTTTCGCGGCTGAGCGCACGGAGTTTGCGGGATGGGCTGACCGTGGGCGCGCTCATCGTGACTCTCCGGACTTCGTCGTCGATGCGGGTGTGGCCGTGGCCGCCAGGGCGACCGCTGAGGCGGGATTCGTGAGGTAGGGCCGCATCCTGCGCTTCGACACCGGCCGTTCCCGCAACACCCAGCGCTGGAAGAGCGTGAAGAACACGATGATCACGAAGAGGATGAACGCGATCGCGGCGCCCTGGCCCCATTCCTGGTTGTTGAACGCCGACTGGTAGGACAGGTAGGCGGGCGTGAGCGTGGTCTTGCCGGGTGCGCCCTTGGTGCCGGTGTAGATCTGGTCGAAGACCTGCCAGCTGCCGATGAGGCCGAGGGTGAGCACGGTGAACAGGGTCGGGCGCAGCTGGGGGAGGGTGACCTTCCAGAACCGCTGCCAGCCGTTGGCGCCGTCCATCATCGCGGCTTCGGTGACCTCGCCGCTGAGGTTCTGCAGCGCCGCGATGAAGAGCAGCATGAACGTGCCGCTCGTGGTGAACACGGCCATCAGGATGAAGGCCGTCATGGCGACAGAGGGGCCGGCGAGCCAGTCCCACCAGGAGACGCCGAGGAAGGATCCGTCCGTGAGTGCGGCGGGGCCCTGGGTCACCCCGAAGAGCTGCAGGAAGTTGTGCAGGATGCCGCTCGGGTCGTTGAACCAGTTCGGCCCGTTGATGCCGATGAACGAGAGCAGCTTGTTGATGGCGCCCGTCGAGCTGAACAGGAACAGCCAGAGCACGGTGATCGCCACCGAGCTCGTCACCGACGGAAAGTAGAACGAGGTGCGGAAGAAGCCGCGGCCGCGGAGGATCTGCCGGTTGACGAGCACGGCGAGCAGGAGGGAGAGGGCGGTCTGGATCGGGACGACGAGCACGACGTACCACGCGTTGTTGCGCAGTGCCGTGCCGAAGTCCTGTTCGGCCAGGCCGCCCCCGTTCAGCAGGGTGGAGTAGTTGTCAAAGCCGACGAACTTCACGTTGCCGCCGAAGGGGCTGCCGCGGCCTCCCCAGTCGGAGAAGCTGACCCAGAGCGCCATGAGCACAGGGACGACGAGGAACATCCCGAGCAGGATGATCATCGGGGCGGTGAAGAGCCACCCCGAGGCGGCCTCGCCGCCCCGGATTCCGGAGCGGCGAGACGTGCGTGCGGGCTTCGACATGTCGAACTACTTCAGCAGCGCTTCGAGGTTCTTCTGGGCGGCGTCGAGGATCTGCTGGGGATCGCCCGTCTTGAGGGACTCGAGCTTGGAGTTCAGCTCGGTCACGACATCCGCTGAGCCCTTCGCGGTGGGCGTGCCGACGGCGTAGTCAGCACCGTTCAGGAACGGGACGAGCACCGGGTTGGCGGCCTTCCAGTCGGACGCGGCGGACTTGATCGACGGCATCGGGCCGAAGGCCGTTGAGAAGGCCAGCTGGGAGTCCTTGCTGGTCAGCTGCTCGACGAGCTTGAGCGCGGCGGCCTGGTTGGGGCTGTCCGTTGCGATGCCCCAGCAGTTGGTGAACTGCATGGTGCCCTTGCCGGCGGGGCCGGCCGGAAGTTCGGCGACCGTGTACTTCACGCTCGGGTAGTCGCTGGACATGGCACCGGTGATCCAGTTGCCCTCGATCGTCATGGCTGCGAGCTGCTTGCCGAAAGCCTCGCCGCCCCAGCCGGCTCCGACGTCCTTCGCGTACTTCATCACGCCGTCGTTCAGGAGCTTCTTGACCTCGGTGAGACCGGCGACGGCCTCTGCGCTGTTCGCGGTGGCCTTCGAGCTGTCCTCGTTCATGAGGTTGCCGCCGGCCTGCGCCATGAAGGCGCCGGCGCGTGCGTATTCGCCGCCGATGGCGAGGCCGACCTGGTCGGGCGTGGTCAGCTTCTTGGCCACGGTTTCGAGCTGGTCCCAGGTCGTGGGGATGTCGGCGTCGGTGAGTCCGGCCTTCGCCCAGGCATCCGTGTTGATCACGAGGCCGAGCGTGGAGAAGTCCTTCGGCGCGCAGTAGAACTGGCCGTCGTAGGTGAAGGACTTGACGAGGCTCGGGTAGAAGTCGTCCTTGTTGGCGAGGCTGTCGCCGTAGGCGAGCAGGGAACCGTTGGACGCGTAGCCGGCGAGGGCATCCGTCGACAGGTAGAACACATCGGCCGGCTTCTTGGCCGCGAAGCCCTGGGCGAGCTGCTGGTTGAGGTCGCTCGCGACGGAGACGGTGGCCTTCGTGCCGCTCGAGGAGGACCAGGATGCGACGGCCGCGTTGACGGCCTTCGTCTCGGCGTCGCCGCTCGAACCGATCAGGACGGTGAGGCTCTTGCTCGCGTCGCTGGTGAGCGCGGCGGCCGAGCCGGTCGAGCCGGACGTGGTGCCGCCGAAGCTTGAGCTGCAGCCCGTGAGGGCGAGCGCTCCGGCCATGGTCAGGCCGGCCCCGATCATCCAGCGGGAGGTGCGTCGTTGCATTTTCTTCTCCTAAAGTCGCGCCGCAGTGCGCGTTTGCTTGTGTGAGAACGACGATAGCCGGTTTTATTTGATCGATCAAACTTTTTCTTTGATCGATCTAATTCTGGGGTCGATCCGACGCGCTAGTCTGGTTTTATCGTTCCAGCCACGGGGCCTCGTGCCCGGGGCGCGAGGAGCACCGGCAGGGAGAGATCATGGGAGAATTCCCCACCGTTACGGACGTGGCGCGCGTAGCCGGGGTGTCCCGCCAAACGGTCTCCAACGTGATGAACACGCCCGGAATCGTGAAGGCCGATACCCGCGCCAGGGTCGAGGCGGCCATCAGTGCGCTCGGCTACCGTCCGCACGCCTCGGCGAGACGGCTGCGCACCCGGCGCAGCTCGACGATCGGCATCCGCCTCGACCCGATGATCGACGGAATCTCCGGCTCGGTACTCGACCGGTTCCTGCATGCCCTGACCGAGCAGGCCGATGCCAGGGGCCTGCGTGTGCTCCTGTTCACCGCCACGAGCCCCGAGGACGAGATCAGTCAGTTCCGGCGCCTGAACGACGGGGCGGATGTCGACGGTTTCGTCCTGACCTCGACGACCGCCGATGACCCGCGCACCGAGTGGCTGCTCGAGCAGGGCATCGCCTTCGTCACCTTCGGCCGGCCCTGGCGGAGCGACGACTTCACCGCGCCACGCCACCCCTGGGTCGACGTGGATGGTTACTCTGGCCTGCACGCGGCGACCCGCGCGCAGCAGGACGCCGGTGCGACCCGCATCGCCTATATCGGCTGGCCGAGCCCGTCCGGCACGGGCGACGACCGTCGCCGGGGCTGGCACGACGCCATGCTCGAGCGGGGTGACGTCTCCGCAGAGGACCTCGCCTGCCTCGAGGTGGTCACGGCCGACGGGGTCGACCAGGGCGCGGCGGCCATGCAGCAGCTCGCCCGCACGGCCGGCGGCATCCAAGCGGTGCTGTGTGCGAGCGACGCGCTCGCCCTCGGGGCGATGATCGCCAACCCGGCCCGGGTGCCGGTCACGGGGTATGACAACACGCCCATCGCGGCGGCGATCGGGCTCTCGAGCGTGGACCAGCCCGTCGACGAAGTCGCCGCCGCGGCCCTCGAGCTCCTCGCCGGCGAGTTCGAGGGGAAGTCCGGTGCGCCATCCGATCCGGCCCCGCAGCCCTTCCGGATGGTCACCCCGCGGCTCATCACCCGGCAGTTCGCGGCCATTCCCCGGGATTCGGTGCCCGTGAACGCCCTCGTCAGCGAGGTCTCGCGCTGAGTTGCGGACAAAGCACCGTCCTGCCTGCCGCGCCGTGCAGTTGAATGGGGGAGTGATCCCTGCACCGAATCCCGCCGCCCTCCCGGCGAAGAGCCTCGTCCTCATCCCGCTCCTGCGAGCAGACCTCGAGGCGGCGCACTATTCCGTGGCGACCCTGAGCGGACTCTGGGGCCCCGAAGCGGATGCCGCGCTCCGCCGCAACCAGCGGGTCCCCGCCCTGCGGGCCCTCGCGGCCCTTCGCGCCAGGCTCGGTCGCGAGGAGCCGTCGGCGACCCTCGCGCAGCTCTTCGTTCTCGGACTCCCGGTGACGCGCGGCGCGCTGTCGGCGGCGCTCCCGAGCCTCGGGGCGGCAGGTGCCGTCGCGCTCGGGCTCGTCGCCCTCGTCGGTGAGGATGACGAACCCGGCACAGAACCCGGCGCAGAACCCGGCGCCGACGAGAACACCCTGCTCCGCCCGCTCGTCGAGCTCCGCCCGTACAGCTTTGTGGACGCCCACGGGGCCGGCAGCTGGTGGATCGCCTCCGACCTCGGCGAGCTCGTACTCGGGCACGCGCTCGGCGAGAGCCATGTGCTCGGCGTCGGCGGGGCATCCCTCACCCTGAGCGGCCTGCTGCTGCCGAACCCGGTCGACACCGCCCTCGACCTCGGCACCGGCTGCGGGATCCAGGCCCTGCACGCCTCCCGCCACGCCAGACGCGTCGTCGCGACCGACATCTCCGAGCGTGCGCTCGAGCTCGCCGCCCTCAACGCCGCCCTCAACGGCGTGACCAACATTGAATTCCGGCTCGGCAGCCTGTTCGAGCCGGTCGCGGGCGAGCGCTTCGACCACATCATCTCCAATCCGCCGTTCGTGATCACGCCGCGGGCAGAGGGCGTGCCGAGCTACGAGTACCGCGACGGCGGCCTCGTCGGCGACGCCCTCGTCGAGTCCGTCGTGCGCGGAGCCGCCGAACACCTCACCCCGACCGGCGTCGCCCAGCTCCTCGGCAACTGGGAGTACCGCGCAGGCCAGGACGCCTTCGACCGCCTCGCCGACTGGCTGACCCCAGCCGTTGCCTCCGTCGACGCGAACCAATTCGACGGAGATTTTGCCGAAAAGACACCGGGGAAGCCGTCTTCGGCCCCTGCGGAGGGCGAATCTCCGTCGAATTCGTCAGGGCCCGCGCCGGCGCTCGACGCCTGGATCATCGAGCGCGAGGTGCAGTCGCCCGAGCTCTACGCCGAGACCTGGATCCGCGACGGCGGTACCCGGCCGGGCACGGCCGACTTCGACCGCCTCTACGATGCCTGGCTCGACGACTTCGCGGCGCGCGGCGTGACGCAGGTCGGCTTCGGCTACCTGCTGCTCCGCCGCCCGGACACCGCCCGGCCCGCGGCGGTTCCGCGGTTGCGGCGCCTCGAACGCCTGCACGGCGGCCTCGGTCACAACCCTGACGGCATCGGCAGCCACCTCGCGGCCTGCCTCGCCGCCCACGACTGGCACGCGGCCCTCCCGGATGACGACCTGGTCTACGCGACCTTGACCGTTGCCTCCGACGTCACCGAGGAACGCCACTTCTGGCCCGGCCAGGAGGACCCGACCCTGCTCACCCTGCACCAGGGAAGTGGATTCGGCCGGTCGGTGTCGCTCGACACCGCGCTCGCCGCGCTCGTCGGGGCCTGCGACGGCGAACTCGCGGTCGGCGCGATCGCCGGTGCGCTCGCCGAGCTGCTCGAGGTCTCCGAACGCGACCTCACCGCCGAGCTCCTCCCGCGCGTGCGCGAACTCCTCGACGACGGCTTCCTCCTCCCGCCAGAACTGCTCGCCTGACCCGGTCCCGACGTACCCGCCGGCGGCAGGCGACCGCCCGAACCGGCCCCTGCGGTAGTTTGGAACCAACCGGATTCGTTCGGAGAGGAGGACGTGAGTGACACCCGACGCGCGGAATGCCATGAAACGTCGCACCTTCCTCATCGGAGTCACGGGTCTCTCGACCCTCGTTCTCACCGCGTGCGTGTCCCCGGCCCCGCGGCCGAGCGCATCCGCCACCGCTACGTCGACCCCCGCACCGACGCCCACCGTCTCGCCCGTGCCGAAACCCGCGCAGATGCGCCGCACCTCCTGGTCGGCCGACCCGTTCGCCCGCGGTTCTTACAGTTTCGCCGCCGTCGACTCCACGCCCGAGCAGCGCACCGCGCTCGCCCAACCCGTGCTCGACCGGGTCTTCTTCGCCGGCGAGGCCACCTCGACCGACGCTCCGGGAACGGTGCAGGGCGGCCGCGACTCCGGCCTTCGCGCGGCCCGCGAGATCATCGCCGCCGCAGCGCCCGGCGAACGCATCGCCGTGATCGGGGCGGGCATCGCCGGGCTCAGCGCCGCGCGCATCCTCAAGGACGCCGGTTTCGACGTCGTCCTCGTTGAGGCTCGCGACCGCATCGGCGGCCGCATCGACACCGTCAGCGACAAGAAGTGGCCCTTCCCTGTCGAGCTCGGCCCGTCCTTCGTGAGCCACAGCGACACAACGTCCCTCGACGAGGAATTCACCCGCCTCGGCATCGCGACCACCCCCTTTCCGAGCGCGAGCGAGACCCGCACCAATGCCGGAATCGTCGTCGCGGTGCCCGACACCGGCGAAAAAGCCGTTGCGACCGCACTCGCCTGGGCCACGAAACAGGCCAGTGACATGTCCGTGCAGGGCGCGCTCGACGGCTCGGGCGCGAGCACGCTGTCCACAGCGGATGCCGGTGACGGTGTTTCCGCGGCCGACTGGCTCGCATTCCGGGTCGCGACCGTTCTCGATATCGACGCGGGCGCATCCGTCGACCAGCAGTCGGGCTGGTACACGAGCGCGGACGCCGGAGCGAACGAGGACCGGATCGTGCTCGGTGGATATGCCCACCTGCTCACCAAGGCGGCAGAGGGCATCGACCTGCTCGACTCGAGCGTCGTCACCAAACTTGCATACACCGACACCGGCGTGAGCCTGCGTCTGGGCACGGGGGAGTCGCTCTCCGCCGACCGCGTGCTCGTCACCGTTCCGCTCGGGGTGCTGAAGTCCGGGGTGCTCGAATTCGACCCCGCGCTGCCCTTCGCGCACCGCGGCGCGATCGCCGACCTCGGCATGGGCACGCTCGACAAGGTCTGGCTGCAGTTCGACGAGCCGTTCTGGAGCACGACCGCGCCGCTGTGGACCACGGTCGGTGGGGACGAGGACTTCCGGGTCTGGATCAACATGATGCCGCTCACCGGGGAGCCCGTCCTGGTCGGACTCGTCGCCGGGGACACGGCGCTCCGGCTCGCCGGGACCGACGATGCCACGGTGCTTGCCGCCGCGCTGCGCGGGCTGACCCCGTTCTACGTGCCCCCGACGCCGAGCCCCACGCCGACACCCGCGCCCTGACGAACCCCATAAAGTCAATCCCGAGTATTTCTCACCAAACGGTGTAAGCTATGCCCAATGTCTAGTCGCTGAAGATACCCGGGGCGAGCCGGGACTTCATGCAGGTGCGGTCCGCCGTTGTGCAGCTCCCCAAGGTTTAGTCGTTCCCGGGTTGGTGTTGCCGATGGCTGCCAATTGGGTGGGTTGCGTGCAACGGTCGTAAGACCCAGCAATGTACACATGTCGTGCCGTCGGCCACCCGAGCGCGGTCGCGGCTTCGGTGCCCCGCCACAGTCGCGACTGCAGTTCCCCTGTTTGACCGCGTGATTGATCGTGCCTCATGGAAACCCTGCTGGACCAAGAGCTGGACAGCCTGCTCGACTTCGATTCCGACCTCGCCTGCGAGGGTTCCCACCATGGCCGCGGCCTGAGCGGCCACCATCCGACCGCGCCCGGTGCCTACATGGTCATTTCGCCGTGCTGCGGCCCGAAGGTCGTGCAGTGCTCCCCGCGGGTGATCGCCATGCAGCACTCCGGCGTGCTCTACTGCGGCGCCTGCCGCAGCGAACACCTCACCGTGGAATACACCTTCATCCCGCTGTAGGCCGTTCCACCCACTCCCTTCCGCTGTAGCATGCGATGGCGCAGTTCGACCGCGCAACCGGATGCCGAGGGGAACCAGCCATGATCGCACTCACCGGAGCGACGGGGCTCGTCGGCGGCCTCGTTCGCGACCGCCTTGACGCGGCAGGAACGCCCACCAGGCTCATCGTGCGCTCGACCGCGCGGCTCGCGCGGCAGCATCCGGATGTCTGGACCGCCGGCTACGGCGATGCCCAGGCCCTCGCCCCCGCCCTCGCCGGGGTCGACACCCTGTTCATGGTGTCGGCGTCCGAGAGCGCCGAGCGAGTGACCGAGCACCGCACCCTGATCGACAGCGCCGTCGCCGCCGGAGTCGAGCGGATCGTCTATCTCTCGTTCCTCGGCGCCGATCCGCACGCCGAATTCACCCTCGCCCGCGACCACGCCGCAACCGAGACGCACCTGCGGGCGAGCGGCCTCGCCTTCACCTTCCTGCGCGACAACTTCTACCACCGGCTGATCGCGCAGATGTGCGGCGCCGACGGCGTCATCCGCGGGCCCGGCGGCGAGGGCCGCATCGGCTCGGTCACGCACACCGACGTGGCGGATGCCGTCGCGGCCGTCCTCGGCAGCGGCTCTCGTCACGACGGGGAGACCTTCACCCTCACGGGGCCGCGCGGCTGGAGCCTGCGCGACGGCGCCGCGGAGCTCGCCCGGGTGACCGGGCGGCCGATCCGCTACGAGCGCGAGACCGAGCCCGAGGCGTGGGCGTCCCGCGCTCACTACGGCGCGCCGGACTGGGAGGTCGCGGGCTGGATCTCAAGCTATCTCGCGATCGCGTCCGACGTGATGGATGTCGTGACGGACGACGTCGAACGCCTCACCGGGCATCCGCCCCAGGACCTGCCAGAGTACCTGCGCGCCACCCCCGACGCCTGGGCGCACCTCCGCCCCTAACCCCCGGCCATTACCCTTCAGCCCTGGGGCTTGAGGCCCCGCCAGCCGCGGGACGACCAGGTCAGCATGGCCGCGATCCCGGTGAAGAGCGCGACGGCGACCACGCAGTACAGCACCGTCTCGAGCGGGCCGCTGACCTGCTTCGGGTCGAGGAAGAAGTAGGGATACCAGCGCACCAGGGCGCCCCGGATCAGGGTGAACGCGCCCCAGATGCTCGGGACGACCATGACCCAGGCGAGCGTCGTCCACGGCAACCGGGCCTTGCCGGTGTCGGTGAGCCAGTCGACGAGTGCGATCCCGGGGATCCAGAAGTGCAGCAGCTGCGTCGACCACGGCACCTCCATCGTGTACGCCCGCGACGAGGACTGGATCACGATCGCGAGGAACACGATGCCCGAGACGATCATGTAGGTCGTGACGAGCAGCCGGATCCAGTCGAGCCAGGGTGGGTCGACCTCCCGGCGCAGGGCGACGATCCCCGCGGCGATGAAGACACCGACCGCGGCGATGGCGCTCTGCACGGTGAAATAGCTGAAGTAGTTGTACACAATAAAGCTCTTGAAACCGAGGATGTAGCCGAAGTACCCGAGCAGTGCGAGCACCTCGGCGCCGGCCAGAACGAGCCGGACGATGCCGACGATCCGCCGTCGCGGGGAGTGAAGCGGGGAGTGAAGCGGGGAGTGAAACGGAGAGCGATCCGGGGAGCGCCGGCCCAAGCGCATCAGGGAACGCCTCGCCGAGCCCGGGCGCGCCAAGAGCACCGCGGCGAGCGACCCGGCCGGGTCGTCGGTGCGGGCGGGACGATCTGCACGCGCGCACATGCTTCAACGCTACGCCAGCGGGCAGGTCACTCGATCCGAAAGCCGTCGTCCCCGCGGTCCGGCATGTCCTCGACGTGCACGGTGTCGACCTGGGCAGAGGGCGGCCCGTGCCGCAGCCAGTCGAGCATCCGGTCGACGGATGCTGCCGGCCCCTCCACCTGCACCTCGACCGAGCCATCCCTGTGGTTGCGCACGAATCCCGCGAGCCCGAGTCGCCGGGCCTCTGCCTGCGCGTAGTACCGGAACCCCACGGCCTGGACCATCCCGCGCACCACCGCCTGTTTGCGAACCATCCCCCCAGTGTGCCCCCGATCCGGTTCCCTGTCCCGATCGGGGGGACGCCGGAATACAGCGCTCTTGCTACCGTGGGAGCGCTGAGCCGACCGAGGCCAGGCTGGGGAGTCACGTGAGCTGGACTACCGCACTGATCACGCCCGCATTGCCCGATCACCCGCTCTTCGTGTTCGCGGCCTATTTCGCCGTCGTGCTCCTGAGCGTCGCCCTGCCGTTCGCGGTGTCCCTCGTGCTCTACGAGGTCCTCCAGCTCTGGGCGGTTCGGCGCCGTGAGCGCGCAGAGCCCGACCTGCGGGCGCTCCTGCTCACCGTCCTCGTCGCGGTGGCACTCGGCGTCATCGGCGTGCTGCTCCTGCAGTTCGGCCTCACCGGCGCCCCGCCCGCGTCCGGCACGGCCGCGAGTCTCGGCGGGCTCGCCGCACGGCTCCTGATCGTGTTCGCGCCCCTGGCCGTCCTCGTCCTGGTGCTCCGCACCCTGATCGCCCGCCGCCGCTGACCGCCGCCGCTGACCTCCGCCTGCGACCGCGGCTGACCGCATCGGCTCAGCGGCACGCCCGCGGATGCCGACGCCCTAGACGACGGGGACCGGTGCGGTTATCGTGCCCAGATCACCCGGCACCCGCCGCGTGAACCTGCCAGAAACCGAAACGGAGCTGAGATGGACGCATTGACCGCACCGGAACGAGCCGAGGTCGAGCGAGCGAACGAGTCGGGCCTGCGTCCGGTCGTGTTCGTGCACGGGCTCTGGCTGCTCTCGAGCAGCTGGGACCGCTGGCGCGGCCGCTTCGAGGCCGCCGGCTACACAAGCATCGCCCCCGGCTGGCCCGACGACCCCGAGAGCATCGAGGAAGCCAAGCGCGACCCCGACGTCTTCGCCCACAAGATGATCGCCCAGGTCACCGACCACTACCTCGACGCCATCAACGACCTCGCGATCAGACCCGCCATCGTCGGGCACTCCTTCGGCGGGCTGATCGCCCAGCGCCTGGCCGGTGAGGGAGTCTCCGCTGCAACGGTCGCGATCGACTCCGCACCGTTCCGTGGCGTGTTGCCGCTGCCGGCATCCGCCCTGAAATCGGCGTCACCGGTGCTGCTCAACCCGGCGAATGCCGGGCGGGCCGTCTCGCTCACCTTCGAGCAGTTCAGCTTCGGCTGGGCCAACGCCCTCGATACCGACGAGGCGCGCGCCCTGTACGACACCTATCACGTGGCCGCATCGGGCGTGCCGCTGTTCCAGGCCGCGACCGCGAACCTGAACCCGTTCACCGAGGCGCGGGTCGACACGAAGAATCCCGAGCGCGGGCCGCTGCTCATCATCGCGGGGGACAACGACAACACCGTGCCGCTCGCGATCTCGCACGCGATCTACAAGCAGCAGAAGAAGAACCCGGGTCTGACCGAGATCGTCGAGGTGCCGAACCGGGGTCACTCGCTCACGATCGACCACGGCTGGGAAGAGGTCGCCGACCTCGCCATCGACTTCGTCAAGAAGCACGACTAGAGCAGGCGGGCGCGCGAGCGGGGGCAGCGGCTCAACAGGGGCGGCGGCTCAAACGGGGTGGGGCGGCGGATGCCGCGGCTCGCTAGTATCGATCCGGGGGAGCAATCATATGGTCGACAAAAGCACAATCGATCCGGGCAGTATCGACGACGGCCGCGTCGAAAACGAGGGCATGCGCCGCCGGTTCGCCGCGCAGGCCATCATCGACAAATTGCTGCGCCAGCAGGGTGCCCACCCGCGTCGCACCCGTCTCGCCCGCTTCCTCGGTCGTTCCCCGCTCGGCGGCAATGCACTGGGCTGGTACCGCGGCGCGCAGGGAGAGCTCGCCGTCGGCGCACTGCTCGCCCAGCTGCCTCCGGAGTGGGCGGTCTTCCACGGGCTCCCCGTCGGGGTGAACGGCTGGGACATCGACCACGTCGTCGTCGGCCCCTGCGGCGTCGTCACCATCAACACCAAGCAGCACCGCCGTGCGGGGGTGCGGGTCATCGGCGAGAACGTCATCGTCGGGGACCGGGCGGTGCCCTACCTCGAACACGCGGCCTTCGAGGGCGAACGCATCGACACGCTCCTGCATGCCTACCTCGACTTCACCGTCCCGATCCACCCCGTGCTCGCGTTCGTCGGGCCGAAGGGTGTCGTCCGCATGGGCCCCGAGAACGCGGTCACAGTGCTCGACGCCGCCGACCTCGTGTCGTGGCTGACGGCCCTGCCGCGCGTGCTCACGCCGCTCGAACGGTTCCAGGTGATCGCGCTGCTCGACGATCCCGCGAGCTGGGCCGAAACCGTGCCGGTCGGCACGGGCGACGGCCTGATGGAGCGCTTCACCGTGCTCGACAACCAGATGCGGTCGGCGAGGTTGCAGCGCCTCGTGCTCGCCCCCCTCGAGGTCGTCGTCGGGCTCGGCGTCTCCGCCTACCTGGCCGCGAACCTCGGGATCGTCCTGGTCGGCGCTTTCTCCGGCTCGGGTCGCTGACTCCGCGGCTTCGCACTCACCGGTGATCGGCTGGGCGCCGCCCTAGGACGAGGTGCATCCTGCGTCACACCGCGTGTCCCGGGTGGGCAACCCGCACACAATGCTTCATATACACCCCATAACTTAACGAATGGAGCAATCCGTCTAGGATACTGGCGTAGCCTTGTTCCCACGGCCTATCCACGGGCCCGGGGAGGAGTAAGCCGTGTACACCCGCGTTGAGACCAGCTCCGCGGTGCAGCAGCTTGCGATCGGCCTTCACGACCCCGCCCGTGATCGACCCTGGGTCGTCGTCTCCTCACCGTTCGGAACAGCCATCCCCGAGATCGGCATCGATCAGCTCGCCACCCAGATCGGCGACGTCGCGCGCGTCTTCCTCGTGCAGACCGGAGAACTCACCCGGCAGCTCGGCGACCTGCTCCCCGCCCAATTCCAGGTCTACGGCAGCGCCGGCCGGTCATACCCCACCGGGCCGAACCCCTTCGCCGACCTGGCCAGGTCCCGTCTGCGCTTCACGCATGGCGACCCCCAGCACGCGACCGACCAACTCGTCACGGATGCCCTCGCTCACGCCCACCACGCCGGTCTCTTCGCGCTCGCCCCTGCATCCGTCATCACCGTCACCGGAACCGTCAAGGGCTTCATGCTGCACGGTTCCCGCGCCCTCGTCGAGCTCGATGACGGCGGCATGGCGACCATCTGGCAGGAACTCACCTACCCGCCCGTGCCGCTGGACTGGACCCTCTCGCCCGGCCAGCGCATCCAGGGCGCCCTCGATGCCCCGACCCACCGGCTCAATGTCGAGCTCAAACCGCCGACGACGGAGGTGATCGCCGAGCGCTACCCGCACGGCAGCGTCACCCTCGCCCTGGTGCAGAAGGTCAGCGCGCAAAAGGCCGTGCTCGCCCTGCACCCGCACCTCACGTTCACGATCACCCGCGCCGACATCTCGGCCAACCCGCGCGACCTCGTCGATACCCTGCTCTCCGAGGGCGACGTCGTGGCCGCGCGGGTCATGCACCTGCCGAGTGGCGCCCTGCACCTCGTGCTCAGCGACGTCGACGACGACGAGCCGGTGTTGCCGCCGCTCGCCGCCGTGCTCAACGGGCCGCCCTGGCTGCGCGAGAACCGTCCGCTGCTCCCGCTCGTCGAGGACGACGACACCGGAAGCGGCGACGACCTCGTCTTCGACCCGGCCATGTCCGCGAAGGGGCTTGCCGGGTTCGTTCGCGCGGCCGGCGCCGCTCTCGCCCAGGACGACCTGCACGGCGAGGCCGGTTTCCCCGACGCGCTTGCCGGTGCTGGCGCCGTGCGGCCATCGCCCGCCGACCTCGCCGCTCCCCGGCCGATCGTGCCGCGCCCGTTCCCCGGGCCCGGCCGCGTGCACGCCGTGCGCCGGCCGACAC
>NZ_SOFR01000066.1:0-36358 GCF_004402735.1 Cryobacterium sp. MDB1-18-1 | reverse complement strand
CGCCGTGTCGAGGGTGCGGTGGTAGGCCGCCTGCACCTTCTCCGCATCCC
Source organism: Cryobacterium sp. MDB1-18-1 (assembly GCF_004402735.1). Classification (NCBI taxonomy): domain Bacteria; kingdom Bacillati; phylum Actinomycetota; class Actinomycetes; order Micrococcales; family Microbacteriaceae; genus Cryobacterium; species Cryobacterium sp. MDB1-18-1. Next base: position 36,308 of record NZ_SOFR01000066.1, on the reverse strand, counting down.
CGGTCAGATACAGGGAGGCCATTCCGTCGTTGAGGGCCTGGAACACCACATGCCGGTCCTCGACGCTTTTCTGGTGCCTCGCGGTAATGGTCTCGGGGTGGGTGCGTTCCCGCACCCTTCGGGCCCGATCGGCGAGCTTCGCCACGGTCAGCACTTCCGCGTCGGGCACGAGGACCTCCTCGAACACGGCCCGGGCCCGGGCGGCCGCTTCCGGGTCATCATCGACCCGGATACCCCAGGCCTGCTCCATGATCACCTGCGCGTGCCGGTAACTGATCACCCCGGAGGCCAGGGCCTCCCGGGTCACGGGGAGGTCCTCCGCGAGGGTGCGGCTGGCTTCGATCAGGGTCTCCGCCGTCCGGCGCGGGAGCCGCAGCAGAGCGCCGACCTCGCAGGTGAATTCCTCTTTCGTGGCTTCCTCCGGAGACCACGGCGGGCGAGGCCCACCGGCGCGTTCAGCGGCCTCCGCACGGGCCCGCCCGACGTCGGCGAGCACCCGTTGGGCGGTGTAGATCGCGGCGGCCCGGCGAGCGGTGGCCTGATTGATTTCCCGGTCCGCGTCCCGGATCGCGTCATACACCTCGGACAGGGGCGGATCCACAAGGCTCAGATGCCGGGGGTTCAGATACGGGTCGGGAGGGGTCCCGGGCGGGGTCCCGGGCGGGGGCTCCGCCGTGCTTTCCGAGCGAACTTCTGAGGGTTCTTCAGCTGTCATGCCGGTCACTCTACGGAGGACCACCGACATTCCACCGGCATCCGCACGCCCATGAATCACCTGTGGATAACCCGGTCAAGGAGCACTTTTGTGGAGAAATTCTCTGACAGGCGCTAGCGCTCGGGGCCGACGGCTATCGCGTCACTTCTTCGAGCTCGCGTGCAAGTCTCCGATGTGGCCCGGCGCGGTGACGTCCAGGACGCGCTGGACGAACGCACCGTACTCATCCATGTAGTGCCGGAGAAAGTCCCTGGTGCCCGCATCGGTGATTTCGCCGTCGCCCGTGAAGACCGTCGGATCGAACTTGATGTACGCCTCCGGGGAGTTCAACTGGGGGGCATCGAGGAAGCTCAGCACGCTGCGCATGTTCGACTGCATGACGGCGGTGCCGATATTACCCACGGAGGCGCCGATGATTCCGGTGGGCTTCCGCGCGAAGGAGTTGGTCCCCCAGGGCCGCGAACCCCAGTCGATGGCATTCTTCAGGGCCCCCGGTATCGACCGGTTGTATTCGGGCGAAACGATCAGGATCCCGTCGGAGCCTTCGATGGCAGCTTTGAGGGCGCGCCCCTCCGGTGGATAGTCGGCGTCGAAGTCCTGGCTGTAGAGGGGAAGGTCCCGGATGGGGATTTCCGTGAAGTGCAGGTTCTCCGGGGCGAGCCGGATCAGCGCCCGGGAGAGCGTGCGATTGATGGAGGTGGAGGACAGGCTTCCGACGAAGTAGCCGATCGTGTGTGACGTCATTTCCGTGTTCTTTCCGGAGCGCCCGAACGGCCACGTCAAACGACTGTCCCCGGCATCTCCTGTGTGATGAGCCGACTCCTCCGTCCTATCACACAGTCGTGATCAGCCACACAGTCCGGATCAGCGGGTCATGCTCCGCGGCGGCACCGTGAAGCTGTCCCCGCCGTACTTCTCGTTGGCGACGCTCATGACATCCGGCCACATCCGGTGCCGGGCGGTCGCGGCCTGGCCGCTGTCGAAGTACGTCGTCCGCTGGTCCTGGCCGTCGCCGGACACGTTCACGACCCCGACGACGGTGGCGACCTTCGTGCTGGCCCCGCTCATCCAGGTGTCCTTGTTGTCGTCGGTAGTGCCGGTCTTGCCGATCATCGGCACCCGGGGCGTGGTGGCTCGGTAGGAGGCCGCCGCCGTTCCGCTCGTCATGACCCGTTGCATCGCATAACTCATCCCCGCGGCGACGTCCGTGCTGACGGACTGGGTGCAGTTCGACGTCGGCGCGGGAATCTCCGTACCATCCGGCCCGGTGATCCTGTCGATCAGGATCGGCGTGCACGTCACGCCGTCGTTTGCGATCCCGGCATAGGCGGCCGCCATGGTGAGGGGCGCGATCTCGTTTGTTCCGAGCACGGATGCCGCGCCCTGCTCGAGCGCATTCCCGTCGGCACGGTGCACGCCGAATGCTTCGGCCGTCTTGCGAATGCCGCACAGGTCGAGTTCCTTGGCCATACCGATGAAACCCGTGTTGATCGACTGGATGGTCGACTGCAACGCCGAACTGTACGAGCCGTTCTCCGACGAGGAATCGTTCTTCGGGTTGAACGCCGCCCCGTAGCTTTGCGGCCCGTTGCAACTGTCCTCGAACGTCCCCCAGTTCGACCGGGGCCGGGAACTCACGGACTCGGAGAGGGAATGGCCTTCGTTGAGCCACTCGGCAAGGGTGAAGACCTTGTACGTCGACCCGGTCTGGAACCCGTTGGAGCCGCCCTGGCCGAGGTCGGTGTTGTAGTTGATGCCGCTGAAGTTGTCTCCGGTCGCCTGAACGGCAGGATCCTGGCTGTAGTCCTTGTTCTGGGCCATGTCGAGGACTCGCCCGGTTCCGACCTCCACACTCGTGATGACCCCGCCGACGTCCCAGCCCGGATACGTCGCAGGCACGTTCGCCTTCATTGTGGTCTCGGCGGCGGACTGCAGATCGAGGTCTAGGGTCGTGTAGACGTTGTACCCGCCGAGTCGCACGTTGGCCAGCCGTGTCTCGGCATCCGCCCCGAATGCCGGGTCGTTGCGAAGCGTTTGCATGACGAGGTCGCAGAAGTAGGCGCTGCCGCCTGCTGTCTGGCACCCGGTGCTCGGCTCGGTGATGGTCGGTTCGATCGGGGCGTTGATCGCTGCATCGTGATCTGCCTGGCTGATCTTGCCGTGCTCGAGCATCGCATCGAGGATGTAATCGCGCCTGTCCTTGTTGTCGGCATAACCGTTGGCCGCACCGTTTGTCGCGCTGTCCGGCTTGTCGAGCTGGAATTTGACCGGGTTGTTGACGATCGCGACGAGGCTCGCGGCCTGTGGCAACGTGAGGTTGGCCGCCGTGGTGTTGAAGTAGTAGCTTGCCGCGGCCTCGATTCCGTAGACGGAGCCGCCGAAGCCCGTGATGTTCAGGTACTGGCGCAGGATTTCGTCCTTGGAGTACTTCTTCTCGAGGCCGATGGCGAGGCTCATCTCCTTGAGCTTCCGGTCGGGACTCGCCTCGGTGGCCGTGTTGTAGCAGTCCGCGCGTTCCGTCTCGTCGGTGAGCGCTTCGCACTTCTGCACGAGCACGTTCTTCACGTACTGCTGGGTGATCGAGGAGCCGCCCCTGGCTGTGCCGGTGAAGACGGTCGAGACGATGCCGGTCACGGTGCCCCAGATGTCGACGCCCCCGTGGTCGTAGAAGCCCGGATCCTCTCCCGAGGTCGCGGCATCCTTCACGAACGGGCTGATCGCGTCGAACGCGACCTCGACGCGGTTCTGGTCGTAGAACGACGCGAGGAGGTAGGGGGTTCCCGCGCTCGTGGTCGCATAGAGGTTGCTCTTCTGCGACAGCCGGCCGATCTCGAGGTCGTCGGGCAGGTTCACGGCGATGACGGTCACGACGGTCGCGATGACGGCCACGACGACACCCATTGCGATCAGGACGATGGAACGACGGCGGAGTCGACGGCCCTTCTTCCTGCTGGGCGGCGAAATTGTCATGGTACGACTATGGCTTTCATTTCTGGACGAGTGGTACGAAGAAGGCGGATGCCGCCGGACCCGCGGGTCCACCGGCATCCGCCTTCGAGTGGCTGCTAGTCGTCGACGACGACGGAGGTGATCACCGGGATGCGGCGGTACTTACGCTGCATCCACCGTGTCACACTCTGGGTGAAGATCTCTTCGAGCTCGGGCCCGTCGACGATCTTGACCTTGTTCGCCGCGCGGAGAGCGTCGTCGATGGACTTCGTCGCGCCCTGGATCCAGGCGTTGTCCTGCACGAAGCCGCGGGCGATGAACTCGACCGGTTCGACGAGCGCGCCGGTGCGGGTGTCGAGGATGCCGAGGATCGTGACCGCGCCGTCGTTGGAGAGCTGCACGCGGTCGGCGAGGGCCTCCTCGGAGGCGACACCGCCGACGGTCATGCCATCGACGAGGACGATCTCGGCCGGAACGCGGCCGACGATCTTGGCGACGCCGTCGATGAGGTCGACGACCACGCCGTCTTCGACGACGAGCACCTGCGCCTCGGGGACACCCGTGCGGATCGCAAGCTCGGCGTTGGCCTTGAGGTGGCGCCATTCGCCGTGGATCGGCATGACGTTCTTGGGCTTGACGAGGTTGTAGCAGTAGACGAGCTCGCCGGCGCTCGCGTGGCCGGAGACGTGCACCTTGGCGTTGCCCTTGTGCACGACATTGGCGCCCCAGCGGGTGAGGCCGTTGATGACCCGGTAGATCGAGTTCTCGTTGCCGGGAATGAGCGAGCTCGCGAGGAGGACGGTGTCGCCCTCGCCGATCTTGATCGTGTGTTCGCGGTTCGCCATCCGGGAGAGGGCTGCCATCGGCTCGCCCTGCGACCCGGTGCAGATCATCGTGACCTGGCTGTCCTTCATCCGCTCGAGCGCCTTGACGTCGACGATGAGGCCCTTCGGCACGTGCAGGAAGCCGAGCTTCTCCGCGATGGCCATGTTGCGCACCATCGAGCGGCCGACGAAGGCGACCTTGCGGTTGTGCCTGGCCGACGCGTCGATGACCTGCTGGATGCGGTGCACGTGGCTCGCGAAGCTCGACACGATGATACGGCGCGGCGCGGTGCGGAACACCGAGTCGATGGCCGGGCGGATGTCTTCCTCGGTCATCGTGAAGCCGGGAACCTCGGCGTTGGTCGAGTCCGTCATGAAGAGGTCGACGCCCTCTTCACCGAGACGGGCGAAGCCGGGGAGGTCAGTGAGGCGGTTGTCGAGCGGGAACTGATCCATCTTGAAGTCACCGGTCGCGAGCACGAGGCCGGCTTCGGTGCGAATGGCGACGGCGAGTCCGTCGGGGATGGAGTGGTTCACCGCGAGGAATTCGAGGTCGAACGGGCCGAAGCTGCGACGCTGGCCTTCCTTGACCTGCTGGAGCTTGGGGGTGATCCGGTGTTCTTCGAGCTTGGCGCTCACGAAGGCGAGGGTGAGCTCGCTGCCGACGACGGGGATGTCCGCGCGCTCGCGGAGGAGGTAGGGAACGCCGCCGATGTGGTCCTCGTGGCCGTGGGTCAGCACCACGGCGACGACGTCCTGCATCCGGCCGCGGATGTAGGAGAAATCGGGCAGGATCACGTTGACGCCGGGCTGGGTCTCCTCGGGGAACAGCACCCCGCAGTCCACGATGAGCAGCTTGCCCTTGTGTTCGAAGACGGTCATGTTGCGACCGATCTCGCCGAGGCCGCCGAGGGGGACGATGCGCAGTCCCCGCTTGATGAGGGACGGCGGGCTGTTCAGGTCGAGTTCGTGCTTAGTCAATTAAATAAACTCATTTCTTGGCGAAACCGCGCACAGGGCAACCGGTCTCATAGCCGGCGCCGGGTCTATCCGGCAGCCGTGGTGACGGGGTTATGCAAATCAGAAGGTGATGCGCGCGTCAGGTCGCGAGGCCGTGAGCCTCATTCGACTGGGCGAAGCCGTGGAAAGCCATCCGGGTGTGTGGAACCGCAGAGCGTGAAAGCGCAGCTGTGGATGGCCGTTGAATCGCGCTGTCAACTCCCAATTCTACCGCATGCGGGCCGCCAGCTCCCCCGGCGGTTCTCCCGCCGTCCCCAGCCGACTCGGAGACTTCGCTAATAGCCTGCGATTATGCCTTCTTCTTCCCCCCTGTACGACGCCCCGCTCACCCTCATCGACGGCACGGAGACGACATTCGCCGACTACCGCGGCAAGACCGTTCTCGTGGTCAATGTCGCATCCAAGTGCGGCTTCACGCCCCAGTACGCGGGCCTCGAGGCCCTCTACGAGCGCTTCAAGGACGACGGCCTCGTCGTCCTCGGCCTGCCGTGCAACCAGTTCATGGGCCAGGAGCCCGGGGAGTCCGCCGACATCGAGGCGTTCTGCCAGCTGAACTACGGTGTCACCTTCCCGATGACCGAGAAGGTGGATGTCCGGGGCAAGCACCAGCATCCGCTCTACGCCCAGCTCACCAGGTTCAAGTCCGGCCTGCTGCCCGGCCTCGTCAAGTGGAATTTCGAGAAGTTCCTCGTGAACGCAGAGGGCCAGATCGTGGACCGCTTCGCCTCGACCGTCGAACCCGAGTCACCAGAGCTCGTCGGCGCGATCGAGAAGACGCTCGCCTCCGCCGCCGCCTGACCCGGGTTCAGTAGCTCGAGGTGCAGACGCAGAGCTCGTTGCCCTCGACGTCGGCGAGCACCCACCACTCGGGGGCGTGCTCGTCGGTGAGCAGCGTGCCGCCGGCCTCGACGATCGCGCTGACGCGTTCCTCGGCGTCGTCACCCGGCACGTAGACGTCCAGATGGATACGATTCCGGTCGGTGCGGGCAATCTCCATGTGCTGGAACCAGACCCTCGGCCCATGACCCCGCGGGTCGACGAGTTCCACGTCGCCGTCGCCGTCGGCCGGCAGCTCGACATAACCGAGGCCGACGCGCCAGAACGGCCGGATCGAGTCGGCGTCCGTGCAGTCGATCGCAACGTCGTACCGGGCGGGCGTCACGGCCCTGCCTTCCGCACCGAGCTCATTCGCGAGCGCCTGGATCTGCAGGGCGAGCCGGAGGTCGCGTTCGGTCACGCCGCCGAGATCATGCGAGCGGAGCCGGAAGGCGACCGTCCCGTAGCCGAGTTCGACGTCGGGATGGTGGCCTGCGGCATCCGCCGCCTCGGCGACGCGGTCGAGGAAGCGCACCGCCGAGGCGAAATCGCTCGTGCGGTAGCTCGCGTGCAACGCTCCATCGAGGTGTACGAACGGGCCGCCCGCGAGCACGGGGCCGGTCTGCACGGGACTCTGGATCGAACCGGTTGCGCTCATGTACCTCACTCTGCTCCGGCGCCCGCCGGCGGTCAAGAGAATGAGGCCTGCGAAAGCCGGCGGGAAGCGCGGCGGACCGCCGCGGTGACCCTCCCGACGCGTCCTTCACGGATGCGCCCTCGCGGGGCGTAACACTAATCACTTTGCCCTATTCTGCGGGCCTCCTGCGTGCTAATCTCATGCGTTATGCACAGTCTGGACAGGGTCGACCTCCAACTCCTCCGCGCCCTCTGCGTAGAGCCGCGCAGCACCTTCGTGGCCCTCGCCCAGCGGCTGGGATTGTCCAGGAACACCGTGCAGGCGCGGATGGCGCGGCTCGAAGAATCCAACGCGTTCCTGGCCTTCGATCGCCGGATCAATCCGATCGCCCTCGGCCACCCCCTGACGGCGTTCATCCAGGTGCACCTGCAGCAGAAGAGGCTCAGCCAGATCGTCGCAGAACTCAACCAGATCCCCGAGATCGTTCAGGCCCACGGAATGAGCGGGTCGACGGACCTGCTCGTCCTCGTCGTGTGCACGGATGCCGACGACCTGTTCCGCATCGACGGCACGATCCTCGCGTGCGAGGGCGTCGATCGCACGGAGACCTCGCTCGCCATGGGCGAGCTGATCCCGTACCGGATCACCCCGTTGCTCGACCGGGTGACCCGGGAGCGCGGCCCGGCGAACCGCGCCGACGTCGATATCGACGACGAGGCCTGAGTCCGACGGAACGACCGCCCCGCACCGCGCAGTGTCCACAATCTATTTGATAAATTCATCATATAGGTATATAAAGAAGTAATGATGTTTAGTGGCGTAGACCCCCGGTGAGCGTCACCAGACTGACCTCCCTCATCCGTCGCAGCGGGCGGATCGCAGAGCAGGCCCCGCAGGCCCCCGCCCTGTTCCCCGGCGCCGGGATCTTCGGCGGCAGCATCCAGGTGCGCTTCATCAATGCCGGCGGCTGCAACGACTGCGCCCAGGAAATCGCCAGTGCCTTCGGCCCGGTCTACGACGTCGAGCGCTACGGCGTGCGGCTCGTCGCCTCGCCTCGTCATGCTGACGTGCTGCTGATCTGCGGTTCGGTGACCAGGAACATGATCGAACCGCTTCGGCGCACGGTCGTCGCGACCCCCACCCCCCGTTTCGTCGTCGCCGTCGGCGACTGCGCGATCACGGGCGGCGTCTTCGCCGACGGCTACGGTGTCGCCGGCCCGGTGTCCGACTTCGTGCACGTCGACCTCGTTGTCCCCGGTACTCCGCCGGAACCTGCCGCCATCGTCGAAGCCCTCCGACGGATGACCGGGCGATGAACGCCGTCCAGTCCGGCCTCGTCGTCCAGGCCCTGCTCGCGCTCGCCGCCGTTGCGACCGGCCTGCTCAGTCCCGTCTCGTGGCGGTCCCGCGCGACCGGCGCGCTCTGCGCCCTCCTCGGCCTCGCCGGCATCGTCACCGGGGCCGCAGCGCTCGGCGGGGCGAACGGCACCCTGACCATCCCGCTCGCTCTCCCGATCGATCCCCTCGTGCTCTCCCCCGACCGGCTCGGCGGCCTCTTCATGATCGTCGTCTCCGCGGTCGGCGCCCTCGTCTCCCTCTTCGGGATCGGCTCGGCCCGCGGCGCGGAGGCCTCACGCACTTCCTGGGCGGCCATGGCCGTCTTCCTCGGCGGCATGCAGCTCGTTCCCGCCGCGACCGACGTCGTGTCCTTCCTGCTCCTCTGGGAGATCATGACCCTCGGCTCCACCGTGCTCCTCCTCGCCGACCACGCGAGCCGGAGCACCGTCTACTCCGCCGCGATCTGGTACTCGGCGATGTCCCAGCTGAGCTTCTTCTTCGTGCTCGCCGGCTTCGGCGTGCTCGTGGCCGCCACCGGCGGTACCGGCTTCCAGACGCTCGCGACCGTGCCGGCCGATTCCTGGCCGGCGAACCTCGCGTTCGTCCTCCTCCTGCTCGGCTTCGGCGGCAAGGCGGAGCTCGTCCCGCTGCACGTCTGGGTTCCCCGGGTGCTGCCAGAGGCGCCGAGCCACGTCGCCGCGGCGATGAGCGGCGCAATGGTCAAGATCGGCGTCTACGGCGCGCTCCTCGTCTGCGTGCGCCTGCTGCCCTCCGGCCCGCCGTGGTGGGGCGTGCTCATCCTCGTGCTCGGCGGTGTGTCCGCCGTGTACGGCATCCTGCAGGCCTCCGTCGCGAGCGACCTCAAGGTGCTGCTGGCCTACTCGACCACAGAGAACATGGGGCTCGTCTTCCTCGGCCTCGGGGCATCCGTGTTGCTGCGCAGTTACAACGCGACGGCCGCCGCCGACGCCGCCCTCGTCGCGGCCCTTCTGCTCATGGTGAGCCACGCCGCCTTCAAGACGACCCTCTTCCTCGGTGCCGGCGCCGTCGCGCACGCGACCGGCGAGCTCAACCTCGACCGCCTCGGCGGCCTGGGCAAACGGATGCCGTGGACGGCAGGCACGTTCGGCCTCGCCAGTCTCGGCGCGGCATCGCTCCCGATCACGAGCGGCTTCGTCGCCGAGTGGATGCTGCTGCAGGCGCTGATCCACGGTGCCCGGCTCGACGGTGAGGTCGTTTCCGTCGCCGCGTCGATCGCGATGCCGCTCGCCGTCGCAGTGCTCGCCCTCACCGCGGGACTCGCACTGCTGACCTTCGTCAAGGCATACGGCATCGCATTCCTGGCCCGGCCGCGCTCCCGGAAGGCGAGCATCGCCCGCGAGGTGCCCTGGGTGATGCGCGTCCCCCTCGTGCTCGGCGCCCTCGCCGTCGTCGGCCTCGGGCTCATGCCCGGCCCGCTCGCCGCGGCCATCGCCGCGGCCGTCGGCCCCGTCATCGTTCCCGACGTGCACACCGTCGGCCTCGCCGGCGTCAGCCTCTCCGGAATCGACGCTGTGCTCGACCCTGGCACCCTCGTCATCCTCGCGGGACTCGTCCTCGTGCCGATCCTCGTCATCGTCGCCCTCGGCGCCCGGCGCCACCCCACCCGGGTGGACCCGCTGCCCTGGGCCGGTGGCGGCTCGAGGCTCCGGCCCCGGATGCAGTACACCGCGACCTCATACGCCGAACCACTCGTGCGGGTCTTCGACGATGTGCTGCGTCCGTCGCGCGACGTCGAGGTCACCCATGTCGGCGAGTCCAGGTACCTCGTCGAGAAGGTGCACGTCGAACAGACCGTCTCCGACGTGATCGAGACCCGGCTCTACCGGCCGGTCCTGAACGCGGCCCAGCGCTTCGGCCTCGCCGCCCGGCGCGCCCAGGACGGCAGCATCCACCGCTACCTCGGCTATTCGTTCGCCGCCCTGCTCGTCGTGCTGATCGCGGTGTCGCTGTGATGCGCCTGGGCATGGGCCCTGCGGCGCACGCGGTCGAGCTGACCTGGGCCGGCATCGGGGCCCCGATCCTGATGGCCGTGCTGCAACTCGCGCTCTTCGTCTTCCTGGCCCCGCTGTTGATCGGCGTGATCCGCCAGGTGCGCGCCCGGCTCGAGGGCCGCGCGGGAGCCGGAATCTGGCAGCCCTGGCGCGACGTGCGGAAGCTCCTCGCCAAGGAGCCTGTGCACGCGGCGGACTCGAGCTGGATGCTGTCGGTCGGCCCGATCGTGCTGCTCGTCTCGAGCCTGCTGCTCTGCGTGCTGCTCCCCCTCGTCGGCACCCTCGCGCTCCCGCTCATCCCGAGCGACCTCTTCGTGATCGTCTCTGTCATGCTGATCGGCGTCGTCGCGCTCGCCCTCGTCGGGCTCGACGGCGGCACCGCGTTCGGCGGGATGGGCTCGAGCAGGCACATGACGGTCGCCGCCCTCGTCGAGCCGACCCTGCTCCTCTCGATCTACGCCCTCTCGATCCCGGCGGGCAGTTCGACGCTGTCGCTGATCGTGCAGACCCGGCTCCAGACGCCCGCCGTGATCATCTCCCCCGTGAGCCTGCTCGCGATGGTCGCCCTCGCGATCGCGATCATGGCCGAGACGAGCCGGCTGCCCATCGACAACCCCTCGACGCACCTCGAACTCACGATGCTGCACGAGGCCATGGTGCTCGAAAGCTCCGGGCGCGACCTGGCCTGGCTCGAACTGGGCTCCTGGCTCAAGCTCGCCGCCCTGCTCGGCCTGCTCGGCAACCTCATCGTGCCGTGGGGCGTCCTCACCGACTTCACCGTGCCCGGTCTCCTCCTCGGCGCCGTCGCAGTCGCCGCCAAGGTGCTCGCCCTGGGCACCGCGCTGAGCGTCGGCGAGGTCTTCCTCGCCAAGGCGCGCCTGTTCAGCGTGCCCGAGCTGCTCGCGGGGTCGTTCGCCCTCGCCCTGCTCGCCGTCACCGCCTCCTACCTGGTCGCTTAGGAGCATCCGTGTTCGAAACCACCTACCCGCAACTCATCGGCCTCTGCACCGGCACGCTGCTGCTCACGAGCGCGCTGATGGTCTGGCGGCACTCGATGCTCGCCTCGATCCGCCTGCTCGCCGTACAGGGCCTCGCCCTGGCCGCGCTCGTCGCCGTGATCGGCGTGCAGAAGGGCGAGCTCGAGGTCATCCTCGTCGCCGTGCTCGTGCTGCTCGTCAAGGGCCTCGGCCTGCCGTGGGTGCTCGCCCACGAGTCGAAGGCGACGACCCGAACGGATGAGGCCCCGCGCCTGAACCCGACGGCCTCGCTCCTGACAGTGGCCCTGCTCACGATCCTCGCCTATGTGGTCTCCAGCCGGGTGCTGGCCAGGGACACGAGCGTGTCCGCGCACGCCGCGCCGATCGGGCTCGCCATGGTGCTGATCGGCTTCCTGCTGCTCGTCACCCGGAGGCAGGCGCGGTCGCAGCTGATCGGCTTCCTCGTGCTCGACAACGGCATCGCGACCGTCGCCTTCCTGACGAGCGGCGGCGTCCCGCTCGTGCTCGAGCTCGGCATCTCCCTCGACGTGCTCCTCGTCGTGATGATCCTCTACGTCTTCGCGGGGCGGATGCACAACAAGTTCGGCAATACGGACATCGACCAGCTGAGAAAGTTGCATGACTGATGGCCCCGTCCCTGTCCTTCGCACTCTGGACCCCGCTCGCCCTCCCGGTGCTGTTCGCGCTCCTGAGCCTCACGGTGCCGTCCCCGCGGCTGCGCCGGCTCGGTCCGATCGCCTCGAGCCTGGCCGTGCTCGCCTCCGGGGTGATCCTCGTCGTCGCCGTGCTGCACGACCAGGTGCCGACTCTCGGCGGCGTGCTCCGCGCCGACGCCCTCTCGGCCTACCTGCTCACGGTCGTCGGAGCCATCGGCCTCGTCTCGACCTGGGGCGGACTCGGCGGCGGCGGCCACTCCCAGACTCCCGCGCGCTGGGCGGGCTCCTACGACGGCCTGATCTCGGTGTTCCTCGCCGCCATGTCACTCGCCGTCGTCGCTGACAACATCGGCCTGATGTGGGCCTCGATCGAGGCGACGACGATCACCACCGCGTTCCTGGTCGGCGCGCACCGCACCGGCAAGTCCCTCGAGGCCTCCTGGAAGTACGTGATCCTCGGCTCCGTCGGCGTCGCGATCGCCCTGCTCGGCATCCTGCTGATTTACGCAGCCTCCCGGGCCACCGGCGAGGCGACGCTGTCCTGGCTCGTGCTCAGCCAGCCGGGCCTGCCCCTCGACCCCGCACTCGTCCGTGCCGGCGGCGCCCTCGCTGTGCTCGGCTTCGCGACCAAGGCCGGCCTCGCACCGATGCACAGCTGGTTGCCGGATGCCCACAGCCAGGCGCCCGCGCCGGTGTCCGGCCTGATGAGCGGCGTGCTGCTTGCGGTCGCCCTGTACGCGATCCTGCGGGTGCAGACCATCACGGACGCCGTGATCGGCCCGGACTTCCTCCGGGCGATGCTGAGCGTGGCCGGCCTGCTCTCCCTGTTCGTCGCCGCCGCCCTGCTCATCCGCCAGCGCGACTTCAAGCGGATGCTCGCATACTCGAGCATCGAGCACATGGGCCTGATGGCGATCGGCGCCGCGGTCGGCGCCGCCGCCCTGCCGGCCGTGCTGCTCTACATGCTCGGCCACGGACTCGTGAAGGCGACGCTCTTCGTCGTCTCCGGCCGGATCCTCGAGGTAGAGGGCACACCGACGATCGCCAACGTCCGGGCGCTGCTCGCGCGCCGCCCGGGGCTGGCGATCCCGTGGCTCGTCGCGATGGCGGCGCTCGTCGGATTTCCGCCCTTCAGCATCTTCTTCTCCGAGGTGGGCATCATCCTCGCCGGCTGGTCCGCAGGCATGGGCGTCGTCGTCGGCATCGCCCTTGTCCTCCTGCTCGTGATCTTCGCGAGCCTCACCCGGCTCACCGTCGCGCTCACCATCGGTTCCCCGCACGACGCCCTCGACCACACCCCGCCGATCCTGCCGAAGCAGGTGACCCCGCGCGCGACCGCGCCGGGGGACGAATCGGACGCGGACCGCGAAGCCACGGTCCTGTCCCGCCGCGAGGCGGAGGCAGGGATCGACGGTGCCGGAGTCGTGAACGGTGTCGCTCACGTCGCTGACGGCGGGAGCGGTCCTGAACCGTTCCCGATGACCTCCAACATCCGCGTGGCCGCTCCGTTCCCCGACACCGTCGCCGTGACCGTCGTCGACGTCGTCGTCGCGCCGGACCGCTCGACCCACGGCCCGCTGCTCCCCCTCGTGCTCGCCCTCGCCACCTGCGCCGTCGTTCCCTTCATCGCGAACCCGGTCGGCGTGCTGCTCGTGCGCGCCGCCGCCGTACTGGGAGGAGCCCACTGATGACCAACCGCGACACGCCTGACCTGAATTCGGCGACGCCCGGCCCACCGATCCCCCACGCACCGGTCCCCCACGCTCCGGTCATGCCGGCGGCCCCGGCCCGGCCCGAGATCCGGGTGCTCGTCCGCGACCGGCTGCGGCAGGAGGCATCCGCCCTGCTGGACAGCGGCAACCGGCTCGCGATGATCGCCTGCCATGACGACGGAGACGCCCTGCGCGTCGTCTACTCGTTCGCGGGCGTCTTTCCCCGCCGGCAGGTCGACCTCGTCGTTCCGGTGCCGTACACCGACGCCTGGGTGCCGAGCATCGCCGACCTGTCCTACCCGGCCGGCAACTTCGAGCGCGGGATGCGGGACCTGTACGGCGTACGCCCGGCCGACCACCCGCAGCCGTACCGGCTCGTGCGGCACGGGCACTGGCCGCGCGGCTGGTACCCGATGCGCCGCGGCGCGCGGGTGACCCCCCGGTTCGAGCCGGACGTCGAGTCCTTCCCCTTCGTCGAGGTCGAGGGACCCGGCGTCTACGAGATCGCCGTCGGCCCGATCCACGCCGGGATCATCGACCCCGGCCACTTCCGGTTCTCCGTCGTCGGCGAGACGATCGTGCGCATGGAGGCCCGCCAGTGGTACATGCACCGCGGCGTCGAGCGGCTCTTCGAGGGCCGCAGGCCGGCCGATGGCCTCGAGCTCGCCGAGCAGGTCACCGGGGACACCGTCGTCGGGCACTCCCTCGCGTACTGCATGGCCGTCGAGGCCGCTGCGGGCATCGAGGTCCGCGAGACCGACCGGCTGCTGCGCGCCCTCCTGCTCGAACTCGAGCGGATCTACAACCACGTCTCCGACCTCGGCTCGCTCGCGAACGACGTCGGCTTCGGGATCGTGCACTCGCACACCCAGCGGCTGCGTGAGACGCTCCTGCGCCTCAACAAGACCGTCACGGGCCAGCGCTTCCTGCGCGGCGGCGTGCGGATCGGCGGCGCCCGGGTGCTCAGCCTGCCGGACCCCGAGGTGCTCCGCGGCGTGGCCGCAGACATGCAGGAGATCATCGCGATCACCCTCGGCCACGCGATCGTGCGCGACCGGTTCACCGGAACGGCGCCGCTGTCCGGCGCCCAGGCCCGCGCGATCGGCACCCTCGGTTACGTCGCGAGGGCGTCGGGGATCGACGCGGACTCCCGCAGGGACCACCCGTTCGTCGACCTCGGCCCGGCGTTCCACGTCGTCACCGAGACCGGCGGGGACGTGCTCGCCCGGTACCGGGTGCGCGCGGGCGAATTCGCGGTCTCGATGGCCGTGGTCATCGACCTCGTGGCGCGCCTCGGAGAGCACCTCGGCAGCGGCACCTCGGTCGACCCGGCCGGGCCCGGCACCGGGCTGGCCTTCGTCGAGGGCTGGCGCGGAAGCATCTGCCACCGGGTCGAGCTCGGAGCCGGCGGTGTGCTCAGCCGGGTCAAGATCGTCGACCCCTCGTTCTTCAACTGGCCGGCGCTGCCCGTCGCGCTCGCGGACACGATCGTGCCCGACTTCCCGCTCGTCAACAAGAGCTTCAACCAGTCCTACGCAGGCAACGACCTCTGATACCCGCCCGCCGTCGCGAAGCGGATGCCGCTAGCGCTCGTCCTGCTCGATCGTGCGGAGGAGCGCGTGGGAGTCTTCGAGACTCGCGACCAGCATCCGCTTCGCAACGGTGAGCAGTTCGGCGACGCCGGCGTCACGGACCGCGTAGAAGATGGTGTTGCCCTCACGGCGGGTGACGACCACGCCGGCGCGGCGCAGCACACCGAGTTGCTGGGAGAGGTTGGAGAGCTCGGAGCCGAGCACCTCCGCGAGGCTGCCGACCGAGCGTTCGCCGCCGACGAGCTGTTCGAGCACTTGCACGCGCAGCGGATGCCCCAGCGACTTGAACAATTCGGCCTTGAGCTGGGCCATGGGCAATCCGGTCATCGGCACCGTTTGATTATATCGCCAATTTATAATGTTCTCAAATAGGTGGGGCTGGGTACGGAAAAGGCCCGCCCTGCCGAAGCAGAACGGGCCTTCCGTCTAACCGACTAACCTGGCGAGAGGTTGTCGGCAGAACCCTAAGACTACGCCTCGGTGGACACCGATGCGACCTCGACGACGGATTCGGCGGACGCCGACTCGTCTTCGAGGACCGGGGCGAGCGACAGCTTGCCACGGTCGTCGATCTTGGTGATCTCGACGAGGACCTTCTGGCCGACTCCGAGCACGTCTTCGACGTTCTCGACGCGCTTGCCACCGGCGAGCTTGCGAACCTCGCTGATGTGCAGCAGGCCGTCCTTGCCGGGGAGGAGCGAGACGAAGGCGCCGAACGCGGCGATCTTCACGACGGTTCCGAGGAACTGCTCGCCGACCTCCGGGTTGGTCGGGTTCGCGATCGCGTTGACCTGGGCACGGGCGGCCTCCGCCGAGGGGCCGTCCACGGCGCCGATGTACACGGTGCCGTCTTCCTCGATCGAGATGTCTGCGCCGGTCTCGTCCTGGATCGCGTTGATCGTCTTGCCCTTCGGGCCGATCAGCTCTCCGATCTTGTCGACGGGGATCTGGACGCTGATCACGCGGGGCGCGGTCGGTGCCATCTCGTCGGGCTTGTCGATGGCGGCGTTCAGCACGGCGAGGATGGTCGTACGAGCATCCTTGGCCTGCGTGAGCGCACCGGCAAGCACCGAGGCGGGGATGCCGTCGAGCTTGGTGTCGAGCTGGATCGCGGTGACGAACTCGCTCGTGCCTGCGACCTTGAAGTCCATGTCGCCGAGGGCGTCTTCCGCACCGAGGATGTCGGTCAGGGCCGCGTAGCGGGTCTTCCCGTCAACGGTGTCGGAGATGAGGCCCATCGCGATGCCCGCGACCGGGGCGCGCAGCGGCACACCGGCGTTGAGCAGGGAAAGGGTGGACGCACAGACGGAACCCATCGAGGTCGAGCCGTTGGAGCTCAGCGCCTCGGAGACCTGACGGATGGCGTACGGGAACTCCTCGCGCGACGGCAGCACGGGGACCAGGGCACGCTCAGCGAGCGCTCCGTGGCCGATCTCGCGACGCTTCGGCGTGCCGACCCGGCCGGTTTCACCGGTGGAGTACGGCGGGAAGTTGTAGTTGTGCATGTAGCGCTTCTTGGTGACCGGGCTCAGGGAGTCGATCGTCTGCTCGAGCTTGAGCATGTTCAGCGTCGTGACACCCAGGATCTGGGTCTCGCCGCGCTGGAAGATCGCCGAACCGTGCACGCGGGGGATGATCGCGACCTCGGCGTCGAGCGGGCGGATGTCCGCAAGCCCACGGCCGTCGATGCGGATGCCCTCGTTGAGCACGCGGGAGCGCACGACGAGCTTGGTGACCGACTTGTACGCGGCGGAAACCTGGCCTGCTGCGCTCGCGTCGAGCTCGCCGGCTTCGATCTTCGCGGCGATCGCCGTCTTGACGCTCGCCTTGAGGGCGTCGTCAGCGTTCTGACGGTCGACCTTGTCGGCGATCTGGTAGACGTTCTTCAGCTCGTCATAGGCGAGCGCGGCAACGGCGTCGTAGGTGGCGGGCACGTACGGCGGGAACACCGGGTAGTTGCCTGTCGGCTTCGCGGCCGCGGCTGCGACCTTCTGCTGCGCCTCGATGAGCTGCTTGATGAAGGGCTTCGAGGCTTCGATGCCCTCGGCGATGACCTCTTCGTTCGGCTTGATGGCGCCGCCCTGGATCAAGGTCCAGGCGTTGTCGGTGGCTTCGGCCTCGATCATCATGATCGCGACGTCTTCGCTGCCATCGGCATCCGTCACAACGCGGCCGGCGACGACCATGCTGAACACGGCCTCTTCAACCTGCGAGTGCTTCGGGAACGCGACCCACTGGCCGGAACCGTTCTGGTCGGGGATGAGCGCGACGCGGACGCCACCGATCGGGCCGGAGAACGGCAGGCCGGCGATCTGGGTCGACATCGACGCGGCGTTGATCGCCAGCACGTCGTAGTACTCGTCCGGCGCGATGGCGAGGACGGTGACGACGACCTGGATCTCGTTGCGGAGTCCGTCGACGAACGACGGGCGCAGCGGCCGGTCGATCAGGCGGCAGGTGAGGATCGCCTCGGTCGACGGGCGACCTTCGCGACGGAAGAAGCTGCCCGGGATGCGGCCGGCAGCGTACATACGCTCCTCGACATCGATGGTCAGCGGGAAGAAGTCGAAGTTTTCCTTGGGCTGCTTGCTCGCGCTCGTGGCGGACAGCAGCATCGTCTCTTCGTCGATGTATGCGGCGGCAGAACCCTGCGCCTGCTGGGCGAGACGGCCGGTCTCGAAGCGGATCGTGCGAGTGCCGTACTTGCCGTTGTCAATAACGGTTTCGGCGAACGTGATTTCTGGACCCTCCATATGGGGGTTCTCTCCTTTTGTGTTTGCTTCTCGCCATTCCGGCGATGAAGACTTGCGCACCCGTATGGCGCGCAAGGCGTGCGGACAATCCATAGATTGGCCTCGCCAAGTCTAACAGAGCGCTCTTGCTCCGGATCTGCGCTTAAACGGCGGCGTCGAAGACCGGGCCGTCGACGCAGACGAGGGGACCCTCGACCGCGGGATCCGTGCGGACCGGGGCCGCGCATCCGTGGCAGTAGCCGAGCCCGCACGCCATGTGCGCCTCGAGGGAGGCCTGCACGGGCACGCCCCATTCGGCGCCGAGTTCTGCGGCGAGCCGGGTGAGCACGCCGGCGCCGCAGACGAAGACGACGTCGGGCGGACCGGCGGCGAACTGGCGGCGCAGGAGAGCCCCGAGTGCGGGAAGGTCGGCGGTGCCCTCCGCGTCGGTGACCGGGATGAAGCGCGCACCGAGTTCGGCGCATTCGGCGGAGCCGATGAGGCTCCCCCTGGTGCGTCCGCTCGCGACGAGCGTCGCCTCGATGCCGCGGGCCGCCGCATCCTCGACCGAACCCATCACGGCGCACACGCCGACGCCGCGGCCGATCATCAGTGCCCGGCGGGTTCCGGACGGGAACTCGAAGCCGCGGCCGAGCGGCCCGGTCACGAGCAGCCGCTGCCCCGGGTTGACCGCGGCGAGTGCGGTCGTGCCGCGGCCGGCGACGCCGTAGATGACCTCGATCGTGCCTCGCTCGGGGTTCCGGCGGTGGATCGCCATCGGGCGTGGCAGCAGGATCCGCTCTCCACCGTGCGGCGGGACCGTGATCATCAGGAACTGCCCGGCGAGCGCGGTTGCCGCGATCGTGCCGCAGGACAGGGTGAGCCGGTGGTAGCGCTCGCGCACGACCTCGTGATTGACAACCGTCGCCTCGTCCCAGACCGGCTCGGGGCGCGGCCCGGCCTCTGCGGGGCGCACGGACAACAGGCCGTCGAGGGCTGCGGCATCCGCTGCGGCGAAGGCGGCCTGCCTGGCGAGCGCCGCCCGGGTCTCCGCAGCGGTCGGCGGGGTCTTCATCGGGCTCATTGGGCTCTCCAGAGGTCGATGAGATCGCGGATGCCGGTGACCCCGTCGTCCGCGCAGCGCTGCTGCAGGGTGCGCACGATCTCGACCATCGCGAACGGGCGGGCGAAACTGGCGGTGCCGACCTGCACGGCGGAGGCGCCGACCGAGAAGTAGTCGAGGGCGTCGTCCGCGGTCTCGATGCCGCCGCAGGCGATCACCGGGATGTCGACGGAGCGGGCGGCGAGCCAGACCAGCCGGAGCACGATCGGCCGGATCGACGGCCCGGAGAGGCCGCCGATGACGTTGCCGATCGCGGGGGCGCGGGTGTACGCCTCGAGCGGCAAGGCGGGGATCGAGTTGGCGACGCAGACGGCGTCTGCGCCTGCTGCCTGGGCGGCCTGGGCGCACTCGGCGATCGAGGAGGCGAGGACGGGGAGCTTGACGATGATCGGCTTGTCGGTCTCGAGCCGCACCGCAGCGACCGCGCTCTCGATGGCGTCCGGGTCCGAGCCGATGTCGGTGCCGTCGCGGTCGAGGTTGGGGCACGAGACGTTGAGCTCGAAGGCGTCGCCTGCCGTGCCGAGGTCGCGCACGACGGGGGCGTACCCGGCAGGCCGGTGCGCGCCGACGCTGATGATCACAGGCGGGCCGAGGGCGGCGTAACGCGGGTGCAGTTCGGCGAGGTAACCGGCGGCGCCGCGGCTCGGGATGCCGACGCTGTTGACCATGCCGGCCCGGATCTCGGTGAGCCGGTGCGCCGGGTTGCCGCCGCGCGGCACGCCGAAGACGGTCTTGGTCACGACGGCGCCGAGCTCGTCGACGGGGATGAGCCGGCCGAGGGCGGGTCCGAAACACCCGGAGGCGGGCATCATCGGGTTCCTGAGGCGCAGGCCGCCGATGCTGACGCTGAGGTCGACCGTGGCGACGGGGGCCGGGCGGGCGGCGAAGAAGGTGCGGCGGGCATCCGTCGTCGGCCGCGGGGTCTCGCTCAACTGGCCTGCCTTCGGGTCCACGGGAGGGAATATCGTCCCGTTCCGCGGTCCAATTATCGCGTGCGTTTCCGTGGATGTTCAAATCAGCCGTTCGCCGCCGCCATCCTCGTCCTCCCCAGCCGCGCGGTCTAGGCTCGACCCCAGCGCCCGTCACCCGGCGCGAGGAAAGGATCCAGTCGTGACGAGCCCCACACCCGTGACCGATTCGATTGCCGGCCCCGAGGGAGGAGCCCCCTGGTGGACCTCGGGTGTCGTGTACCAGGTCTATCCGCGCAGCTTCGCGGATGCCGACGGTGACGGGATCGGTGACCTCGCCGGCATCCGCGGCAAGCTCGGCTACCTCGCAGAGCTCGGGGTGGATGCCCTCTGGCTGTCCCCGGTGTACCCGTCTCCGCAGCACGACAACGGCTACGACATCAAGGACTACGAGGACATCGACTCCGTCTTCGGTGACCTCGCCCAGTTCGACCTGCTCGTCGCCGAGGCCCACGAGCGAGGGATCAGGATCGTGATGGATCTCGTGGTCAACCACACGAGCGATGAGCACCCCTGGTTCCTCGAGTCGAAGAGCAGCCTGACCAACCCGAAGAGGGACTGGTACTGGTGGCGCGAGCCGAACGCCTCGAACGGTCCGCCGAACGCGTGGGGCAGCTTCTTCAGCGGCCCGGCCTGGACCCTCGACGAGGCGACCGGCGAGTACTACCTGCACCTGTTCGCGGTGCAGCAGCCCGACCTCAACTGGGAGAACCCCGAGGTGCGGCAGGCCGTCTACGCGATGATGAACCGGTGGCTCGACCGCGGCGTCGACGGCTTCCGGATGGACGTGATCAACTTCATCGCCAAGCGGGTCGAGCTCGTCGACGGGCCCGCCCCGTCGCGGGACGCCTCCTGCCCGATGGGCCCGCAGATCCACGACTATCTGCAGGAGATGCACGCGGCCGTGTTCGCCGGGCGCCCCGGTGAGCACCTCACGGTCGGCGAGATGCCGGGGGTGACCACGGCGGACGCCGTGCTGTTCACCGACCCTGCCCGGCACGAGGTCGACATGATCTTCCAGTTCGAGCACGTCTCCCTCGACCAGGGCGCGAACAAGTTCGACGCCCTCCCCCTTGACCTGCCCGCGCTCAAGCGGAACCTCGCGCACTGGCAGACCGACCTCGCGGAGACCGGCTGGAACAGCCTCTACCTGAACAACCACGACCAGCCCCGTCTGGTGTCCCGGTTCGGCAACGACGCCGAGTACCGCTACGAGTCCGCCACCCTCTGGGCGCTCGTGCTGCACCTGCAGCGCGGTACCCCGTACATCTACCAGGGTGAGGAGATCGGGATGACGAACGTGCGGTTCGACTCCATCGCCGACTATCGCGACATCGAAACGCTCAACCACTACCGTGAGGCCGTCGAGGAGTTCGACGGGTCACCTTCAGGCGTTCTCGCCGGGGTGCACGCGATGGGCCGCGACAACGCCCGAACGCCCATGCAGTGGGATGCGTCGCCGAACGCGGGCTTCAGCACGGGAACGCCGTGGCTCGCGGTCAACCCGAACCACACCGGGATCAACGTCGCCGCCGACCGTTCGGGCGAGAGGAGCGTGTTCCGGTTCTACCAGGAACTGATCCGGCTCCGGCACGAGAACCCGGTCGTCGCCCTCGGCGACTTCGGGCTGCTCGAGCCCGATCACGGGCAGCTCTACGCCTTCACCCGCTCGCTGGCCGGTGAGACGCTCCTCGTCGTGGCCAACGCAGCGGATGCCCCACTCGCCGCGCCGCTGCCCGCCTCGGTCGCCGCTCTACTCGCGACGGCCACCCTCCTCCTCGGCAACTACCCGCCCCAGGAGTCGGCAACCCTCCGCCCCTGGGAGGCCACCCTCTACCGCCTCCCCTAGGCGTCTTGCCCCCACCCGGCCCGCGAGAGTACGAAAATGGCCCCTTCAGCCGCACGGAGAGGGCCGAATTCGTACTCTCGCGGGAGGGAGTGGCGGCGGAAAGGGTTCGTCGCGGGAGGGGTCAGTCGCGGAGGGAGTTCTCCTCTCGGACGGCCTCGGTGCGTACGGTCTCGTCGAACACGCGCTTGGCCTCGATGCCGACAACGGAGTGGCGGCGCCCGTAGGCGAAGTACACGGCGAGGCCGATCAGGAGCCACACCGCGAAGCGCACCCAGGTCAGGGTCGTGAGGTTAAGCATCAGCCAGAAGCACAGCACGGCCGAGAGGATCGGCAGGTACGGGGAGAAGGGCACCTTGAAGGCGCGCTTGAGGTCCGGCCGCTTCTTCCGCAGCACGATCACGGCGATGCTGACGAGCACGAACGCCGAGAGCGTTCCGATGTTGATCATTTCCTCGAGGACGCCCACGTTGGTGAGGCCGGCGATCAGCGCGACCGCCGTGCCCGCAATGATCTGCACCCGCGCCGGCGTTCCGCGCTTCGCCGAGGTGACGCTGAGGCCGCGGGGCAGCAGGCCGTCACGGCTCATGGCGAAGAGCACCCGGGACAGCCCGAGGAGCAGCACCATGATCACGGTCGTCAGGCCGATCAGGATGCCGACCGAGATGACCTCGGCGGCCCAGCCGGCTCCGACGGCGACGAAGGCGGTTGCGAGGGAGGCGTTCGGGTCCTGCGCGAGCACCGTGTACGGCACCATCCCGGTCAGTACGAGGCTGACGCCGAGGTAGAGCACGGTCACGATCGCGAGCCCCGCGAAGATCCCGCGCGGGAGGGTCTTCTGCGGGTTCTTGACTTCCTCGGCGCTCGTGGCGACGACGTCGAAGCCGATGAACGCGAAGAAGACGAGGGAGGCGCCCGCAAGCAGGCCGAAGAGGCCGTACTGGGCCGGGTGCGCACCGGTCATGAACGAGAAGAGTGACTGCATCCAGACGTCGCCGTCTCCACCCGTCGTCGGGATAGCGGCGGGGATGAACGGCGAGTAGTTCGCCGGGTTGATGAAGAAGGCGCCGGCGACGATGACGAAGAGCACGATCGCGACCTTGAGGATCGTGAAGACGCTCGCGACCCGCGCGGAGAGCTTGGTGCCGAGCACGAGGAGAGTCGTGAAGATCGCGACGATGACGAAGGCGCCCCAGCTCACGTCGAGGCCGAGAATGTTGATGGTCGCCGGCACGTTCCAGTGCAGGAGTTCGAAGACGCTCGAGAGGTAGATGCCCCAGTACTTGGCGATCACGGCGGCCGCGGTGAGCATCTCGAGGATCAGGTCCCAGCCGATGATCCAGGCCAGGAGCTCGCCGAGGGTCGCATAGGTGAAGGTGTACGCCGAGCCGGCGACCGGCACCGCCGACGCGAACTCCGCGTAACACATGATCGCGAGGGCGCAGGTGAGGGCGGCGAGCAGGAACGCGAGCGTCACCGACGGGCCAGCGTAGCTGCCGGCCGCCTTTGCTCCGACCGAGAAGATCCCGGCGCCGACGGCAACGGCGACACCCATGACCATGAGGTCCCAGGTGCCGAGGGTGCGCTTGAGATTGTGGCCCTTTTCGAGGGAGTCGGCCATCGAGGCCTCAATGCTTTTGGTGCGCCAAATGCTCATAACAGGGGGATATCCATTTCGTTGGGTACCCGCCCAGCCTACGACTCCCCCTGTCCGGGGTCTCACGGAACGGTGACGACGACCTTCCCCCTGGCCTGTCCGGCGTGCTGGTAGCGGATGCCGTCTGCCGCATCCGCGAGGGGAAACGTCCGGTCGATCACGGGCCGGATGGTGCCGGCCTCGAGCAGTTTCCCGAGGGTCTCGAGGTCGTCGGCGCCCTCGGCGGAGACGACCCCGCGCAGGGTCTGCTTCACGAAGCCGGACAGCAGGAGGGCACGCAGCTGGCGGTCGATCCCGCCGAACACGGCGCCACCGCCCTCTCCGCCGACGATGACGAGGGTGCCGGTCGGGGTGAGCGCCCGGCGGAGCCGGGACAGGGTGGGATTTCCGGCAATGTCGAGGATCAGGTCCCAGGTGTTCCTTCCGTCCGCGAAGTCCTCGCGGGTGTAGTCGATCACCTGTGCGGCTCCGAGCGACCGGACGAGGTCGACCTTGCCGGTGCTGCAGACCCCGGTCACCGTCGCGCCGAGCGCCGTGGCGAGCTGGACGGCGAAGGTTCCGACGCCGCCGCCGGCGCCGATCACGAGGACCCTCTGGCCCGCCTCGACCTTCCCGGCGTCGCGGAGGGCGTGCAGGGCGGCGCACGCCGAGACGGGAACGGCGGCGGCATCCACGAACCCGAGGTTCGCCGGTTTCGGGGCGAGCCGGTCGGCCGGGACCCGGGTGTACTCGGCGAACGATCCGGTGAGCGAGGTGCCGAACACCTCGTCGCCGACCCGGAACCGGGTCACGCCGGCCCCGACGGCCGCGACCGTTCCCGAGACATCCCGCCCGCGCACCCGGAGCTTCGGGGCCCGGAGCCCGAAACCGAACAGCCGGAGCAGGTAGGGACGCCCGGCCATCAGATGCCAGACGCCGGCGTCGATCCCGGCGGCCTGGACCCGGACGAGCACCTCGTCGGCTCCGACCTCCGGCTCGTCGATGTCCTCGAGGTGGAGGACGTCTGCGGAACCGTACTGATTCTGGACGAGGGCCTTCATGATTCTTCTCCTGACGGGGTGAGGGGCGGGGCGAGGGATGGCGTCGGGTACTGGAACACGTCGTCGAGCGGGACGCCGAAGGCGTGGGCGATCAGGAACGCCAGCTCGAGCGACGGCGAATAGCGGCCCTGTTCGATGGCGATGATGGTCTGGCGGGTCACGCCGGTGCGGTCGGCGAGATCGGCCTGGGTCATCTCGCCGTGGGCGAAGCGGAGCCGCCTCATGTCGTTGGTGACCCGGGTCGGCTTCGCGGAGGTCGCTGACTTCGCCGGCCTCACCATTGGGGCAGGCCCCTCCGGTAGGCGACGAGCCGCGCGATTCCGCCGAGGACCGCCGAGAGCACGAACGCAAGGTACACCGCGTTGGCGATCCAGAAGTACGGCAGTTGCAGCAGGGCCATCAGGAGGGCGGCGACGCCGCCGATCACGACGAACGACTGGCCGACGGTGTCGCCGAACCGGGCGATCTCGCGGTCGCGCTGGTCAGCCTGCCCGGCGTCCCGCGGCGACAGGATCGAGACCAGGATGTCGAGCACGATCGACACGACGATGGCGCCGCCGATGGTCCAGAGCAGCGCAGGCACGTAGGGCACCTCAGGGAGAGGGATGCCGTCCTCCCGGATCAGGATGAAGCCGAGATAGGTCGCGTACGCGGCGATCGCGGTGCCGAGCCTGATCCAGGCTTGCTTTTCCAGGGCTGACATCGGACTCCTTGAGGGCCGTGAAACGGTGCGAAGTAAAGCTGACATGACTCAATGTAAAGAAAATCATACTTCGTGTCAAGGAAAAGCTACATCTTCGTTGCCGGCCCCCGGTTCGCGCCGGCTCAGTCCGATGCCCCGGTGAGGGACCACGCCGTGACGGAGACCTCTCCGCCGGCGACGATGTCGAGGGTGCTCGGCCAGGAGCCCCGATCGAGCCCGGGATACAGGGCCGCGTACAGCGTGTAGGTCACGGGCACGTCTGCGGTCGCCATGGCATCCCAGCCGAGTCGGGTGATGGCGAATCCGCCGGCCGGGACTTCGATGGGATGGGGGCCGTCGTCGGTGGTCATGAAGGAGCCGCCGTGCACGAGCGTGACGGCGAGGTAGGAGCCGGCCTGGTCCGCGAAGGCGAGATCGGGGTAGCCGTTGAGCGTGCACGGGACGTCGCTGAAGTTCATGGCCTGGATCGACACGGTGCGGTGTCCGGTCGCGGCATCGGGATCCCCGAGCAGCACCGCCGTGTCTTCCTTCGTGCACCATCCGACGGGAGCCACCGCCGCGTCGGGAGCAACGGTCGGCGGGGGCGTGACCTGGACATCCGGATCGGGGACGGCGCCGAGGGTGTTGCCGTCGGCGAGGGCGTTCTCCGCCGCGGCGTGGAGTCGCTCGGCGCGGCTTCCGAATCCCGCCCCGAGGCCGGAGAGGACCAGGACGGCGACCATGATGCCACAGAGAACGGCGAGCGGGTGCCTGCGAAAGGGGCCGGTCGCGACGGGCGCAAGGGCGGCATCCGCGGTCGACCCGGTTGCGGAGGCGGGCACCCGGACCCGGCGCAGGGCGAGCAGGGCCGGCAACCAGCCCCAGGCGATCCCCCAGTATCCGCTGAGGAGCATGGACTCGCCGGCCGGATCGAGCACGAACGCCGCGCGCGACGGCGGGAATGCGGAGATGATCGCGCTGATCACCCACGGGAGGGTGGCAAGGAAGCCGGTCAGCACGGCCACGAACCAGAGGGCGAAGAACCGGGCGGCGCGGGATCCGTCCGTCCTGTCCACGATCAGGCGCGCCAGGACCAGGTAGACCACGAAGACGCCCGCCGCTGAGGCGAGCGGTGCCAGGCCGACCCACGGCCAGGACCAGAACCAGACGTTGCTCGGAATCGTCTCAGGAAGGAGGTGCTTCACGAAGGCGGTCGGGACGAGGCCGAACCAGGTCAGGAAGCCGAATGCGCCGGCGCACACGACCCACCATGCGGAGGCAACGAGGGCGGGAATCCAGAAAAATGGGCTGTGGCCGGGCCTTGTCATCATCCGAGCCTACGTCACTCCCCCGTCGACGGGCCCTCTCTGCGCTGGCGCGACCGGCGAGGAACTAGGGGTCGACGAGGGTGAGCGCCTGGCGTGGACAGAGGGACAGGGCATCCGCTGCCGCGGCGAGCAGGGTGTCCGGGACCGGCACGTTCGAGCCGGCGCCGGCAGAACCGTAGCCGTAGGCGAGCGGGTAGCCCCAGTCGTCGCGGGCCAGCAGTTCCGGCAGGATCTCGGTGCAGAGCCCGCGGCCGTCGCACCTCGTCCAGTCGATGTGCAGGAGGGCGGCGGCCGGGCCGCGGGCCTCTGGGGTGCGCAGATTCATCGGTGGTCCTTTCGGCAGTGCCCGTTCAGGTGCGCGGTGACGTCATCGGCGAACACCGTGAGCGTGCTGAGCACGAACCGGGCGGTGCCGTCCGGGTGGTTGCAGGAGCCCCGCCCCGTGACGATGGCCGCGAGGCGGCGCACCTCCCCGGGGAGCCCCGGGTCGCGGTCCCCGGTGGCGAGACGCCCGAGCACGGCGGCCATCGCCGGGAGCCCGTTGACACAGGGGCCGCACTGGCCGGCGGTCTCGCCGGCGAGGTAGCTGGCGACCGCGGCCGCGACCGCGATCGGGCAGCGCCGTTCGCCGAGCCCCATCAGGATGCCGGCGCCGGGGTTCGCGCCGAATCCGGCGAGGTCGGCGCGGTCGAGGCGGGCCTCGAGGGCGTACGCCGGCAGCCAGGCGCCGTGGTAGCCGCCGACGAGCACTGCCGAAAGGCTCCCGGTGTCGACTCCGGTGAACCGGAGCACGTCGCCGATGCGGGACCCGCCTGCGACCTCGAGCACCCTCGACGGATGCCCGTCGCTGCCGACCGTGACGAGTCGCGTCCCCGGATCCCCCGTCGTGCCCACCGACCGGAACCAGGCGGCGCCGAAGCGCGCGATCAGCGCGATGTGGGCGAGGGTTTCGACATTGTGCAGCAGGGTGGGCCGGCCACCGAGGCCGGATTCGGTCAGCCGCACGGTGCGGTCCTGGGGAATCGGCGCCCTGCCGGCGAGGGCGTTGACGACGGCGGATGCCTCACCCGAGATGAAGGTGTCCGCCGCTTCCCGCAGTTCGATCGCGGAGGCATCCGCCCGCTCGGCGAGGGCGCGGGTGGCGGACTCGATCACCGAGGCCTGGGCGTAAAGGTAGACGGAGTGGGCGCCGAGGGCGCCGGCGACGGTGAGGAGCCCGTCGATGACGAGGTGCGGCGACCGGAGCAGCAGGGTCGCGTCCTTCTGGCTGAGGGGTTCGCCCTCCGCGGCATTGCCGATCACGACGACGCGGCGGCGGCGGGCTCGTTCGCGGGCAGGGACGGCGGCGAGCTTGCGCCACGCCGGGAAGCCGGCGCCGCCGCGGCCCTCGAGACCGGAGTCGCGGAGGGCGGCGAGGAGTGCCGCCGAATCCGCGTGGGCGGGCAGCGGGCCGAAGGTCGACTGGTGGGTGGCGTAGTCTGCGGCAGGGGCGGCCGTGAGCCGGGCGGTGCCGACCGGGGCCTGGACGGCGGGGAACAGCCGGGTGTCCGCTGTGCTGCTCATGAGGCCCTCTCGACTCTGACGTTCTGGTACTCGACGAAACCGCGGCTCAGGCGCCAGACGAGCGCGGCGACAACGGCGATCGAACAGGTCGCGGCGAAGGCGATGAACCAGGTCTGGCCGACATCCGTGCCGTTGCCGATGGAGTGCAGCAGCGCAACGGGCCACATCAGGTAGGTGAGCCAGTGCACGGCCTTGAAGACCCGCACGCCGACGACACCGCGGAGGAGTGCTGTGATCACGATCGCGAGCATCAGGTCGACGGCGAGGGTGCCGAGACCGAGCCAGAAGGGCTTGGCCGCGCCGAGGAACGGCACGACGAAGTCGACGAGCCGGAGCTGGGCGTAGGAGTCCCCGAACAGCGTGACGAGGTGGATGGCGAGGAACGCGGTCGCGAGCAGAGCAACGTTGCGGTGCACGAGGGCGACAGAGAAGCGGGGCAACGTGAAGAGCGGCCTGCCGGACCGGTTCAGGATGCCGAGCAGGACGGACACGGTGAAGAGGGCGCGGGAGACGACCCCTGTCCCGCGACCGAGCGCCCAGAGCGCCTCGTTCACAGGAACGACCTTTCGGCTTCGGCGTCGGCTGCAGCCGGGGTTTCCGAGGTTTCCAGGGCCTCTGACCGATTGTCGTCCGGCCAGCCGCCGAGGGAGACGACCACACCCTCGGCGTCGACGAGGCGCGCGGGAACGCCGAGTTCGCGCAGCCAGGCGACGGCCTTGTGGCCGCGGACGATCGCGGCCGTGCTGAGCGTGTTGGCCCGGTGACAGGTCCCGGCCGCGACCGTGACGCTGCGCCAGACGGGTTCGGCGGGCAGCCCGGAGGCGGGGTCGAGGATGTGGTGCTGGGGGCGGCCGGCCTTCGTCCAGCGGCGCTTCTGGGTGCTCGAGGTCGCGAGGGCGAGGCACTCGGCGAGGGTCACGTGGGCGCACGGGTCGAGCGGGGCATCCTGGACCAGGACCTGCCAGCCTCCCGCGGGCGCCGGACCTGCGGTCGCGATGTCGCCGCCGAGGCTCACGAGCACGCCGCAGCCGAGTTCTGCGACGATACGGGCGGCGACCTGGTCGGCGGCGGCGGCCTTCGCGGTCGCTCCGAGGTCGATGCCGAGGTGGGCCGGCACGGTCAGGCGGTTGCCGACGAGGCGCACACTCGCCCAGCCGGGCCGGGGTGAGGCGATCGCGCGCACCGGGACGCCGTCGTCGAGGATCAGGCGGATGTCGTGGTCGTAGCCGATCGCGCCGAGGGCGTTGGCCAGGGTCGGGTCGACATCGCCGTCGGTCTCCGCCGCGGAGGCGAGGGCGAGGCGCATCAGTTCGGCGAGTGTGTCGCTCACGAGGGCACCGACCGGGAAGAGCGGGGCCTTCGTCAGGATCTCGGAGTCCGGGCGGAACCGGCTCGAGGCGAGTTCCACGCGCTCGAGCACGGCGTCGGCGATCCGGCGGGCCTCCGGGAGGAGCGCGGGGTCGGTCACGACGAGGCGGGCGCTCGTGCTCCAGAGACTCCAGTCGTCGGTCGCGACGGTCGCGACGGTCGCGACGGCGGGCATCAGGACCCGCTCGTCTTGGCGTGCACCTTGGTTCCGCTGCCCGAGGACACACTCGGCGCAGCGGGCGCCGCGGGGGCGGTGGTCGCCTGGGTCGTCGTGCTCCCGGACGTCGTGCCCGAGTCGCCCGAGGTCGTCGTGGTCGTCGTGGTCGCGGAGGCGTCCTGCGTGGCGAGCGAGTCGGCCCAGTCGTGCAGGCCGAGCGCAGAGGCTGCGACGACGGCGAGGAGTCCGATCGTGCCGGTCACGATCCGGCTGAGCTTCTTACCGCGTTCGTGAGCATTCATCTCCGTGCCACCCTTCATTCGTTGACACTAACTACGGTGCCAGCGGACTCTATGGGTTTCCTATGCAGCCACCTTGAGGGAACAGGGTGTTAGGGAGAGGCGTACTGCGGAGGCTCACAGGTCCACGCGCAGGCAGACAAAACGGGCCGCCACCCGAAGGTGACGGCCCGTTTCGTTGAAGTTCAGCTTCAGAAGTGCGCGATATCGACGCGGCTTCCGGTTTCGTGCCTGACTAGCGACGCAGTCCGAGACGCTCGATGAGCGAGCGGTAGCGGGCGATGTCGATGTCGGACAGGTAGCCGAGCAGACGGCGACGCTGACCAACCATGAGAAGCAGGCCACGACGGGAGTGGTGGTCGTGCTTGTGCTCTTTCAGGTGCTCCGTGAGGTCGAGGATGCGCTGCGTGAGCATGGCAATCTGGACTTCGGGGGACCCGGTGTCGCCTGGGTGGGTAGCGTACTTTTCGATGATCGCCTTCTTAGCATTAGCTTCGAGTGCCATAGATGGGATCCCCTTTCTCTCACTGCGCGGTGCCCGTGGGCCGAATGCCTGGGCTCTCTTGTTCCGCGGCCGTTGGACGGCAACCTAGAGAGCTTAGCAGAATTCAGAGCACGCTGAACCGGTCGGTCAACGGTCCTCGCCCCGTGCCGGCGAGGAGCAGCTCCGGGCCCTTGCCTCCGCGCACGGCGAGGTCGCCGAGCAGGTGCACGGCGACCGACACCGCGGACTCCGGCACCGTCGGCGGAATGCCGAGGCTCGCGGCGAGGTCGCAGCCGTGCACGGCGAGTTCGAACACGCGCGTGGGCAGGTAGTCGGCCAGCAACATCCCGCCGAAGGGCGTCAGCACGAACTCGTCGCCGGTCGCGCGGTCGACCTCGGCGAGCACGCGTCCGACGATGCCGGCGACGGATACCGCGGGCTCGGCCCCGAGGGCCCGTCCGGCCGCCCTGCCGCGCTCCGCGACCGCGGCAGGATCGCCGGCCCCGACGCCGATCACGCCGTAGTAGTCGACAGCGCTCCCGATCTCGACCTCCGGCGGGTGCTCCGGGTCGACGGACACCTCGCGCCCGGCCGCAAGATAACTCTCCACGGTGAGGAGCGAGCGACTGGTATGGCCGACGAGGTCGCGCACGGTCCACTCCCCGAGCGCGACCCGCTCCCACTGGTCCGTGATCGTCGCGGTGGTTCCGGCGAACCAGCCCGCGGCATCCCGGTAGGCGGCCCGGCTTTCATTCCAACTGGTCATCGCGTCATTCTAGAGCGGCGGCATCCGCTAGAACACGTGGGCGGCGATCTCGGCGGGCGCGGCCAACAGGCCCTCGATCTCGTCGTCGAGACGCACGAGCGTGAGCGAAGCCCCGGCCATGTCGAGGGAGGTGCAGTACTCCCCCACGTAGCTGCGCCCGACCGTGATGCCGCGGCGGGTCAGTTCGTCGTGCGCGTGCCCGTAGAGGATGTAGAGCTCGCTGATCGGGGTGCCGCCGAGCCCGTTGATCATGAGAGCGACGCGGTCGCCCGCGACGAAGGGCAGGTCGTTCACGACGGCCTCAAGCATCTCGTCGGTCATCTCGTCAGCGGTCGTGAGCTTGGCCCGCCGGCGGCCGGGTTCGCCGTGGATTCCGACGCCCACCTCGATCTCGTCCTCGCCGAGCTCGAAGAGCGGTGACCCCTTCGCGGGCGGGGTGCAGGAAGTGAGGGCGATGCCCATCGTGCGGGTGACGCTGTCGACCTTCTCGCCGATCCGGACGAGCTCGTCGAGGGAGGCGCCGGCCTCGGAGGCCGCTCCAACGGCCTTCATCACGAAGAAGTTGCCCGCGACGCCGCGACGACCGACCGTCCAGGTCGAGTCCTGCACGGCGACGTCGTCGTCGATGAACAGGGTCTTGACGTTGATGCCGTCGGACGCGGCCATCTCCTGGGCCATTTCGAACGCCATCCGGTCGCCGGTGTAGTTGTTCACGAGCAGCAGCACGCCCTTGGGCGAGGCCATCAGCTTGGTGGTTTCGTAGACGTAGTCCATCGGCGGGGCGGCGAACACGTCGCCGGGGCAGGCCGCGTCGAGCATCCCCCGGCCGACGGTCATCACGTGGGCGGGTTCGTGCCCGGAACCGGAGCCCTGGATGATCGACACCTTGTTCGGGTTCGGGCCGCCCGCGCGCATGATCAGGTTGTACTTCGGCTCGTAGCGGAGGGTGTCCGGGTTGGCGAGGGCGATGCCCTTGAGCATGTCCGGCACGTACATTTTCGGGTCGTTGACGAATTTCTTCATGTGTCCATCTCCTTCGTGGGTGGTCCGGAACGTGCAGCAGATCGTGCGGAATAGCGTGCGGAAGGTCGTGTGGATCAGAGGTCGTCGCGCGCGGCCCATTCCCGGCTGAGCCGTTCGAAGATCACGGCGACGGCGACGGCCCCCGGGTCTGGGGAACCGATGCTGCGTTCCCCCGTGTAGCTCGCCCGGCCGCGGCGGGCCTGCAGGAAGCTCGTCGCGTCCGCGCGTTCCCGCGCGACGACGGCGGCACGGGCCAGCGCAACCGTGCCGGCACTCCCGGCGTGGATTTCGGCCTCGAAGGCATCCGTTGCCGGGACGAGGGCGTCGAGGAGGGTCTTGTCGCCGAGATCGGACTTGCCCCGCGCTTTGATGCCCTCTGTCGCTGCCCGGAGCATGGCGACGACGTCGTCGCCGTCGAGGTCGGTCTTGCCTGCGACGGCCGCCGATGCCCGCAGGAACGCGGTGCCCCAGAGCGGGCCGGAGGTTCCGCCGATCCGTCCGGAGATGACGAGGGCGATCTTCTTCAGGAAGTCGGCGGGGGAACTGCGGTCGAATTCCGGCCAGTCGGCGAGGACGATCTCGAAGCCGCGGGCGAGGGAGAACCCGAAGTCGCCGTCGCCGACGACGGCGTCGAGGTCGCCGAACTCGCGTTCGTTGTCGACCGCGGTCTGGGCGATGCTGTGCACGACGAATTCGGTGTCGTCGAGACTGCTGCGGGTCATGGGGTCTCCGGTTCCGGGGAGGTCGGTCCTGGTGTGATCGGTCCTGGTGCGGCCAGGATGGCGGTGAGATCGGTCAGTTCGACGGTGCGGCCGACGTCGAGGCGCAGCGGGTCCTTCAGGGTGATCGCGGTGGGGCCGCCGGGGTCGCCGAGCGAGGTGACGACGAGGGAGGCGCCGGTGAAGTCCTCGGCCGCCGTGTAGCCGCTGACGGTGATGAGCGTGCGGAGACCCGCGGCGAGCGCCGCCTGGAGGCCGTTGGCGCTGTCCTCGATGACGAGGGCCTCGGCTGCCGGGACACCGAGTTCGCGGAGGGCGAGGAGGTAGATGTCGGGGGCTGGTTTCTTGGCCGCGACGATGTCCCCCGCGAAGACCCGGAAGTGCGCGGCGAGGTCGGGTCCGACCGCCTCGGTGAGCACGGCGCGGACGGATGCCTCAGCCGACGTGGATGCGACGGCGAGCGTCCAGCCTGCCGCGTCCGCGTCCGCCGTGATCCGTCTGATGCCGGGGCGGCCGGGGAGTGCGCCGCGCGCCACGGCGTCGGTGTAGATCGCGGTCTTCCGTCGATGCCAGCGCGCGACGGCCTCGTCGAGGGCGCCCGGATCGTCCGGAAGGCCGATGACGGCGGCGACCGCGGGCGTCACGGCGCTCCGCATCCGCTCCTTGCCGCCACCGATCTTGACCTTGACGGCGTAGTCGGAATCGCTCCACCGTACAGGGACGGCGAATTCCCGGAAGGTCTGGTTGAACGCCGGCAGGTGGCCGTCGCGCTCGGTGTCGGCGAGGACGCCGTCGCAGTCGAAGATGAGGGCCGGCATCCGTCAGGCCTTCCCTGCGCTGCCGAATTGCTCGGCGAGTCCACGGGTCAGCGCGACGATGTCGGAACGAACCTGCCCGAACAAGGACGGCGGGTCCCACTTGTCGCGCGCCTCCGCGTCTTTGAGATAGGCGAGGCTCGACTGCATGAAGGTGATCTTGAGCGCCGTGGAAATGTTGACCTTGGCGCATCCGAGCGCGATGAGTTCGGCGAACTGGCCCGGGCTCAGGCCGCTCCCGCCGTGGAGGGCGATCGGGATCGGGTGCGCGGTGACGATGTCGCTCACCCGCCGGAAGTCGAGGACCGGTTCCCGGGTGTAGACGCCGTGGGCGTTGCCGATCGCGGGTGCGAAAACGTCGACGCCGGTCTCCTCGATGAAGCGCAGGGAGATCTCGAGGGACTGCCTCGCGGATGCCGTGTCCGAGCCGATGCCGTCCTCGACCCCGGTGATCGACTCGATCTCACCCTCGACGTGCGCACCGAAGGTGCGGGCCTCCGCGACGACCTCGATGGTCTGCCGCTGATTTTCCGCGACCGGGAGCCGGGACGCGTCGAAGAGCACCGAGTTCCAGCCGCACTCGAGGCATTCGGTGATGACCGCCCGGTCGGGGCAGTGGTCGAGGTGCAGCACCACCGGCACGTCGATGCCGGCGGTCATCGATTCCCACATGCTGAAGAGCACACGCGACCCGATCGACTTCACGGTCTTGACCGAGGTCTGCACGATCACCGGTGACCGCGCCTCGACCGCCCCGGCCAGGACGGCCTCCATCGTGAGGTCGTTCACGATGTTGATCGCCGGCACGCCGTAGCGTTCCGCAAACGCGCGGTCGACGACCGATTTCAGGGTGGACACCGACATTCCAGGCCTCCTCGCCGGAGTGGGGCCGGTGTCCGGGCCCGGGTGTCACCGGGTCGCCGTCAGCCGGATGCCGACATCGTAGGCTGCAACCCCGGCCCCGACAATGGCCTCTGCTCTCAGGCCTCACGGCCGGAGGAGGTGGATCCTGTCCCTGGGTCAGCCGTCGCGCTGGACGCGGGCAGCGGCCGACGTGCCGCCGGCACCGGACTTTCCGCGGAAGAATCGGCGCGGCGGCGGGCTCGGGGCGACGGGGTGGTCCCAGACGCGCACGATCGACCACGCGACGGCGACGAGCGGCACCGCGAGCACCGCGCCGGCGATGCCGCCGAGCACGGTGCCCGCCGTGAGGGCGACGAGGATCACGAGGGGGTGCAGCTTGAGTGCGCCGGCCATAACGATCGGGTTCAGCAGGTCGCCTTCGAGCTGGTTGACCACGACGACGATGACCACGACGATGAGAGCGACGATCGGCCCGTTGAAGACGAGGGCGACGAGCGCGGCGAGGATCCCGGCGATCGTCGCGCCGATCAAGGGGATGAATGCCGTGAGGAAGACGATCGCCGCGAGCGGCAGGGCGAGCGGCACCTGCAGGATGGCCAGGCTCGCGCCGATGACGACGCCGTCGAAGAGCGCGATGGTCGCGGTCCCGCGCACGTATTGTCCGAGGACCGTCGGTGCGGTCGTGCCGATGCGGCGCGCGCGCGCGAGGGCGGAACCGCGCAACGGCGTCAGGAAGAAGGCCCAGATCGACGCGGCGTCCTTGAGGAAGAAGAACAGGATGACGACGACGAGGGCGGCTCCGGTGAGCACCTCGGCCGCGGCGGACACCCCGGCGAGTGCGCCGCTGCCGAACTCGGCACTCGTCACGAAGCCGATCACGGCGTTCCTGGCGGCCTCGAATTGGGTGGCATCGAGCGACAGCGGGCCGGTCGTCAGGTAGCCCTGCAACTGGTCGAGGCCGTCGGAGGCCGCGGTGACGAGCTCGGACCACTGGTTGCGCACGGCGAAGACGATCAGGGTCACGATGCCCCCGAGCACGACGACCCCGCCGAGCAGGGTGAGCCAGGTCGCCAGCGTTCGTGGAACTCCACGGGCGCGCAGCCAGCGCACGAGTGGGCTGAGCGCCGCCGCCAGGATGAGTGCGACGAGCGTGGGGATCACGACGAGTTTGAGCTGCACGAGGGCGAACACCACGCCGATTCCCAGCACGATCACGACGATCAGCTGGGCGCTGCGGATGCTCAGCCACCCCAGCCGGTCGACGAGCAGCGACTTCAGGGTGCTGTCCCTGGCGCCAGAGTGCTCGGACCTGACGGACTCAGCCGGAGTCTGCCGTTGTGTCTGCCGTTGTGCCTGCTGAGGGGTTCGCTCGGGCTTCGCTCGCATGCGTCCCATGGTAGGCCGGGTCGGGCCGCCGTCCCCGAACCTCACCAATTCGACGGAGTTTTTGAGTTTCACACCTGTGGGAGGCACATTTTCGGGGTGTTCCCCTCTGCGTCAAGCTGGTTGTGAGTCAGTTCACGATCAGTAGGAGTCAGAGGAATGTCGATTAGTCCAGGGTTCACTGTGGTGGAGATCCGCGAGT
>NZ_SOFR01000007.1:0-36220 GCF_004402735.1 Cryobacterium sp. MDB1-18-1 | reverse complement strand
GGGAGCCGGGACCGCGCGGACCCGAGCCAGCGCCGGCCTCCCCGCGCGCCCCGCCCGCTCCGTTGCCGGAGGGGCCGCCGCCGGCGACCGCACCGCTCACGACCGGAACGGGCCCGGCCGCCACCCGTGACGGCTGCACGTAATTGAGACCGTAGAAGTCGAGCGGCTGGTGGATCGTGCGCAGGTCCTCCGGCTCCGTCTCGAGCAGCAGCCGCAGCTCGGTCTCGTAGGGTCCCGGCGGCACCGGGTAGCTCCCGAGGAGGACGACGTCGGCGAAAACGCGGTTGTGCAGCAGGTCGAAGAGCGCGGCGGCGACTTCGTCTGCCTCTCTGTCGCTCGCCGGCTGCACGGGCGAGTACGCGTTGGCGATTCCGATGCCGCCACGCACGTCGGCGGCGCGCAGGCCCTGGACGGCGAGGCCGTGGCCGAGGAGCTGATGGTGCGCGGCCGGCAGTGCGGCGAAGAGGCGGGCCTCGCCGGGGGCATCCGTGCCGAGGGCGTAGCCGGCGAGCGTCACGGTCGCGGGCTCGTCGAGAGTGACCCAGGCGTCGACCCGGTCGCCGAACACGGCCCCGAGCTCGTAGGCGTAGTCGGCGAAGCGCGAGGCGGTGTCGCGGTTCAGCCAGCCGCCGCGCAGGGCAAGCGGCAGGTCGCGCTGGTGCAGCGTCGCCATCGGGCGGATGCCGGCCGCGAGCAGCCCGTCGACGAGCCGGTCGTAGAACGCGAGCCCGGTGCGCGCGAGCGCCCCGCGTCCGTCCGGCTGCACCCGGGACCACGCGAACGAGAACCGGTAGGCGTCGACGCCGAGCTCGCCCAGGAGGGTGAGGTCCCCGGGCAGCTTGTTGTAGTGGTCCGCAGAAACGGATGCGTTCGACCCGTCCACGATGCGGCCGGCGGTCGCCGTGAACGGGTCCCAGGCCGACTCGGCGCGCCCGCCGTCGCGGGCGGCGCCCTCGATCTGGAACGCCGAACTCGCGACCCCGATCGTGAAGCCGTCGGGGAGCCGGTCGCCGAGTTCGCTGGCGCGGTGCGGCCAGGCCCGGCCGGCGACCGTGTTGGTGTTGATCGGCTTGCTGCTCATCTCGGAGGACTCTCTGTACTGTGTCGGTCGGGTGCTGTGCGGTCCGTCGGGTGCTGGGCGGTCGACCGGTTCGTGGAGCGGCCGTGGGCCGCGGTCACCAGCCTGTCACGCGCGGCGCGAGAATTCGCACCCCGAGGTCGCCCGGCCGGCCGGTTACCGCCCGAGGACCCGTTCGAGGTACCGGTTCGTGAAACGGCGCTCGGGGTCGAGCCTGTCGCGTACGGCGACGAAATCGTCGAAGTGCGGATAGGTCTCGCGAAGGGATTCGGCGTCCCTGGTGTGCATCTTCCCCCAGTGCGGGCGCCCGTCGTGGGAGCGCATGATGGCCTCGACGGCGGTGAAGTACTCGGCCGGTTTCTCCCGGTAGAAACGATGCACGGCGATGTACCCGGTCTCACGGCCGTGGGCCGTGGACAGCCACACGTCATCCGCGGCTGCGGACCGCACCTCGATCGGGAACGAGATCCGCCAGCCGGAGCGCTGGATGAGTTCGCGGACCTCGCGCACGGCAGCCGGAATCGCGGCGATCGGGAGCGCGTATTCCATCTCGTGAAAACGCACGGCGCGCCGGCTCACGAGAATGCGCGTCGAGGCATCCGTGTATTCCCGCCGGGCCATGAAACGCTCGGCCACCCGGTTGATCGTCGGCACGGACTGCGGGAGCACGGCTCCGATCGCGCAGAGTGCCCCGAAGACGCCGTTGGCGAGCAGTTCGTCGTCGATCCAGCGGGAGACCGGCGCGAGCGGCGCGCGCCCGGCGGCCGGGTCCAGCCGGGTGTTCGTCTTGGTGAGGGCCTTCTCGGTGTGCGGGAACCAGTAGAACTCGAAGTGGTCGGCGGCGCGGCTGCGCTCGTCGAAGGTGTCGAGCACCTCGCCGAGCGGCTCGGCCTGTTCGACGGCGTGCAGGAGGAAGTCCGGGACGCACTGGATCGTCACGTCGACGAGGATCCCGAGCGCGCCGAGACCGAGGCGGGCGGCGGGGAAGATCTCCGCGTTCTCGGTCTCGCTCACGTGCAGGAGTTCGCCGTCGCCGGTGACGAGGGTGAGGCCGACGATCTGGGTGACGAGTCCGCCGAAGGCCGACCCGGTTCCGTGGGTTCCCGTCGAGGTCGCACCGGAGATCGTCTGCCGGTCGACGTCCCCCATGTTGGCGAGCGCCAGCCCGTATGGCGCGAGCAAGCCGCGGATCCGGTGCAGTCGGGTGCCGGCGGCGAGGGTGACACGGCCGGTGGCCGTGTCGACGCCGACGATGCCGGAGAGGTCGGCCAGGTCGAGGAGCACGCCGGGGGCGACGGCGATGCCGGAGAAACTGTGCCCCGATCCGACGGCCTTGATCGGCATCCCGGATTTCGCGGCGGCGATCACCGCACGCTGCACGGCCGCGACGCTCGTGGGCCGCTCAACCCTGGCCGGACGTACGGACTCGCTGCGCGCCCAGTTCTGCCAGAGAGCACCGGTGTTCGTCACAGGAACGCCTTTCCCTCGCCGCGGTAGCTGGGCAGCATGTCGACGACCCGCCCGTCGTCCACCACTGCGAATTCTGTCACGTGTTCGCTGAGCTCCCCGGACTTGGTGTGCCGCAGCCAGACCCGGTCGCCGACGTCCAGGGCCGCGGCTCCGGGGCCAGCGAGCGGGGTCTGCACCTCGCCGGCCGCTTCCCGCGTCACGACGGCGAGCCCGGGCGGCCAGGCGAGGGCAGGCATCCGGTCGGCACCCGGCGGTCCGGATGCGACCCAGCCGCCGCCGAGGAGCGTTGCGGTCGCCGCGCTCGGCTTCCGCACGACGGAGAGGGCGAATGCCGCGGCGGGAGCGGGCGTGAATGCCGAATAGTTGTCGAAGAGGTGGCCGCCGAAGAAGCCGCTGCCCGCGGCGATATCGGTGACCGAGGCATCCGCGTGGGTGCTCTCGAGGGAACCGGTGCCGCCACCGTTGACGAATTCCAGGGGCGCGACCTCGCGCACGGCCGCGACGGCGGCGGCGCGGCGCACTCCGAGCTCGGCGATCGAGTGGCGACGCACCCATCGGTTCACGATCCCGGTGGTGAGCGCACGGGGGCCGCGACCGGCCGGCCGGTCACCGAGGCCGGCGACCTGCGATTCGTATGCCATCAGGCCGACGAGAGCGAAGCCGGGGCGCGCGACGATGGCCGCCGCGAAGTCCCTGGCCTCCGCGGCGGTATGCACCGGCGAGCGCAGCACGCCGAGGTGCCCGAGCACCGGGTTCTTCCAGCCGGCGTCGAGCTCGATGCACAGTCGGATGGTCTCGCGCCGGTGCGGGGGGATCACCGTGTCGATGAGATCGAGCTGGGCGAGCGAGTCGACCATCAGGGCGACCCGGGAGGCGAGCAGTGCCGAGCGGCCGAGGACCCCGATCGCCCCCCGGTCCACGCTCGGATAGCCGACGACGATGTCGTCGAGGGATTCCGCGAGCCAGAGCGCCTCGGCGAGGGTGTACGCGAGCACGCCCTGGTAGCCGGGCACGGCGAGGATGGCCTCGAGCACGCCACGGACGCGGATCGACTTCGAAGCAACGCGGATCGGGGTTCCGCCCGCGCGTCGCAGCATGTCGTGGGTGTTGTGGCGGAGCGCTCCGAGGTGCAGCGCCGCGACGGGCGTGTCGAGATGGCGAGTGGCCTCGGTCAGGGCCGGCCAGTAGCTCTCCGGTCGGAGCCAGGGCGCTCCGGTGGCGGGAACGCGCAGGTCAGGAAGCGTCATGGCGAGATCGGGCCTGTCTCACGGAGGGGCGGCGAATCCGCCTCGTGTCCGTCAGTATGCCCTACGCCCGCGTCCCGCGCCGGATAACAATCCCGTGCGGGATCGTGCCTGTTGCGCGTTGCACGTTGACAATCGGGGAGATGACCCCTGAAATGGAGGCAGGGGGGACCTATGCATCGCTCACGTTTCGCTTGCCCCGGCCCGCCGCAGGCCCGTCATGGTCGACGGCCGCGGCGGATGCCCATCGCGCTTCGTCACGCCCGGTCACCGATCCGGCTGGTCGCGCCGGTATTCCTCGTCACCGCGGCGCTTCTGCTCCTGAGCCTCGGCGGTTTCCTGCCGGGCACGGATGCCGCCCGCGCCGCGACCTCCCCCGCCCCGCCCCCGAGCGGGCCGGCCGCAACCCCGCTTTCGCCATCCCCCACGATCGACAGTCCTCCGGCCCATACCTTCGTCGGCCGCTCGACCACGACGGTCTCCGGCACTCGCGCGGCCAATCAGGAGATCCAGCTCCTCAACCCCGGTGAGGGCGACCCGCTCTGCATCATCGAAGCCACCCCGTCGACGGACTGGTCCTGCCCCGCAAACCTCCCGAGCGGGCAGAACGTCCGGCTGAAGGTCGTCGTGACAGGCGATTCGAGCCTCACCGCCGAGGAGACCATCGACGTCCTCGGTGAACCCGTCGTGACGGGCGGGCCGCTCGGCAACCCGGCGTCGAACGGAACCGTCCGGGGGTCCGCGTACCCGGGGGCATCCGTCGTCGCCACGGTGTCGACCGGCGAGAGCTGCCCGGCGACGGCAGACACGGGAGGGGCGTGGGCGTGCACCTTCCCTGACCTGCCGAGCAGCGGCATCCACACCGTGACGGCAGCGCAGCAGACCGGGTTCAGCGCGCCCTCCTGGTCGAACGACAGTGCAGCGCTCAGTATCCGTTTCGACTTCGACCGGCCCGCCGCTCCCGTCGTCTCGTCACCGACCGCCGGCGCGCGGGTGGCCCAGACGGGGTCGACGTACACGGGGACGGGTGAGGACGGCGCCACCGTCACCGTGTTCGCCGGCCCGTACTCGCTGTGCACCGTCGCCGTCGCCGCGGGAGCCTGGGCCTGCACCGCGACAGGCACGGTCGCCGCGGGCAACCACCTCGTGATCGCCGCCCAACAGGATGCCGCAGGCAACCAGAGCCAGGGAAGCCCCGGCCTCGGCGTCGACTTCGGTCCCGCACCGGACGCATCACCGTCGGCCACCCCTCCGTCGTCGTCGCCCTCTGCCGAGGCAGGGAGCAGCTCCCCGACAGCCACGGCTCCGGCGTCGGCGCCCGGCACACCGTCCGAGAGCGCCACCGCCACCCCGGCACCCTCGGCGACCCCGACGGCGGTCGCACCGGCACCACCGGGCGGCGGTTCGTCATCCGGACATGATCCCGCCCTCCCCGGCGGTTGGAACGACCCCACCCAGTTCACGAGCGCGGTACTGCCGCCGGGCGCGAACGCCGACTTCTCCTGGCTCGAGGCCGTACTCTTCGCCATCGGCGCCCTCGTGCTCCTCGTCATTCCCGCCCGTTTGCTGAGCGGCACGATCGTGCGGGCACGGGACGGCCGCCCGCTCTGGAACACGGCCGCCCTCTCCGGCCGCAACCAGGCGAGGGAGGAATTCGACAAGGCCCCCACCGTGATCGTGAACCGCTGGCTCATCGCGGCCGCCTCGGTCGCCGCTGCAGCGACGCTCATCATGCTCTCCGGCACCGTGTCGAGTCAGCCGGCCTTCCTGCGACTGCTGCTCGCGGTCATGC
Organism: Cryobacterium sp. MDB1-18-1; assembly: GCF_004402735.1. Lineage (NCBI taxonomy): Bacteria > Bacillati > Actinomycetota > Actinomycetes > Micrococcales > Microbacteriaceae > Cryobacterium > Cryobacterium sp. MDB1-18-1. The sequence continues at coordinate 30,636 of NZ_SOFR01000007.1, read as the reverse complement.
TCGCCCTCATCGTCGTCAACACGGTCGGAGCCCTCGTGCCGCAGTGGTGGAGCTCGCGGGTGTGGGGCGTGCCGGCATCCGTCACATTCCTGCCGCGGTACCTGCTGCTCGTCGCGGTGACCGCGCTCGGCTCGCGCGCGTTCGAGATCCATCCGGCACTGCTCTTCGGGCTGCTCGGCAGCGTCGCCGTCTCGAGCGGCCACAGCGCGATCCATCGCGGCCAGCTTGCGGCGCTGCGTGCCGGAAGCCTGCTCGCGCTCGCGCTCCTCGGCTGGCTCGTGCTCGGGATACTGCCGACCGGCGCGGATTTCGGGGACCTGCTCGCCGCCGAGGTCGCCAACAGCGTCGTGCTGACCGCGATCGGATCGGCGCTTCTCGTGCTCATCCCGATCGGCAGCACGAGCGGGCGCAGCATCGTCGCCTGGTCGCCGCTCGCCTGGATCGGGTTGACCCTCGCCGCCTTCACGATCATGTTCGCCGTGCTGAACCCCGTCGTCGGACTGTGGCACGGCGAGGGCAGCGTGACCCCGATGTGGGTCGCCTCCGGTCTCTTCGCGGCCCTCAGCGTCAGCGCCTGGGCATGGCAGCGCTTCGTGGTCCCTGAGCCCACCCGGTAGGCGACGACGTGTCCTCCGGCTTGGTATCGTCAGACTGTGCGCCTCGGAGTCATTGACGTCGGTTCGAATACCGTCCACCTGCTCGTCGTCGACGCCCATGCCGGCGCCCAGCCGGTCCCGATGGCTTCCGACAAGGCCGTCCTCCGGTTGATGCGGTATCTCACCCCGGAAGGGGCGATCACCGGGGAGGGCTGCGCTGCCGTGCTGTCCGCGGTGCAGCACGCGGCCGACGTCGCGAGCCGGCACGAGGTCGACGACCTGCTCCCCTTCGCGACCTCCGCCCTCCGCGACGCCACGAACGGCCCGGAACTGCTCGCGACGATCGAGAGGGAGACCGGCGTCGCCCTGCAGGTCCTCTCCGGCGAGGACGAGGCCCGCCTCACCTTCCTCGCGGTGCGACGGTGGTACGGCTGGTCGGCTCGGGACATCCTGCTGTTCGACATCGGCGGCGGGTCGCTCGAGATCGCCGCCGGCGCGAATGAGACACCGGCGGTGGCCCTCTCGGTCCCGCTCGGCGCCGGGCGCACGACCGTGGGATTCCTGCACCACGATCCCCCGCTCGCCGAGGAGGTTGCGGCCCTGCGCGCACACGCGGCCGACGTGCTCGCCGAGGCCGTCGCATCCTTCGCCGGACAGCCTGCCCCGCACCACGTCGTCGGCTCGTCCAAGACGATCAGGTCCCTGGCGAAGCTCGCAGGGTATACCTCGGACGGTTTCGGTTCGGGTGAGCGGATGCTGCTCAGCCGCGCCCAGCTTGCGGACTGGGTACCCCGGCTGGCCCGCATTCCTGCGGACGCCCGCCCCGCCCTGCCCGGTATCACCGCCAACCGCACATTCCAGATCGTGGCGGGCGGGATCGTGCTCCAGGCAGCGATGGCCGCCCTGAAGGTGGACGAACTCGAGGTCTCGCCCTGGGCCCTCCGCGAGGGCATCATCCTCCGCTACCTCGACCGGCTCGGCTGACCCCGGCTGGGCTAGGCACCCGCTGCGGCCGACGGATCGGGAGCGAATCGTTGCTGGCCGAGCACCGCGAGTAGTTGCAGCTTGTCGTAGCCGGGGGTGCCGGGCGCGGCCGTCAGCACCAGGAGAGTCTGAGCCTGGTTCTCGGTGAACAGCGCCTGGCAGTCGAGCTCGATCTCGCCGAGCTCGGGATGCACGATGGTCTTGTGGTCGTCGAAGCGTGCGGCGACTTCGTGCTGGTCCCACAGGGCCGCGAACTCCGGGCTGAGGTGCAGCAGCCGCGCCACGATCTGTTCGGCCCGGTGGTCGGGGTCGCCGGCCGTCAACGCCAGCCGGAGACCTGCGGCCTGGATCCGGCCCTGGTGGGCATGGGCGGCCTCCGGGTAGTACCGGCGCTCGTCGGGATCGGTGAACCACCGGTAGAAGGCGCTCCTGGCCAGGCCGGAATGGCGGGTCTGGTCCCCGAGAAGTGCGGTGGCGAGCCGGTTCTGCACCAGGGTGTCTGCGAGGTCGGACAGCACGAGGGCGGGAGTGTCGTCGAGCCTGTCGAGCACGCGCAGGAGGGCCGGGCTGATGTGGTCGGTCCGCCGGATCCGCGGGGGCGCCGTGTGACCGGCCAGCCGGAAGAGGTGGTCGCGTTCGTCGAGGCTCAGGCGGAGTCCTCGGGCGATGGCGGCCAGCATCTGGTCGGATGGCTGGGGGCCACGCTGCTGTTCCAGCCGGGCGTAATAGTCAACGGACATGCCGGCGAGATTCGCGATTTCCTCCCGCCGCAGGCCGGTGGCCCGCCGCCGCGGTCCCTTCATGAGACCGACATCTTCCGGCTGCAGCAGCTCGCGGCGCTTGCGCAGGAAATCGGCCAGCCCCGGTCTGTCCATTCCTCGTACGTCCATCTCCCCATCATCACCGCTTAACGCGACCGGTGACAGGGATCGCCGGTCCGTGGACAAGGGCTCCTCTCCCGCCGGCGGACAGGAGGCGGCAGAGTCGTAACACCGCGCATCCGTCACCGGCGGCGCACGCCGCGCGACAACTGACACCCGGCACCGTCGACACCGTCGACGAGCGCATGAGAGAAAGCGACACCATGAAGACCACAGGCAACACCATTCTGATCACCGGCGGCACGTCCGGCATCGGGCACGGCCTCGCGCTGCGCTTCCACCAGGCCGGGAACACGGTGATCGTCGCCGGGCGCCGACAGGAACTCCTCGACGCGATCGTCGCCGAGAACGACGGCATCGAGTCTCTCGTTCTCGATGTCACGGACCCGGACTCGATAGCGAGTGCATTCCGCACCGTGACCGCCGAGCACCCCGAGCTCAATGTGTTGGTCAACATGGCCGGCATCATGCTCCCCGAGAACCTGCTCGATTCCGGGTTTCTGGCGACCGCAGAAGCGACGGTCACGACGAACCTGCTCGGGCCGCTGCGGATGCTGAGCGCGTTCACGCCGTTCCTGATCGGACAGCCCGACGCGGTCATCATGAACGTGTCCTCGGGACTGGCGTTCGTTCCGCTGCCGATGACGCCGACGTACAACGCGACCAAGGCCGCCATCCACTCCTTGACCGAAAGCCTGCGCGTGCAGCTGTCCGGCACCTCGGTGCAGGTGCTCGAGCTGATTCCCCCCGCCGTCCGCACGACGCTCCTGAACCAGGAGAACAGCGAGCAGGCCATGCCGCTGGACGACTTCCTGTCGGAGGTTATGGGCATACTCGAGGCCGAACCCGACGTCGAGCAGGTCACGGTGGAGAACGTGAAGTTCCTGCGGTTCGCTGAGGCCGACGGCGCGTACGACCGGGTGCTCCGGCTGCTCGGCGGTCACTGAGCCGGGCGGGGTCGCCGACCGCTCAGACCCCGCATGTGGTTGACTCGCCCCATGACTGAAACGGGGCGTGAGCGGGTGGCGGCGGATGCCCGCGCCCGCGGACTCGACATCGACATCGTCCCCCGGCCCGCGGCCGACAGCCTCGAAAGCGCCGCACGGCTCCTCGGGATCGACCCGTCCGGCATCGTCAAGTCGCTCGTCGTCAAGCGGCATGACGGCGACTATCTCTTTGCGCTCGTGCCCGGCGACCGGCAGATCAGCTGGGCGAAGCTGCGCGCACTCGTCGGCGTGAACAAGCTCTCGCTCCCGCACGAGGACGTCGCCCTGGCGGCGACCGGCTACTCCCGCGGCACCATCACCCCGCTCGGCAGCACGACCCCCTGGCCCGTCTTCGCCGACGAACGCCTGCGCGGCAACCGGGTCGCGATGGGCGCGGGCGAGCATGGTTACTCCGCATTCGTCGACGCCGACGCCCTGATCGACGCTTACGGCGCAACCGTGGCCGATATCACCGACCCGTTCAAGCCGCGGGCGTAACCACGGCGCGTAACCGCCGCGCCGGCGACGGCCGGCTGCCGGCTACAGCTCGGTGCGTTCGATGAGGTCGATCACGGAGATGTTCAGGTAGCGACAGATCCGCTCGAGTTCCTCGACGTAGAACGATTTCTCCCCGGTGAGCCGTCGACGCAGAATGGCCATCGAGATTCCGGTCGCCGCCGACAGCTCCTTCAGGGTCCGGCCCTGGTACCCCATCTCGCCGCGGATCTCCTCGGCGATCCTGGCGCTTCGGCGCGGCGCATGCTCGAGCATCGGTTCCTCCCGCATCGCACGGTGGCTGGGTGACACAGCGGCTGTCGCGGACATTCAACCGCCATCTGTCGCGCTCCGAAAGAGCCTCCGACCGGAAGTGGAAGAATCGGGTCAGGCACATAGCCGATCTGACTCCGGCGGACCTCGGTAGCGCATCCGCGCTCTGGGACCAGGCCGGACTCACCCGACCCTGGAACCCGCCCGAGCTCGACCTGCTGCGCGCGCTGGCCGGGGAGACATCGACCGTGCTCGGGCTGTTCGACGGGAAGATCCTCGTCGGAACCGTGATGGTCGGCCACGACGGCCACCGAGGCTGGGTGTACTACCTCGCCGTCGACGACACCCACCGCGGTACCGGACTCGGACGGCGACTGATGGTCGCCGCGGAGGATTGGCTCCGGGAACGTGGCGTCGTGAAGCTGCAGCTGATGGTCCGCTCGGCCAATGCGGCAGTACTTTCCTTCTATGATCGCCTCGGCTACGAGGATGCCGATGTCCAGGTTCGCGCGAAATGGCTCCGCTGAAGCGATAGCCTGTCATCGATACCCCTATGGGTATGCCGGAATCAGCAACGAACGGAAGGCACCTGTGTCCAACGAACCGTCAGCCGACGAGACCTCGCTGGCCGGGCAACCCGCCCACGGACCGCTGCAGCGCAAGGTCGTCGGCGTACTCGTCGCGGGGCAGATTCTCGGCGGAATAGGCATGGGGGCGACACTCTCCCTCGGTGCCCTTCTGGCGGCTCAGCTCTCCGGGTCGAGCTCCTGGTCGGGCATGGCCGCCACGATGAGCACTCTCGGCGCGGCCCTCGTCGCCGTGCCCCTCGCCCGGCTCGCCCAGGCCAGGGGGCGGCGACTTTCCCTTGCGACCGGTTCGCTCGTTGCCGGCGCCGGCGCCGTGCTTGCGATCACCGCGGTCTCCGTCAACGTCTTCGCTCTCCTGCTCCTGGCATTGATGATGCTCGGCGCCGGATCGGCCGCCAACCTGCAGGCCCGATTCGCCGCCACAGACCTGGCGAGCCAGGCCTTCCGGGCCCGCGATCTGTCGATTGTGGTCTGGTCCACGACGATCGGCGCCGTTCTCGGACCGAACCTGTTCGGCCCCGGCGAGGTCGTCGGCGCCTTCCTCGGCCTGCCCCCGATGACGGGTGCCTTCGCGTTCTCCCTGCTCGCCACGGTGGGCGCGGCGATCGTGTACACGGTCGGGCTCCGGCCCGACCCACTGCTGACGGCGCTCAGGTCCCGGGGGACGGATTCCGCCGCGCCGCGCCCACGCGGCGGCCTGGACATCCTGCGCTCCACCCCTTCCGCGCGCTATGCCGTCGCGGTGATCGCCCTGAGCCACGCCACGATGGTCGCCCTGATGTCCATGGCTCCGGTGCACCTGCGCGAGCACGGCGCCACCCTCACCGTCGTGGGGCTCACGATCAGCCTCCACGTCGCCGGCATGTACGCCTTCTCCCCCGTGTTCGGCTGGCTGGCCGACCGGGTAGGACGGATGCCCGTCATCCTCGCCGGCCAGGCCCTGCTGTTGTCGTCGCTCACGCTTTTCTGGCTCGCGGGAGACTCGAGCACCGCCATGACCGCCGGCCTGATCCTGCTCGGCCTCGGCTGGTCGGCATCCGTCGTCGCGGGCTCAGCCCTCATCGGCGAGGCGGTCGGGCTGAATGACCGGGCGGCCCTGCAGGGCTGCTCCGACCTGTCGATGAACGCGGCCGGCGCCCTCGGCGGCGCCCTGGCCGGTCTGGTGCTCGGCGCCGTCGGTTATTCCGGCCTCGGCCTGGCCACCATGACCCTGGTGGGCGTCGTCGTGACCTGGTCGATCAACCGGGCCGCCGGCGCCCGCCGCACCGCTGCTGCCTGAGCATGCCGTGTCTACCGGCTGCTCGGCTCCGCTCGCAGTGAGGGATAGCCGCCCGCCCAGCTGCCGAGCAGATGCGCCGACTGACGGTCATCAAGAGTCAGGAACACGCTCGCTCCGAACATGATGTCGCCGACCGCCTCCGGGTCATCTTCGACGAGCGAACCGGCCAGGTCCCGGAAGGCCGACTGTTCGCGCGCGAAGCCGGCTTCGACGTGCACATCGAAGTACCGGGCCACACTGTCGTCGAAACCGAGCCGCTGGAATCCATCGGAGTACAAGCGGCTGGGAATCGCCGACGTCATCTCGAAGGCGGCCAGGTGCCCGACGAGCGCGGCGCGCAGGCGCCGGTTGAGCCCGAACATCGAGATCGCGTTGACGGAAGCGAGCGTGACAGCCGGCACCGCGTCGACGGATGCGACGTAGTCCCCCTCGAGCCCCGCCGCCCTCAGGGCATCCGCGAAGAGGACCGAATGCATCCGCTCGACCCGGCCGCCGCCGTATTCACCGGCAAGGATTTCGATGAGTGCCGACTTGGACCGGCCGGCCAGGCGCGGGATTCCCCAGGCGTACGGATCCGCCTCTCTGAGCGCGTAGACCGAGCGGTGGACGAGGAACTCGACGGCCTGCTGCCAGGTGGCCGCGCGCGCCACGTAGAGTGCCAGGCCTGGGTTGTGCTCGTGCCCGGTCAGGGTGAAGAGTGCACGGGCGACGTCGTCGCGGGTCGCCGCGGGAATCGGAGGCTGCGGCGCCGAGGCCCGCAATGCGGCTTCGAAACCGCGCTCGAGGACGACACGTGCGGCCAGGAGGGCGGGATGCCATTCCCACTCGTCGTCGCCCGGCACGACACCGTCGTAGTGCAGGCGGTACAGCAGGAACAGAGTCAGCTGCAGGTCCTCGTCGACCAGGATGTCCGGGACTCGGCCGAGGGCTCGTGCGGCCAGCGCCTCGAACCCGGCCAGGCCGGACCCTCCCGTTTCGGTGGGCTCGGAGAGCGCGGCGAGGAGCCGCTCGCTGACCGGGCCGCGGGCCGACAGGGTCGCACGGGCAAGGGTGGAGGGGAGCATGAAGCCTCGTTCCAGTACTGCGATCGAGTCGCGCCGGCAGGCCGGCGGGACGATTCAAACGCCCTCCACCGTAGAGAGGGGGCAGGCGTGGACCGTTCGCCGGATCGGAATTGGGAACAGTCACTTATAGGACGTACCCCGAAGGCGAATCGTCACGATCATCCGAATGTTGCTTCCTCACCGACGCGTCATGCTCTGCGATACAGTCAGGGAATGCTGAGTCGTGTTCCGTTCTGCCGCGATACCCGAGCATGAAGCCAGAAACGGGTGCGCCGTCGCGCGGCCTGGATCCCCGGCGCAGAGGAGTCCTGCAGCGCCGGATCCGCTGGATCGTCGCTATCACGATCAGCTACAACGTGGTCGAGGCCATCATCGCCCTCGCCGCCGGAACCGTCGCCACCTCGGCCGCGCTGATCGGGTTCGGCCTCGATTCCATCGTGGAGGTCCTGTCCGCCGCCGCGATCGCGTGGCAGTTCTCCGCACCCGATCCGGAGAAGCGCGAACGGGTCGCCCTGCGAGTCATCGCTTTCTCGTTCTTCGGGCTCGCCGCCTACGTGAGTGTCGACGCCACCCTGTCCCTCTTCGGAGTCCGGGAGGCCGTGCACAGCCCGGTCGGCATCGGGCTCGCCATGGCCAGCCTGCTCGTGATGCCGTTCCTGAGCTGGTGGGAACGTCGCACCGGGACCGAACTCGGCTCGGTTTCAGCCGTGGCCGATTCCAAGCAGACCCTGATCTGCGCCTACCTCTCGGCCGCTCTTCTGATCGGGCTGTTACTGAATACCCTGCTCGGCTGGGCGTGGGCGGACTCGCTCGCGGCGCTGTTCATCGCCGGCTTCGCGGTCCGGGAAGGAATCGAAGCGTGGAAGGGCGACACCTGCGCCGTTCCCGTGGCCGCACTGACCGGCGAACGCACGGTCGATCCCTGCGACTGAGCTCTCTCCGACAGCCGAAGGGACCGGGTCCCCGAGGGGTCCCGGTCCGGGCACTGCGTTCAGTCGAGGTCTTCGACGCCGAGGGCGAGTGCCTGCTCGCGGCGCTTGCTCATCGACGGCGCTGCGAGCGCTGCGATGATCGCGACAACGGCCACGGCGGCACAGACCCAGAAGCCGATCGTGAAGGCGTCGTCCAGGGGCAGGCCCTGCGAGGTGCTGTGCGACGTGATCAACGCGGCGATCACGGCTGTGCCGATGCTGCTGCCGATGGTGCGCGCAATCGTGTTGACGCTGCTCGCCTCTCCGGTCTGGTGGATCGGCACGCTCTCGATGATCGCGTTGGACATCGCTGCGAAGGCCAGGCCGATACCGGCACCGGTGAGCAGGCCCGACACGACGACCTGCCAGAGTTCGGCGTGGTTGAATGCGGGAATCACGAATGCGGCGGTCACGAAGAGGGCGCCGAAGACCATCGGCGGCTTCGGGCCGATCTTGCGCACGAGGATGCCGGCGACGGGACCGAAGACCACCATCATGAGCACGGTGGGGAGCAGGAACAGGCCGGCAGAGGACACCGACTCGCCGAAGCCGTAGCCCGTCACGGTCGGCAGCTGGAGCAGCGTCGGCACGAGGACGAAGGTGCCGAACATGGCGAAACCGAAGACGAGTCCCACCACGTTCGCCGTCCACACGCCGCGGATCTTGAACAGGCGCATGTCGATCAGGGGTTCCTTCACCCGCAGCTCGACGAACACGAACACGACGAGGGCGAGGGCGCCGAGGGCCAGGAGGCCGATCGTGCTGCCGGAGTCCCAGCCCCAGGACTGTCCCTTGCTGATCGCCAGGAGAAGCGAAACGAGGCCGACCGTCAGGATGACAGCACCGAGCACGTCGAGGTGGCCGGGTCGCTTGACCGGTGACTCCGGCATCCCGAAGATGACACCGAGCAGGGCGATGACGACGAGGATTCCCGGCAGCCAGAACAGCCACGGCCAGGACAGGTTCTCCACAATGGGTCCCGCGGCGACGATGCCGACCCCGGCACCGACGCCGAAGATCGCCGACAGCAACCCGATGGTCACCCCGACCTTCTCGTGCGGAAGTTCATCGCGCACGATGCCGATCGAAAGCGGCATCACCGCACCGGCCGCACCCTGCAGCACGCGGGCCACGATCAGGACACCCAGGTTGGGGGCGAGCGCCGCCAATACGGTGCCCGCGAGGAGCAGGGCGAGCACGACGATCATGATCCGGCGCTTGCCGACCATATCCCCGAGACGTCCCAGGATGGGCGTCAACACGGATGCCGACAGCAGATACGCCGTCAGGATCCAGCTGACATCGGCGGTCGAGGCGCCGAGGTCTTTCCCGATCGTCGCGAGTGCCGGGGCGACGAGCGACTGCAGGACCGAGAAGGCCAGGCCACCGAGGGACAGGTAGAGGACGATGAGCGTGCTGTTTCGGCTACGGGCGGGCGTCGGAATCGAGCCCGTGGCCGGCCGTTCGGTTGTTTGGGACATATCTCTCCGGATGCTATGTAAACAGTTGGCGACTTAGGCCAGCATAGCCATGATCGCCCGTAAGTCAAAGCATGTTTACATCGGTTCTGCCGGCCTGTACCGTGGAGGGGAACGAAAGGATGCCATGACACCGGGTATGCCGACCATCGATGCCGCCCCCTCCGAGTCCGACGCCCCGGGCGGCGTCCGGCAGCGCGACGCCGCCAATACGCGGCAGTGCCTGCTGCAGGCGGCACGGCGTCGATTCGCGCACGACGGCTACGCGGCGACGACGGTCCGGGACATCGCCACGGACGCCGGCGTGAACGTGGCACTGATCAACCGGTATTTCACATCCAAGGAAGGCCTCTTCGAGGCGTGCCTGACCCGTGCCGTTGAAGAGCTCGACCGCCCGATCCCGGAGAGCGACACCGTTGAGCTGATGCTGCAGACCATGCTCAGGCACCTCGCGGAGCTGCCGAGCGGTGAGCATCCGCTCGGGCTCCTCCTGCTCTTGCGTTCCTCCGGGGATGAATCGGCGGAACGGATCCGCCGTAATACGTTCCGTCATTTCGCCGAACGGTTGGCCGCGGCCGCCGGCTGGCGGCCGGATGACGCCGAAACCGAGCATCTCATGCTGCGCGCCCAGATCGCCCTGTCCGTCGGCTTCGGCATCGTGCTGTTGCGAACCACCTCGGGATTGGAGGCCCTGTCATCGGCCTCCGCAGGAGACCTGGCCGGTCCACTCGGCGACGTTTTCGCCGCACTCCTGGAGCCTGCACCCGACGCCCGCCCCTGACTTCCGCCGGGTGGGGTCAGGTTTTCCCGAGAAGGCAACAGCTGGGAACGACGGCTCGTTGCGAGGCCGTCACCGGGCTCGCATCACACTCGGTTCAATGATCAGGGCGCGTCGCGACCGGGAGCCAGACGCGCATCGTGGACGGGCCACGGTTCGCCCAGTCGAAGTAGGGAATGAGCTCGACGTCACAGGCGGCATTCTCAGCCGTGAACCCGCCGTCGTGGCCATAGGGCCAGTCAGGATTCGGCGATTGGGCTGACTGCGCGTGCACCCGCGCTCCCCGCACGGTCTCGGTCAGGCCGACGCGATCGTCGATGGACACGCCTGCGAGGTCGTGTCCCTCCCGGAGGTCGCAGGATTCCAGGCACATCACGAGTGGGCCACGCTCGATGGCGACCGTTCCGCGGACCGCGTCGATCGACGGATGCGGGTGGGTCACCCGCGGCGCCATCGGCAGGTCGAGCGTCAATTGATCACCTGCGCGGAAGGCGCGACTGATGGTGACCGTCGATCCGGAGCAATCGACTCGTGCCCCGTTGACCGTGACGACGGCGCGGCCGATGGCCCACCGTGGGATGCGCAGGGAGACCGATGATTCCGCTTCCGGCGCCTCGCGGATGTGAACCGAGACGGTACCGTCGAACGGGTAGCCCGTTCTCACCTCGAGGGCGATCTGGCCGGTCGCAAGATTCGTCGCGACGTCATAGTCGCCGTATTGGTGCAGTTGCACCCCGGTTTCCGTTGCGGTTGCGAAGTACAGGTTGACGCTGGCCAGGGTGCGGGCGATGTTCGTCGGGCAACACGACACCTCGAACCAGGGAGCACGAAGGCTGGACTGCGCGCGCGCGTTGATTTCATCCTCCTCCGGCACGGTACCGTCCACGCGCTGGTGAAGGGTGTTGGTGTAGAAGAACGCCCGGCCATCGGCGCGCGGGGAGGCGAGGATGTTGTTGAGGAGTGTGCGCTCGATGAGGTCCGCGTACTTGGCGTCGCCGGTCTGCAGCAAGAGGCGCCAGCTCAGCATCACCGATGCGATTCCAGCACAGGTCTCCGCGTAGGCGCGGTCCGGCGGCAGCTCGTAGTCTTCGCCGAATGCTTCGTCGAGATGGTGTGATCCAACGCCGCCCGTGATGTACGTGCGCCTGGCCACGGTGTTGTCCCACTGCGCGGCCACCGCGCTCGCGAGCGCCGAATCGTCGGTCTCGACGGCCACGTCCAGGGCGCCCGAAGCCAGGTACAGCGCACGCACCGCATGACCGCGGAGAACGGTGGCGTTCCGCACCGGCATGTCATCGAGGAAATACTCTGCTCCGAACCTGTCGGGTACGAGCAGGCCGCGCCCACGACGTTCGACGAGGATGCGGGCGAGTTCGAGGTAGCGCGGCTCGCCTGTCGCTCGGGAGAATTCAACGAGGGCGACCTCGATCTCGGGATGCCCGCAGACGGCGTCACGACCGTCCGGCCCGAACTCGCCGTAGACGTGGTCGGCGAGACGCCGAGCCACCCGCACGAGCTCGTCATCGGAACCGGACCGTAGCCGCGCGACGGCAGCCTGGATGAGGTGCCCGAAGCAGTAGAGCTCGTGTCCCCATTCCAGGTTCGAATAGCGCGGCGGTTGCCCGGAGCGCCCGAAGCTCGTGTGCAGGTATCCGTCGGCCTCCTGGGCCGACTCGACACGGGCGACCAGGGCGCGGTATCTGAATTCGAGATCGGCGTCGGGCTTTCGTCCGAGTTCCCAGGCCAGAGCCTCAAGCAATTTGTACACTTCGGAGTCAACGAACTCGATCCCGGCGTGGTCGCTGCCGAGCGCGCCGTTGGCGGCGCGATCGAAGTTCCCGATCCACCCGATCCGCTCCATCCACCGCTGGCAGTGGTCAAGGATGACTTCGGAGTTCAGGGTTTGCTTCTCCTGCCAGAATCCCCCGGTGAGAGACACTTCGTCCGGTCCGAGTGCCCGCAGCGCGCTCGTCGACGGCCGCACGGGGCCTCCGCGGAGTGTCGGGGGTGCGATAAGAGAAGGCATGTGTCGTGTTCTTTCGGTCAGTTGTCGGACGCTCGGATGAACGCTTCGTGCGCGAGCAGGAGGTAGGAGCTCGCGGTCCAGGTGTATGCACGGTCGCGGAGACCGTCGCCGCTCAGCGCGTCAAAATTCTCAGCGAACCCCGACCTTTCGCAGAGGCGGCGAAAGCGCTCGCTGACGGTATCCGCGAGTGTCGTGAAGCCTGCCCTGCGTAACCCGTCTTCGACGATCACGGTGGAAGGCGCCCAGATCGGGCCCCGCCAATAGCCGTCGGATTCGTACAGCGGTGATGAGGGCAGCTCGGTCGCCGGTCCCCAATCGGTGAGATGACCCGCGATGGAATCGGCCACACGCTCGCGCACCTCCACCGGCAGGAAATCCGCCGCGACGATCGTCAACAGGTTGAGGAGGCTCGTCGTGGAACTCGTGCGCCCGCTCAGCGGGGCGCGGGCCACGAAGTGCTCGCCGTCCCAGAGCTCGGCCAGCAGGGCGGTCGCCATGGAGTCACGCTGGCCGCGCCTGCTGGCTCCGTCGTCCCGGCCCAGTTCGTCGGCGAGCCGCGCGAGAGTGTCGAGTTGCAGAATCAGGAAGGCGGCGAGGTCGGGGGCCTCGATGACGCGGTCGCGGTCGAAGGTCGAGGAATTGTCCCAACCGCTGTCATTGCCGTGCTGGTAGTGCGCGAGCTCGTGCCCGGCGATGCGCCGGGAGTTGAGCCAGAAATCCGTCCAGGCCGACAACTGGTCGTATACGGCCGCCAGGACGTCCACGGGAATGGCGTCGGGCATCCGCTGGCGCAGCTTGTCGAATGCCCAACCGTGAATCGGCGGCTTCACGAAGTTGTACAGGATTTCTGAGTGCGTCACGGAGTCGGGTAGAGCGCCGGAGGAGTCCTGGTGGTCGAAGATGAGCCGAAACTGGCCGAGCGCAGCGCCGGGATCGCCGGGGGCCAGGGCCAGCGCGTTGAAACAGTGGTCCCAGCTCCAGACCTTGTCCATCCAGTGCTTGGACATCAGGATGGATTCGTGCTCGAGGAAGCCGAGCGGGCGAACCGTCGCCGACCACATCACGTAGCCGGCGAGCGCAGCGGTCGGCGTGCGCGCGTCGCTCCAGCCCGCCACACGGTCCAGGTACCCCGCGAAGTCCTGGCGGGTCGACAGGACGACCTGGTCGAATGAGAGAGCCGGGCGATAGCTCGGCCGGGCGGACTCGAACTCCTCGATCGCCACTTCCCAGCCGTCGGCTCCGGAAACGACGACGTCACGGACATGCGCACCGAGGGCCTCGACGCCGTGCACGTCGAGCTCGCCGCGCAGGCTGGTGACCCGGTAGCGGCGACCCGTTTCGTAGGAGGTGAAGACGGCGGCGCCGTCCATCGGGTCGCGGAAGAGGTAGGAGCCCGTGAACGGAGTCAGCCCCGTCGACGCATCGCCAATCGTCAGGTCGACGCCGCGACCGCGGATGCGCAGGCAGGCCACCCCGTCGAAGGCCGCATCGATCTTTCCTTCTGCCGCGGTCCACGACAGGAGTGCAGGCGAGGCCGTGACGGTCGTCTCCGTCCGGACGCCGTCCACCTGCGGCACGAGAATGAAGACCGCGTGCATTCCGTTCTGGTGGGAGACCAGATGCAGGTCCTGATGCACGGTGTGCAGCGCAACGACGGGCGAGATGTCGAACCACGCTCCCCTCGCGCTGAAGGGAATGTCACGCACATCGAAGGCCGGCAGGTCAGGCCCCGACGGGGTCGGGTTGGGTGTGGGGACGGTGATGCTCTGGCCTGGAATGAGTCAGTCCTTTACTGCGCCGGCGGTCACGCCGGCGGCGACGTAGCGCTGGGCGACGATGAGCAGGATGGCCGCCGGTATGGACGCGACGACTGCGGTAGCCATGATCGCGTTCCATTGCGAGGTGTTGTTGCCGATGTACTTGTAGATGCCCAGGGTGATCGGCAGGAATTGCCCGCTCCGGGAGAGGGTCGACGCGAAGATGAAGTCGGACCACGCCCACAGGAAGGCGAACAGGGAGACCGTGATCGCGGAGTTCCGGCTCACGGGCAGCACGATCGACCGGAAGGTGCGCCACGGTCCTGCTCCATCGACCGTGGCCGCCTGGATGAGTTCGTTGGGGATACCGGACATGAAGGCAGTGAAGAGGAGGACACCGAACGGAACGGCGATCGTCGAATCAGCGAGGATCAGGCCACCGACGGTATTGAGGAGTCCGCTGTTCAGGTAGATGGCGTAGAACCCCATCGCCATCACGACACCGGGGATCATCTGCGCGACCAGCAGGATGAACGTGAGCGGGGCAGCACCTCGCAAGCGCAATTTGGCGAGCGCGTAGCCGGCAGGCGCGGAGATGACGAGCGTGACGACAACCGTGCCAAGGCCGATCAGGAGACTCGTGCCGAGGTATGGCAATTGCTGCGAAAGCACCGCGGTGTAGCCGTCGAGCGTCGGTGAGAATGGGAAGAGGTTGGGCGGTGAATCGCGCAGATCGCTTGTCTTCGTGAAGGAGACGTTGATCATCCAGTACACGGGAAAGAGCATGACAGCGGTGAGGAGGAGTCCGATCGCGGTCTTCCACCAGGAGCGTCGATGAGACATTATTTCTCCGTCCTGTTCTGAATGCGCAGATAGATGAACCCGAAGATCAGGGCGATCAGGATCAGGACGTTGCCCACGGCTGCAGCCGGGCTGAAGTCGGGGTTGCCCGTTCCGAAGGCCTCCCGGTACGACCAGGTGGCGAAGGTGGTCGAGGAATCCCCCGGGCCGCCGGCCGTCATGATCCAGATGATGTCGACGACTTTCAGCGTGTAGATCAGCCCGAGCAGGATCGTGATCAGCGAAACCGGACGCAGCAACGGGAAGGTGATCCGCCAGAATTTCTGCCACGCGTTCGCACCATCGAGGGAGGCAGCCTCGTAGAGGTCTTCGGGAATGTCTTGCAGACCCGAGTAGAGGACGACGAGGTTGAACGGGATCCCCAGCCAGATATTCGCGATGATCACGGACGCAAGCACCAGATCGGGCGAGGTCAGCCAGTTCACGGGTGCGACCCCGATCACGCTGAGGGCCGAGTTGATCACCCCGTTGTCCGAGTTCATCATGGACGACCAGGTCGACGCGGACACGATCAGCGGGAGCAGCCACGGGACCAGGAACAACCCTCGCAAGACGCCGTTGAGTCGGAAGTTGTTCCGGAAGAAGACGGCGAGGATGAGGCCGATGCCGAACTGGAACGCGATTGAGACGACGGTGAACAGCGCCGTGTTGGTCAGCGCCTTGGCGAACGTTTTCGATCCGAAGACGGCGACATAGTTTTCGATGCCGACGAACGCGGCATTGCCCTGCACGAAGGCGCGCGGGGTGTAGTCGTGGAGGCTCAGTTCGATGTTCCGATAGAGCGGGAACGCGTAGAAGATGATGAGGTAGGCGATGAGAGGGGCGACGAAGGCCAGGGCAACCCACTGGCTGGTGCCGAAAGAAGTTCGCCTCGATCTTTTTTTCGGGGGGAGTGGAGCGGATGTGCCGACCGCCCCACCCGCGTCGGGGCGTGCGGCCCCGACGCGGGCAGGAAGTGTGGTCATGGTGGGATGCCCTTCGTGTTCTCGGTGGGAGGCTTCGGTCTACTTGGCGATAGCTGCTGCGGCAGCGGTCTGGGCTTCCTTCAGCGCTTCCGTGGGCGTCATCGCACCGCTCAGTGCGTTCTGGATGGCGGTATAGACCTGCTCTGAGATCTTCGGGTAGTTCGCACCGAGGTTGTCGCTGGTGCGCCCCTTGGCTGCCTTCACGGCGTCGACCCACACCGAGAGTTCCGGGTGTTCGACAAGCAGGGCGGCCTGGCCTGCCGTGGTCGCGGGGATGTAGTACGCGAACGTGTCGGCGGTCTTGACCTGGCCTGCGGTGGTGCTCATGCATTCGACGATCTTCTTGGACACGTCGTAGCGCGCCGTGTCCTTCTGGGTCGGGATGACCATGAATTCGCCGCCGGTCGGTGCGGGAGCCGCTCCCCCGGCCTCGGCCGGGATGGTGATGTAGCCGGTCTTGAAGCTGGCCTTCGCTGCGCTGTTGACCTGCCACGTGCCGTTCACCGCGAAGCCGAAGTCACCGGTGAGGAATTCCTCCCAGTTGGTGTTCTGCGAATTCGTGATGACTGAGTTCGGCGCGAGGCCCTGGCTGACCCAGTCGGTCCACAGTGTCAACGCAGAAATCGCCTGGGTCGAGTCGAGCTTGTTGAGGTTGGCTCCGGCTCCCCAGAAGAACGGCAGGAACTGGAAGGTTCCTTCTTCGCTCGCGAAGCCGGCGAAGGTGATGCCCTTGTGACCGGCGGTCTTGACCTGCTGCAGGGCTGCGGTGAGGCTGGCCCAGTCCGTGACCGTCGCAGGATTGACGCCCGCCGCGTCAAGGACGTCCTTGTTGTAATAGAGCGCGAGGGTGTTGGCGCCGACGGGAATGCCGTACGTCTTGCCGTCGAGGACACCGGCCCCGAGGAGATTGGGGTCGATCGCGGATGTGTCGAGCCCGATGGACTCCATGTCGTTCAGGGCGCCAGTGTCTGCCAGGGTCGTCACGGCCGGGTTGTCGAGGAGGATGACGTCGGCTGCGGTGCCCTCCTGGGCGGCAAGAAGGGACTGGTTGGTCAGCGACTGGGAGTCGTACGCCGTACGTTTGATGGTCACGCCGGCGTCGACACCGCAGGCATCGATGCGCTTGGCCCAGTCGGAGCTGGCGTCGTGCTGGGGATACGGATCCCACACTGTGTACTCGGTGCTGCCGGCACTGCTGGAGCTGCCACCGGCAGCCGAGCATCCGGCCATGGCCAGTGCGAGGGTCGCGACCCCGGCGACGGCCATCGTGCTACGTACGAACTTCATTGTCATCACGTTTTTCCTTCATTGGAATAGGGCAGGAATATCAGAGCAGAATTGTGAAACAAATAAAACTAGTTTCAATAGGGCGAGGCTAGCACTGAGTTTCCCGGTACGTCAATCGGAATTTGTCTCTTTTGTCAGTGAATTGCGGGGCACGCGGGGTACAGTCTTTTCTCGTAGGGTTTCACGCGACTCGGCCGAACAATGACCGGCCTCGACATCGGTTTCAGAGGCGAAAGGACACCATGGGCAAGACGAATGACGCAGTCACCCTCGCCGACGTGGCGCGTGCCGCCGGCGTGTCCATTGCGACGGCGTCCAAGGCTCTCAACGGCAAGACCGTCGTGCGCGAGGCAACCCGGCAGCACGTCGAGGAGGTGGCCCGGAGCCTCGCCTTCACGCCCAACCCGTTCGCCCGCGCACTCAATTCGTCGATCACGGGTACCATCGGCGTCCTGACCGCAGACCTCGCCAACCGGTTCGTCGTTCCGATTCTTCTCGGCGTCGAGGACGCCTTCGGTGCGGACTCCACGTCGGTCATCCTCACGGATGCCCGGAACGACTCCATCCGGGAGTCGCACCAGTTGCGCACCCTCATGGCGAAACGCGTCGACGGCATCATCGTCCTGGGCGACAGTGACACGTCCCGCCCTTCGATCACGGAACAGGTGACGGTACCGGTCGCCTATGCGTTCGCCGCCAGCCAGGACCCGAAGGACTCCTCATTCACGACGGACAATTCCCAGGGCACCGACCTCGCCATCGACCACCTCGTCTCCCGGGGCCGACGCGGTATCGTCGCGATCAGCGGCGATCCCACCTTCTCGGCGGCCGTCGAACGGCTCACCGGCGCCACCCAGGCGATGAAGCGGCATGGCCTGCAGCTCGTCGGCGGTGAGAACCTGTACGGCGACTGGAGCGAGGACTGGGGCCGTCAGTGCGTGCATGCCCTCATCGAGGCCGGGCACCACTTCGACGCGATCTTCTGCGCCAGCGACCAGATCGCCCGGGGCGCCATCGAGCAATTGCGCGATGAGAACCTCCGCGTGCCCGAGGACGTCGCCGTCGTCGGCTACGACAACTGGGAACTGTTCAGCGTGCATTCACGCCCGCCGATCACCACGATCGACATGAATCTCCAGGAGCTGGGCCGGGCGGTGGCACGCGAACTCATCGACGCCATCAAGGGACAGCCGCATCCGGGAGTGCACCGTGTCCCGGTGCGCCTCATCCCGCGCGCATCCACGACGCGGCTCTGACCCCGTCGTTTCGCACACCGGCGACGCCGCGCCCGGTCGGTACCGGCATCCGCTCAGATCAGGCCATGGCGGCGGAAGGCGTTCCAGACCCCGTCGTCGAGCACGGCGGTGGTGACCTCGTCGGCGTGGGACTTGACCTCGTCGGTGGCATTGCCCATCGCGATGCCGACACCGCACACCTGGAGCATTTCGATGTCGTTGCTGCTGTCGCCGATGCCGATGGCGGATGCCGCGTCGAGGCCGAGCAGGTCGAGCAACTTCAAGATCGTGCTGCCCTTGTTCACCCCGCCCAGGGTCACCTCGCCGCTGCCGCGACCCATGTGGGGAATGGTGCCGGTGATGACGTGGAAATCGTCGCCGAGCGCGTTCGAGACTCGATCGAAGGCCCGAAGGTCACCGGCCAGGAAGACCGACTTGGCGATGCCCGTGAATGACAGCGGCCGCACGTCCCCGAAAGCCTTCAGGACCGGGTGTTCCTCGGCCCCGGTGACGGAGGCGAGGTCGGGCCGGGGATCACCCTTTCGTTCCCTGTCGTCCTCGAGGTAGGTCGCGAAGCGCGAGCGCACCCCGGGGCTCGGGTAGAGCTTGTCGTAGGACTGGAGGTAGAAGTCGTAGCCCGCGGCCTCGTAGAACCCGACCATTCGCGCCACCGCCGGTTCGGGCATCGTGCGGGAGATCACGACGTCGCCGCCGACTTCGGCGAACCCGCCGCCGGCGCTGATCGCCCCGTCGAAGCCGATGTCCCGGATCGCCGGGTAGATCTCCACCGACGCCCGCCCCGTGCTGAGGTACACGAGGTGACCGTTCTTCCGGGCGCTGCGCACCGCCTCGATCGACGATGGTGCGATCGCCTCGCCGGAGTCGATGAGGGTGCCGTCGACGTCGAGGAAAGCGATGCGGGGGGAAATCATGATCTACTCCAGACGAGGCCGCCTCCGGGACAGTGCATCCAGGAGGCAGCCGACGGGACGAACCCGTTTGGTTCTACGCTATCGGGTGAGGCTCGCACCATTGGATCGGATGACCTCGGCGTACCAGTCGAACGACTTCTTCTTGAAACGGTCGAGGGTGCCCGTTCCGTCATCGTTGCGGTCGA
This sequence comes from Cryobacterium sp. MDB1-18-1, assembly GCF_004402735.1. Classification (NCBI taxonomy): domain Bacteria; kingdom Bacillati; phylum Actinomycetota; class Actinomycetes; order Micrococcales; family Microbacteriaceae; genus Cryobacterium; species Cryobacterium sp. MDB1-18-1. The sequence continues at coordinate 11,016 of NZ_SOFR01000007.1, read as the reverse complement.
CGTAGATGAACCCGTACCGCTTGCTCATCTGTGCCGTGCTGGCGCTGACGAGGTCGATGCACCCCCAGGAGGTGTAGCCCATCACGTCGACGCCGTCGGCGACGGCCTCGCCGACCTGCACGAGGTGATCGTTGAAGTACTCGATGCGGTAGTCGTCGATGACGGTCTTCCGGCCGTCGACCGTGACGAGCTCATCCTTCGCTCCGAGACCGTTCTCGACGATGAACAGCGGCTTCTGCCAGCGGTCCCAGAACTGGTTCAGCACGATGCGCAGGCCGACCGGGTCGATCTGCCAGCCCCACTCGGATGCCTTCAGCGTCGGGTTGGCGACCCCGGGGAAGATGTTCCCTTCGCCCGTGACACGATTCGATGTGTCGGCGGTTTCCGCCACGCTCACGTAGTAGCTGAAGGAGACGAAGTCGACGGTGTTCTCCTTGAGCAGTGCCCGGTCGTCGTCGGTGATCACCAGTTCGACGCCCTGGTCGCGCAGGCTGCGCAGGTAGTACCCCGGGTATTCTCCGCGCACGTGGATGTCGCCGAAGGCGAGGTTGGTGCGCTCGGTGGTGAGCGAGGCCATCACGTCGTCGGGATCGGGCGACAACGGATAGACCGGCATCGCGAGGATCATGCAGCCGACCAGGGCGGACGGGGCGAGCTCGCGGGCGGCCTTGGTCGCGAGCGCACTCGCCACCAGCTCGTTGTGCACGGCCTGATACAGGTCGGTCCGGGTGAGCTGGTCCTTCGGTGTGTTGATGCCGCCAGACAACAGCGGGGCGTGCAGCACGGAGTTGATCTCGTTGAAGGTGAGCCAGTACTTCACCCGGGCGCCGTATCGGGCGAAGAGCACCCGCGCGTACCGCTCGTAGAATCCGATCAGGTCACGGTTGACCCAACCGTCGTAGGTCTCCGTCAGGTGCAGCGGGGTCTCGTAGTGCGAGATGGTGACCAACGGTTCGATGCCGTGCTTCTCGCATTCGTCGATGACGCGGTCGTAGAACGCGAGGCCCTCCTCATTGGGCTCCGCCTCGTCGCCGAGCGGGAAGATCCTGCTCCAGGCGATCGAGAAGCGGAAGGTCCGGAAGCCCATGTCGGCGAACAGGGCGATGTCCTCGGCATAGCGGTGGTAGAAGTCGATGGCCACCTGCTTGAGGTTGTCGTCCGTGGGGCCCGCGGTGCGCGGCGTCGTGATTCCCTGCGGCATGACGTCCTGGATGGACAGGCCTTTGCCGCCCTCGTTGTATGCACCCTCGATCTGGTTCGCGGCGGTCGCACCGCCCCAGAGAAAGCCCTGCGGGAATGTGACGGGTGTTGAATCGGTCATTCGTGTACTCCTTTTACTACTGACTACGTATTACGCAGATGGCCGGTGGAGGAGCAGCCCAGCCGCTCCTCCACCGGGACGTACAAACCGCCCTCGCTTACTTCGCGGTGGCCAGTTCTTCCTCGGCGATCGCCAGGAAGAGGGGGTCTCCGTGCGCTACCGGGCCCGAGGCTGGTGAGCCGATGGCCGGATACTTCTTCGGGTTCGTGATGATAACCGGCGTCGTGATGTCGTATCCGGCTGCCGTGATCGCGTTGATGTCGAACTCGAGAAGGAGATCGCCGGCCTTGACCTGCTGGCCCTTCTCCACCTTCAGGGAGAAGTACTTGCCACCGAGCTTGACCGTGTCGATGCCGACGTGGATCAACACGTCCGCTCCATCCGCGTGCTGCAGCCCGATGGCATGCCCGGTCGGGAATGCGGCTACGACGAGAGCGTCGAACGGGGCGTAGACGGCGCCGACGCGGGGAATGATCGCAACACCCTTGCCGAGGTCGCCGCCGGCGAAGACGGCGTCGGGAACCTCGCTCAGTGCAACGGCGGTGCCGTCGAGCGGGCTCAGCACCTCGAGGTCGGTGCCGTCCACGACTGCGGCGGCATCGTTGGCCGGATCCTTGAATCCGAGGATCACGGTCAGGCCGAACGGCACGATGATGGCGACGAGAAGGCCCAGAATCAGCATCACGGTGTTTCCGGTACCGAACAGGGCTGGCAGCGCCAGCAGCGAGGGCAGCACGAAGGCGTTCGCGGCGACGCCGCCGGCCGAGATCAGGGCTCCACCGAGGACACCACCGACGACTCCGAAGACGAACGGCCGCTTGAGCGGCAGGTTCACGCCGTAGATGGCCGGCTCCGTGATACCGGCGAGGAAGCCCGACAGGGTGGCCGGGGCAGCGAGCGACTTCAGGTTCGAGTTGCGGGTGCGCACCCAGACCCCGGCGACGGCCGCAGCCTGTGCCAGCACCGCGGCGAAGAGCGGCGCGGTGATGTAGATCAACCCGGTGCTCTGCAGTTCGGCGGTCATCAGCGGGACGAAGCCCCAGTGCAGGCCGAAGATGACGAAGACCTGCCAGAGGCCGCCCATGATGGCTCCACCGAGCCAGGGCACGACCGTGAAGACCCAGCCGATACCGCCGGCCAGTCCCGTGCTGATCAGGTTGGAGAGCGGGCCGATCACCAGGAAGGTGAGCGGTACCAGGATGATCACCATGATCATGGGTGTCACGAATCGGCGGATCGCGGCCGGCAGTGCGGCGTACAGGAACCGCTCTCCGTGACTCTGCAACCACACGATGACGATGATCGGGATGACGCTCGAGACGTAGCTGACCATCGTCACCGGGATGCCGAAGAAGGTGATGTCCGGCACGCCGTTGAGCGCGACGATCGAGGGGTACACGAAGGAACCGGCGATGGCGAGCGACGTGAACTGGCTCGCGTTGAAGTACTTCGCCGCGGTGATTGCGAGCGCCAGCGGCAGGAAGTTGATGAAGGCATCCGAGAGTGCGTTCAGGATCGTGTACGTCGTCGTCGTGTTGTCGATCCAGGCGAACGTGACCGCTGCCGCCAGGAAGGCCTTCAGGAGGCCGGTGCCCGCGAGCGCCCACACCAGCGGGGTGAAGATCGCCGAGATCATCGCGATGAAGCGGTTGACGAGGTTGCCCTTCGGGCCGTCCTGGGCGGCCTGGCCGCCGGAGGAGGAGGCGCCGCCGAGCTTCGAGATCTTCGTGATCTCGGCGAAGACCTCGGGTACCTCATTGCCGATGACGACCTGGTACTGACCGCCGGCCTCGGCCGTCGCGATGACGCCGGGTGTGGCCTTGACCGCCGCCTTGTCGACCTTCGCGTCGTCCTTGATGACGAATCTCAGCCGCGTCGCGCAATGCACGAGCGACTGGACGTTTTCTTCGCCGCCCACACCCTTGAGGACCGCAGCTGCGGTCTTGGAGTAGTCCATCGGTCTCATTCACCTTCCGCCGCGACATCGCGACTTCCATGCTCAGGAAGCGATCAATCGGTGTTTTGGGCAAAAAAAAGACCTGAACTCATTCATCGCCGTACTGGCGATGCGAGTTCAGGTTTTGCCCGCTGATGCGGTAACAATCCGAAAATGCTTCCACAGAGCGTCGTCGCCCTGCGGTCTCAACGTAGTACACGATCAGGTGGCGGCGCCATCCACCATCTGGTTCGCCAGTCGCTCGACGTGCACGATCACGTACAGGAGCTCTTCGTCGGTGAGGTCGGAGCCGGTGGCGGCACTGACGTACGACTTGACGTCGGCGGCGATGGCGTAGGAGCGGGGGTAGCTGTGTTTGGCGAATTCGAAGAAGGACGTGTCCGAGCCGCGCAACATCGACTTCGCCACCAGCCGCTGCAGGAGGAATTGGATGTGCAGGATGAACCGCGCGTAGTCCGGGCTCGCCGTGTCCAGGTGCACGCCGAGGCCGCCCTCGACCGTCGTCACCACGTGCTGCACCCGACGGAAGAGCAGTGCCGCGGTTCCATTGGGCTCGTCCCTGGTCGCGTTGAGGAGATGCATGGTGAGGAACACCGCTTCCTCGTCCGGGAGGGCGGTGTCCAGGCTGGCGCTGACCGATCGGGCCATTGCCGTCGCGGCGTCGAACTCCTGCGGATGCAGGACGCGTAATTCGGGCATCGACGTCGTCGGGATGCGGATGCCTTTCTGCATCCGTTCGAGCACGAATTGGATGTGGTCGATGATGGCGAGCGGCAATCGGCGACCGAGGCTTCGGCCCAGGGTCCGTTCCGCCTCGTCGACCGCCCGCGTGACCGCTTCGATGACCGGGTACGGCACGGACGCGAGGAGTTGGCGGGCATGGTCGGCTTCACTGCCCTGATCGAGGACGAAGGTCTTCTCGACCTTGGCGGGATCGATCGTGTCGCTGGGAAGGAGCTGGAATCCCAGCCCGCGTCCCATCAGCACGCGTTCCTGACCGGACTCGTCGATCGAGATGACGACGTTGTTGTTGAGCACCTTGTGCACCACCTTGTCCGGTGTGCGTTCTGCCCCGTCTTGCCTCGCCATAACGCTAGTTTAGGGCGCTCGCCTTTTCGCGGCCGCCGTGCTCGACGGACACGGGCGCTAACCAACCGTGCGGGCCGAGAGCACGCAGAATTCATTGCCCTCCGGGTCCGCCAGGACCACCCAGGGGACGTCTCGCTGGCCCACATCGGCACGGGTCGCCCCGAGGCCGAGCAGGCGCCCGACCTCGGCGGCCTGGTCGTCGGGGACGAAGTCGAGGTGGAGCCGGTTCTTCACGGTCTTTCCCTCGGGGACAGCGCCGAACAGCAGGGTCGGGTGCGCACCCTCGGCCGCGGCGAGTTCGAGCTCGTCGTCGCTCTCGCCGACCACGATCCAGCCGAGAGCCTCCTGCCACCATCGCCCGAGCCCCTTCGGGTCGCGACAATCGACGACGACTTCTTCCCAGAACAGCGACATGCCGGACACACTACGCCGGGCCGCGACCCCAGGTCCAGACGCAGGGCATTCCGGGTGCAGCCATAGCGGTACCGCGCTCGGCTCAGGCGGCCAGGTGAAACGTGCTCGCGAAGCGACCGAGGAGGGCACGGCGACCACGCAGCACCTCGACGACCCCGGTCTCGATCGCGCGCTCCGGGCCGAGCTCACCGGAAATGAGCCGGCGGATGCCCGGACCAGCGGCGAAGGCGAGGTCGACGGGCCCGTCCCCGCGCGTCACATCGAGGGTGGAGCCGTCAACCCGGATCAGAAGCTCGGCATGACCGAACCGCGCTGCGTACGCGGTCGCCGGGAGCTGCTCCGCGACCTGCGGACGAAACGCGGTCCGGAGGTCCATCGTCATGGCGTCAGGGGTGATGACCTGCTCCTCCCGCGGATCGCCCAGGGATTTGAATCCCCACGCCCCGAGTGCGAGCACCACGGGCTCGAGCTCGCGGCCGTACGGCGTCAGCTCGTAGACGATGACGCGCGAATGAGGCACCCGTCGGATGATGCCCGCCGCCTGCAGCTCCTTCAGCCGTGCGGCCAGGATGTTGCTCGGGATCCGAGCGAGTCCCCCGGCGAGTTCGCCGTAGCGCCGCGGCCCGACGAGCAGGTCGCGGACGATGAGCAGGGCCCAGCGCTCTCCCACAAGCTCCAGGCCTCGCGTGACGCCACCGTATTGACCATAGTCGCGTGCGGCCATCGACCTCAGTCCTGCTGATTCGCGAAGGCTTCGGGGCCCTGAGCGGCTGCTACCGGGTCCATCCAGCCGAACTCGAGGAAGTTGCCGTCGGGGTCGTTCAGCTGGCGCTGGTACATGAAGCCGTAGTCCGAGGCCGGTTTGGGCTCAGAGCCTCCAGCGGCGACGCCGTCGGTGACGGCCTTGTCGACCGCCTCGCGACTGTCCAGGAAGATCGCGGTCGACACGGAGGGGTTCACGGCCGGATCTCCGATCGGAAGGTCGGTGAAGGTCTGAAAGTACTCGCGGACCAGGATCATAAAGTAGCTGTGGTCTTCTTCGACGACGACGCAGGCCGCGTTGTGGTCCGAGAAGGCCGGGTTGATGGTGAATCCGAGCGCCGTGTAGAACGCCTTTGCGCGCTCCAGGTCGGTCACCGGCAGGTTGACGAACATCGCGGTCATCGTGTCTCCTTGTAGAGGTTCCCATGTGGACTGACGTCATACTTGCAAAAAACAAGTGTGCTGTCAAGGCCTCTGTCGTGCCCTTCCGGACGCGAGCGCTCAGCCCGCCCCAGCGCACCCCGGTCTACCGGGGTGGCGGCGTCGTGTCGTAACGTAGGCGATATGACGATCTCGCCCGGATTTCAGATTCCTGATTTCACCCATCCGGGCGTCGTCGGGTCGCTGCCGCCACATCATGACTGACACCACCATCCAGGCCGTCGTGCCCACGAGTCACCCGATCCGACGCCTCCTCGCCGACTGGACCGTCACCGCGCTCGACGGCCCTGTCCCCCGGGCCGTGCGCCAGCACACAATTCCGGCAAGCGTTCCCGGGTCGGTGCACACCGACCTCCTCGCCGCGGGCCTCATCCCCGACCCGTACCTCGACGGCAATGAGCAGTTGCTCGGCTGGATCGGACTCACCGACTGGCGATACACGACGACCTTCGTCTGGCAGCCGAACAGCAGCACCCAGAGCGAGATCGTCTTCGACGGTCTCGACACGATCGCGACGGTTGAACTCAACGGCCACCGGATCGGCGTGACCAGGAATATGCACCGCCGTTACCGATTCGACCTGCGCACCCATCTGCGCGCCGGCCTGAACGAGCTCGCCGTCACGTTCTCCTCTCCGATCCGGGCCGCGGATGCCGCCAGCCTCGAACTCGGCTATCGCCCGCACGTGAACCACCACCCGTACAACGCGATCCGCAAGATGGCCTGCAGCTTCGGCTGGGACTGGGGCATCGACACGAGCACATCGGGCATCTGGCGCCCGGTCGCCCTCGAATGCTGGGCGACGGCGCGGATCGAGTCCGTGCGCCCGATCGCCACCGTGGACACCCTTGTCCGGGCAGACGGGACGGCCCGGCACTCGGGCACGGTCGCCGTGCACGTCGAGGTCGCCCGGGCGAGCGACGCAGATCTCATCGTGACGGCATCCGTCGGAGGCGTGACCGGCTCGGCCACTCTGAACGCGGGCCAGACGAGCGCGGTCGTGACGCTGCAGGTTGCCGAGGTGTCGCGGTGGTGGCCGCGGGGCTACGGCGAGCAGCCGCTCTATGCCGTCGACGTGACGTTGCACGATTCGGGCGCGGACGACGCCGAAGCACTCGAACTCGATTCGGCACACCGGCGCGTGGGCTTCCGTACCGTGTCGTTCGACACCGAGCCGGATGCCACAGGGACACCGTTCACGATCGCCGTCAACGGGCACCCGGTCTTCGTTCGCGGGGCCAACTGGATCCCCGACGACTCCTTCCCGCACCGGGTCGACCGGGACCGGTACCGGGACCGCATCGAGCAGGCCGAATTCGCCAACATCAACCTGCTCCGGGTCTGGGGCGGCGGCATCTTCGAGGCCGACGACTTCTTCGAGCTCTGCGACGACCGCGGCATGCTCACGTGGCAGGACTTCCTTCTCGCCTGCGCCGCCTACTCCGAAGAGGCGCCCCTGTTCGGCGAGATCGAAGCGGAGGCCCGCGACAACGTGGCCAGGCTGGCGTCGCACCCATCGCTGATCGTGCTCAACGGCAACAACGAGAACCTCTGGGGCCACGAGGAGTGGAACTGGAAGACGAGACTGGATGGCAAGACCTGGGGCGCGGGCTACTACTACGAGCTCTTCCCGCGCATCGTGGCCGAACTGGCGCCGCACATCGGATACACGCCGGGAAGCCCGTTCACCCCGGGCGGCATCGACGGTCTCGGCCGTGACGGAACACTCACGCCGAACGATGCGAACAACGGCACGATGCACATCTGGGACCTGTGGAACCAGCGCGACTACCCCGCCTACCGTGAGTACACGCCCCGCTTCGTAGCGGAATTCGGCTGGCAGGGCCCACCGACCTGGTCGACCATGCGCGCATCGATCAGCGACTCCCCGCTCACTCCCGAGTCCCCCGGCATGCTGGTGCACCAGAAGGCGATGGAGGGCAACGTGAAGCTCACCGACGGCCTGCTCGCCCACTACCCGTTGCCCGACGACATCGACGACTGGCACTGGGCGATGTCGCTCAACCAGGCCAACGCCATCGGCACCGCCATCGAACACTTCCGTTCCCTGCAACCGCACTGCATGGGCAGCGTCGTCTGGCAGCTCAACGACTGCTGGCCGGTCACGTCCTGGGCGGCCGTCGACGGCTATGGGCGGCCCAAGCCGCTGCTCTACGCGATCCGCCACGCCTACGCCGACAGACTGGTGACCATTCAACCGCGCGCGGGGGGAACGCTGGCCGCGGTCGTCGTCAACGACGAGGCTTCACCCTGGTCGGGCGAGCTCATCGTCCGACGCCTCACAGACGCGGGAATCGTGCTGGCCGAGCACGCGGAACGGGTCACCCTGCCCGCGCGGTCCACGGTGACCGTGCCGCTGCCCGCATCCGTCTCCGCGACAACGGATGCGGCAGCGGAACTCCTCCGGGCCGAGCTCAGCGGGGTGCGTGGCCACTGGTTCTTCGCCGAGCCCCGCGACACCCGGCTCGGTGCCCCGTCGTTGTCTTCGTCACTCGAACGGGTCCCGAACGGCTACCTGCTCACGGTGACGGCCGCAACGCTCACCCGCGATCTTGCCGTCCTGGTGGACAAGGTAGACCAGTCCGCCCGGGTCGACGACATGCTGATCACACTGCTCGCGGGCGAAAGTGCGGTGTTCAGCATCCGCTCCACGGTCGAGCTGGACTGTGCGACCCTGACGGCACCGACGGTGCTGCGCAGCGCGAACCAGCTTGTGCGGCCGAGATCCCGCCGACGAGGATGAGTGCCGCCGCTGGGACTCAGACCCACACCTTGACGATTTCAAGTCGTCTGCCTCTGCCATTGGGCTACGGGGCGCGTCCGAGTGCATCCGCGCTGAGCGAACTCAGTCCGAACAGACTCCGACGCTTCAAGCGCAGGTACCGCCGGAGCAGCCGCTTACCAGGCGGGCGTGGCCGGGACCCAAGACTGGCCAGGGCCAGCCCGAAGCAGTCGTCGGAACCGGGCATCCGCGGTCGTTCCGGAGCAGACAAGCACCCCTACTGCCGCGCGCCCAGCGCACTGAACGGAGCCGGGGCAGACGTTGGCCACCTGTCCTGGTGACGTCGTCGATCCAGGTGGATTCCGGCGAGCATACACCGGATGGAACCGCCGGCCAGTTCTATCGTCGGCACGTCCACGGGCACAAGACGGCAGGACTCCTCGAGTGTTTCCCGCTGGCGTTCCGTCAACGCCGTGAACGCCCGACGGGACAGCGCGAGGATCCTGCCCCGGTCTCCCTCGAGTTCGATGGCGTTACCGCAGAATTCCTTGATCTGGGCGGACGACAATTCGATGACGGTGCGGCCCGAAGACGTCAGACGCTCAACGACCTCGTCACGACGATCGCGCGAAGTCATGAGCTCAAGCCCGATCAATGCGAACCGGGTCCCCACACACATCATCACGTTGGTGTGGTAAATCGGGATACCCGAATCATCGACGGCGTCGAAAACCAACGGTTCGTAGCCGAAGTTGGTGCAGAAGCGTTCGAGGGCGACAGGATCCGCACGCTGTGACCTGGCCACATAGGCGACTCTGCTGACGTGGTCGAGTACCATCGCACCGGTGCCTTCGAGGTAGATCCCGTCGAATTCGAGGCCGGAGTAGTCGATCACGTCCTGCACGCGATAGTTCTGTTTGAGCAGTTCCAGGATGTCCTGGCGACGTTCCGTGCGGCGGTTGGGCGTGCGCATCGGATAGACGGCGATATGGCCGCCGGCGTGGGTGGAAAACCAGTTGTTGGGGAAGACGCTGTCGGGACGGCCCTCGTGCTCGTCCTCGAAGAGGTGCACGGTGATTCCATTGGCGCGCAGGGTCTCGGCCACGACGGTCACTTCGCCGTGGGCCGTGTGGTGATGTTCGTTCAGGTTCGACAGGTCGACGAGCGGCTGGAACGTGTTGTCATCGGCGGTTTGAGAGTTGGGCGTGAACCGGTGCGGACGGATGAGGACGACCGTGCCCTGTGACTGAACCGACACGACGGTCAGACCCTGGTGAAGACGTGGGCTGGAATGGGTAGACTCCCGGACACGCGGCTCCGGGAGCTGTTGGTCATTTCTGCGCACTGCACCACTCGGCGCCTCCTTCGATCAGGATTCCAACGCTACGGTGCGCGAATACGTCATCGATAGTGGATTTTCCCACTAATTACGATGAGGAATTGCACACTTTGCATACCCGAGCCGTACTCTATGCGTATGCCCCTGGATGACCTCGACCACAGGCTGATCAGTCTGCTCCGGGTGAACGGGCGAGAACCAGTCGCTGCACTCGCTCGTGAGCTCGGCGTGACCCGCTCCACCGTCGACAATCGATTGGCCCGTCTTGTGCAGTCGGGCACTGTCGTGGGGTTCTCCATCCGGGTGCGTGAGGACCAGGATCCGGGCGTGGTGCAGGCCATCTCGTTCATCGAGGTAGAGGGTCGGGCGACGAGTGACGTCATCCGGGCCCTGCGCGGCTATCCGGAGGTCAGTTCGCTGCACACGACCAACGGGGCCTGGGACCTCGTCGCCGAGTTGCGCACCGCTGACCTGGGCGAGTTCGACCGGCTCCTTGGACGAATCCGTTCCATCCCCGGTGTCCTCAACAGCGAGACCAGTCTCCTGCTCAGCTCCGTCTCCGAGCGTGCCGTCGGCGCCTGACCCGCCGATCGCCTTCGACGTCATCGTCGGTGGAGAGAAGCGTGTCGGCCTGGGAGAGTCCGCCGAGTCCGGCCTCAGTCGGAAGTTCGGTGCCGGATGATGGTGCCCCCGCTGGGACTCGAAACCTAGATCCGCCCCAGTCAGGGAGTAAAACAGGGTCAACTTCCGCGTAATTTCAACGTATTTCGGTCACCTCGGTACCAGCTAAATCAAGGTGATTTCTGGCAAGTGTGGGCAAAATGTGGGCACGGACGACTGATCCACCGTTGTGTGATGTATCTGGACATGGGTGACAGTTCTGTATCAGGACATCGGTAACACTTCCTGTATCAGGACATCGGTGACAGTTAGATAGTTTTCGGTCGCCG